>NZ_LMQJ01000015.1:0-112842 GCF_001424605.1 Bradyrhizobium sp. Leaf396
CACGGGAAACCTTCCTGTTAGGACGCGGGAGATTGACGGCGCAGCGTCGCACCCGATCGGCGGARTTGCGCACCATGTGGGTGAGCGGGTCCTTGATCAGGTCGAGCACCTGGCGGTCGAGCTCGGTGTCGGCGCCGTGCATCTCCAGCTCGATCTGCTTGCCGAGTTCGCTCGAGAGRTCGCGGACGATGCGSGGCAGCTTCTGCCAGGCATTGCCGATCGGCTGCATGCGCGTCTTCATGACGCCTTCCTGCAGCTCGGCGGTGACGTTGGAGAGGCGCTGCAACGGCACCTTGAACTCGGTGTCCTCGTTGCGGCGGGAGATCTCCAGGAGCTGGTTGCGGGTCAGGACCAGCTCGGAGACCATGGTCATCAGATGCTCCAGCGTATCCACGTTGACGCGGATCGACTGGTTGGCGATGCGGTCGCCCTCGCTCGCCGTCTCGTCGGCGATCGACTTCTTCGGCGCGGCCCTCTCCTTGGCGGGCTTGGCGTCCGCGACAGGCGCTTCGGCGGCGGGCTCGGCCTTTGCCACGGGCGCGGGCGCCGGCGCTTCGATCGCGGTCTCGCGGAAGGCGCGCTCGAGCTCGTCGAGCGAGACCTCGCCCGGACGCAACGGGCGCTCCAGGGTCTGCTCGATCAGCGTGCCCGTGGTCAGCTCTTTTGCGGGTGCGGGCGCAGCGGCAGCCGGCGGTTCCGGCGCCAGCGGCGGGGCATCGGCRACCGGCGTAACGGCACCGGCCATTGAACCTGCAGCCGTTGAACCGGCAGCCATGGCCGCCATGCCCTGCTCGACCATCGCTTCCAGCTTGTCGATGAGGTCGCGGTCGTTACCCTCGGGCTCCGCTTCGGTCGCCTCCAGGCCTGCCAGGATCTCCTTGATGCGGTCGATCGAGGACAGGATCACCGTCACCGCCTGCCCGGTCACCGGCATGCCGTCRCGGAATTTGCCCATCAAGGTCTCRCCGGCATGCGCCAGCGCTTCCAGCCGCGGCAAACCCAGGAAGCCGCARGTGCCCTTGATGGTGTGGACCAGGCGGAAGATGTTATCCAGGATCTTGGCGTTGTTCGGCTCCTGCTCGAACTTCACCAGCTGATTGTCCACGGTGTCCAGGCTCTCGCTGGTCTCCGTCAAAAACTCCCGCAACAGATCATCCATGANGGTGTGGACCAGGCGGAAGATGTTATCCAGGATCTTGGCGTTGTTCGGCTCCTGCTCGAACTTCACCAGCTGATTGTCCACGGTGTCCAGGCTCTCGCTGGTCTCCGTCAAAAACTCCCGCAACAGATCATCCATGAAAACAGGCCTTCATACAGGAAGGGCGCGCACGAGGCGTGATGCGCCATTTCGGAATGAGGCCAGCTTCACCGCAAAGCGTTTAATATTGGTTGAGTATGTGCAAAAGAACGGAACCAACAAAGATATAAGGCGCCGCGGACAAGCCGAAGCGCCTCGTAAAGATTCAATTAACGTGCCGAGCGCAACGTTGCTTCACGAAGCGGTAACGGTGATGGCTTCGCCTTCAGGCGCGAGCTTCACGGTGAGTCCGCAAGCCTCTGCCAACAACCGCGTATAATAAGGCTGGATCGCATGCGCATCCGCGGCAGGCCCGCGCTCGCCGCTCAGGAGCTCGGAGATGTTCTGCGGCAGGCGCGCATTATGCCCGCTCGCAGTGATCCGGAAGCTCATCGTCTCACCCTCGCCGATCGGGTCGACCGTCAGCATGCCGCCGCGCGGGATCGTATGTTGAGCGACGACCAGCATGTTGAGCAGCAGCTTGACGCGATTCTTCGGCAGCAGGAGCCGCGGCAAATTCCAGGTGATCGAGCACTTGCCGTCCTCGATATGGCCGCGCGCCATGGTCTGGGCATCACCGAGATCGATCTGTGCGCCGGATGAGCCGGCCGCGCCGAATGCAAGGCGGCAGAACTGGAGCCGGGCCGAGGCGGTCTTGGCGCTCTTGCGGATCAGGTCGAGGGCAAACTCGCGGTCCTCGGGCTTGGGATCGTCGTCGAGCACTTCGAGCCCATTGACGATGGCCCCGACGGGGCTGATGAGATCGTGGCAGACCCGTGAGCACAAGAGCGCTGCGAGTTCGAGCATATCGGGAGCAGTAGCGGTCGCGGGCGACGAGGCGTCAGACATATAATGGGGTCCTGGAGGGTTCCTGGAATTGCACGGCGCCGGGCGCCGCGAATCACGCATGCTTGACGGATGCTGCGGGTTCTAACACTCGCAAGCCCGCGGCAGCTAGCTTGCGATCGGTTCGAGCGGGCCATAATGCCCCAGTCGAATCGATCGGGGCGAATCAGTGACGAGGGACGGATCGCCGATGAATGAGGCATGCAAGTGAATCGGATCGTTGACGAGTCAGCCGCCTTTGGCCTGATGGAGCCGCTGACGGCGCTGGTGGTGAAGGCGGGCGAGGCGATCCTTGCCGTCAACCGCGCCGCCATGCAGATCGAAGGCAAGCAGGATGGCTCGCCGGTAACGGAGGCCGACCTTGCCGCTGACCGCATCATCGCAGACGGCCTCGAGCAGCTCGCGGGCGACCTTCCGACGCTGTCGGAAGAGCGGACCCAGCTCGCCTCGCCGCCGTTTCAGGGCAGCTTCTTCCTGATCGATCCGCTCGACGGCACCAAGGAGTTCGTCGCCGGTCGCGACGAGTTCACCGTCAACCTTGCCCTGGTGACGGAAGGCGTGCCGCTGCTCGGCATCGTCAGTGCGCCTGCTCTCGGACTGCTCTGGCGCGGCATCGTCGGCCGCGGCGCGGAGCGGGTAGATTTCAACGGCGCGACCATCAGTACCGCCAAGCCCATCAACACCCGCAAGCTGCCGGCGCGCGGTGAGCCCTGGATCGCGGCGGTGAGCCGCTCGCATGGCGACCCCAAGAGCGAGGCGTTCATCGACAGCAGACCCAATGCGGTCAGACGGACCGTCGGCTCGGCCGTGAAATTCGGCCGAATCGCGGAAGGCAGCGCCGACGTCTATCCCCGCTTCGGACCGACCTCGGAATGGGACGTCGGAGCCGGCGCTGCTGTCGTGGCCGCGGCGGGCGGCAGGGTGACCGATGGCAAGGGCGGCGAGCTCCGCTTCGGTCAGCGCAGCGATACAGGCTTCATCATTCCGGACTTCATCGCCTGGGGCGATCCGCAGGCGGTAGGCTGCTACTGACCGAGCTGTTCCCGAAGCGCCGGCCAGCGCTTGCGTACCTCATAGAGGAAGCGCTCCGGATTGGCGACGAAGGCGTCGCGATTGGCTTCCCGGCTGAACAGATAGAGCCGCTGCGCCACGATCGCGAAGAAATAGGGATTGCCGGCAATGGTGACACCGCGGGCGATATCGGCCGGATCATAGCCGCCGAATTGCGGCCCGTAGATCTCGGGATGGGCCAGGAACGAGGCCCGGTTGCCCTCGTTGCGAAAGCGCCAGACCGCGCCCCAGAGGTTCGCCTCGAACTCCGCCGTCCCCTGCATGGCCACCCCATCGACGAAATAGGCCACGGGGTCGAACCCCTCGATGGCAGTGCCGGTGAAGCGATTGACGACGATCCGCTCGGTGGTGGCAGCCTTGGCCGGCACCACCGCGCCGGCGATCCAGAGGCCCGCCAGCAGACACACGAGGCGGCCGATCAAGGCAATTCCGGGGCGCAAAGGGCTATCTTCCTGCCGTTGTGCCGTCATAGTTGCTGCGGATAACATCCGAGTCGAGGGGACATCCGGCGCAACCTAGAGCCGTGCCTATTGGCGTCAGGTTAAGGAAGCGACCGGATTCGGTACCAGGGGTTCTTTATGACTTTCGCATCACGCCTTGCAGCGCTCGCGCTTGCCGCGATGGTAGGCTGGATCGTGCCGGCCTCGGCCCAGAATGCGCCGCCGCCTGACCTTCCGCCGCCGCAGCGAACCCCTACGCCCAATACCTACGGCCCGGACGAACTCGTCGGCGCCGGACACCGCTTCTTCGGCAACGTCTCGCGCGGGCTGGCCTCGATCATCGAGAAGGCAGTCAGCCAATGGGGCCTCCCCAACGGCTACATCCTGGGCGAGGAAGGCTCCGGCGCCTTCGTCGCCGGCCTTCGCTACGGCGAAGGCACGCTCTACACCAAGAACGCCGGCGACCTCAGAGTCTACTGGCAGGGGCCCTCGCTCGGCTTCGATTGGGGCGGCGATGGCGCGCGCACCATGACGCTCGTCTATAATCTGCCTGCGACCAATGCGATCTATCAGCGCTTTGCCGGCATCGACGGCTCGGCTTACATCATCGGCGGCTTCGGCATGACGGCCCTCACTGCCAACGACATCGTGCTGGTGCCGATCCGCTCCGGCCTCGGCCTGCGGCTGGGCGCCAACATCGGCTATCTCAAGTACACCCCGCGCGCGACCTGGAACCCATTCTAGGATCGTCGCCTCCCATTCGGTGACGGATCAAGGTTAACGACAGTCCAGGGCTGGCTTTTTGCCGGCCCCGCATGCATTGTCGTTGGTAAATTTTTCCTTAGCTCTGGGAGTTCTGGCCCATGGTCGAGCCGATCATGTACCTGGCGATCGGTTTCCTGCTCTCGATGCTGTGCGGGCTCGCGATCGTGCCGCTGGTGCATAACCGCGCGGTGCGCCTGACCACGCGCCGGCTCGAGGCCGCCACGCCGCTGTCGATGGCCGAGATCCAGGCCGACAAGGACCAGCTTCGCGCCGAATTCGCCATGTCGGCCCGGCGCCTCGAGATGAGCGTCGAGCAGCTCAAGAACAAGACAACGAGCCAGCTCGCCGAGCTCGGCAAGAAGAGCGACGCCATCAACCGCATGAAGATCGAGCTCGGCGAGAAGAATGCCACGATCTTCGCGCTGGAGGCGCGCGAGAAGGCGGTCAAGGAGCAGCTTCGCGCCACCGAAGAGGAGTTCAACGCCAAGACCGCAGCCTTGCGCGAGGCCGAGATCGCGCTGGCCGACAAGCAGGCCGAGCTTGCCAAGATCAACACCGAGCTGTCCGACCGCTCGATGATGGCGGAGAGCCGGCAGGTCGAGCTGATCGCCGTGCGCACGCAGATCGAGGAACTGAAGAGCCGCGTCGGGGATGCCGAGAAGGAATTTGCCGCCACGCAAGCACGCCTCGCGCAGGAGCGGATTGAATCCGAGACTGCCTCGCGCGAGCTCGGCGAGGCGCGCGGCCGCGTCGAGAATCTGAGCCAGCGCGTCACCGAGCTCGATCGCCAGCTCATCATACAGGTCAAGGAAGCCGAGATGCTGTCGGCGCGTGTCGCCGATCTCGAGGGGCGCCTTGCCACGCAAGGCAAGCTGCTCGCCGAGCGCGACTATGAGAACAACCAGCTGCGCCAGGCCAATGACAGCAACGAGCGCACCATAAAGGAGCTGCGCGTTGAGATCGCCGCGCTCAGCGGCGGCAGATCGTCCGCTGCGATGGAACAGCTACGCGCGGAAAAGTCCGCGCTGGAGGAGCAGCTACGCACCGCGCGCGACGAGCGCGCCAAGCTCCAGCGCGACATCAACGCAATTCAGCAGCAGGCGGAGAGCTCCTGGGCGACCGAGCGCATGGAGAACGCGCTTCTGCGCGAGCGCATCAACGACATCGCGGCGGAAGTCGCCAAGCTCGCGATGCAGCTCGAAGGCCCGAACTCGCCGATCGAGGCGCTGCTCGCGGCCGAGGCCGGCCAGCCGGCGAAACCGGCACCGCGCCCGGCCAATGATGCCGCGACCAACGGCGCCCCCGCGGCCCGCCTGCCCGAAGGCGGCGGAACGCTCGCCGAGCGCATCCGCGCGCTCCAGGCCCACGCCTCCCGCGCCCGCCAGCAGGGCGCGTAACCGGCCGAAACCCCGGCCTCGCTTGCCGAGGGCGTGTCCTGCCGCAGGTTTTCCGCCGCTGCACCGCCTGAAAACTTGACACCTCCGGCCCGCACTTCTAAATCGCGGGCTCCGATGTGCCGGCCGGCCGAAAGTCACGGCCAGCTGTACGATGGTCCCGGGCGCATAGCTCAGCGGGAGAGCGTTCCCTTCACACGGGAGAGGTCCAAGGTTCGATCCCTTGTGCGCCCACCATTCATCTTCGTGAACCAGACCGGCTGTTGATGACCGCCGACGGGCATGCGGGCTGCCGGGTGAACCGCCCCAAGCAAAAGCGCGAAAACAACCCCATGCACAGTAGCGGCATCAGCCGGATCAATGGGTGATATGCATTCTCTTTTCCCGAATATGCGTTTGACGCGTCGGGCAAAGCAGCGGCAGAATGACACGATGGTCGGAGTGCCAACGTGGATCGGCTGGAACGCGAGGCACTATCAGGATCGGCAGTAATGCGCGGGCGGCGTAGAGCGCGTCCAGGAACACTTGAAGGAGCAGCGCATGGCGATCGTATTCATCACCGGCAGCACGGACGGTCTCGGCCGCGCGGCGGCACAATCGCTCCTCGATCAAGGTCACCGCGTCGTATTGCACGCGCGTTCGGCTGATCGTGCCGCAGCACTCGGCGGGCTCGCCTCGCGTGCCGCGGGGCTGGTAGCCGGAGATCTCGGAAGCGCAGCAGAGACGAAGAGCATCGCGGATCAGGTCAACGCGATCGGACGGATGGACGCGGTCATCCACAATGCCGGCGTCTATACGCGGCCAAGTCGCGGCTCGACGCCGGAAGGTCATGCCGAAACCCTGGCCATCAACACGCTTGCGCCGTACATGCTGACGGCGCTGATCGAGCGGCCCGGCCGATTGGTGTATCTCAGCAGCGGATTGCACCGCGGTGGCGAAGGCTCGCTCGACGACCTCGATTGGACGAAGCGGGCCTGGGACCCGGCCAAAGCCTATGCCGAGAGCAAGCTGCACGTCGTCGCACTTGCCTTCGCGCTGGCGCGACGCTGGCCCGACGTCCTGAGCAACGCGGTCGATCCGGGTTGGGTGCGCACGAAGATGGGCGGTGCGGGCGCGCCGGTCGATATCGACACCGGACAGCGGACTCAGGCCTGGCTCGCAGTGAGTGAGGACTCCCGTGCCAAGGTGAGCGGCCGCTACTGGCATCATCTCGAGCAGCAGCAGCCGGCCGGCGAGGCAACCGATGAAGAATTTCAGGACCGGCTGATCGAGAAATTGAGCAAGCTGACGGGCGTTGAGCTGCCGGCGGTCTGAGCGGGCACCGAATACCGACGATCCGATTGTCGCCTCTCTCAGGCAACCCGCTGCGCTCGCAAGGCCGCATAGAGACCGACGAGCGTCCCGATCGCGACCAGCGCTGCTGCCAGCAGCAGCTGCAACTGCCCATCATCGGTGGGGCCCACCGCCGACACGAGTCGCGTCACGATGACGAACAGAACTCCCACGGCTGCCGTAGCACCTACGCAGAGATAGACGAGCTCTCGCATCAGGTTGCCGCCGAGAAGTCCGAGCGCGGTGAAATACATCGCGCAGGCGTTGGGGTGAACGAACAGGGCAATGCGCGCGTAAGGACCGTAGGCGTGGAGGAGTGACTCACATCGGCGCAGCGCCGCTTTCGAGGCAACCCGCTGCAAGAGCGGCCTGAAGAAACGCGCCTGTCCGTAGCTCAAGACGGCACCCAGGATGATGGCGAGCCACGCCACGGCAAAGACGGAGACATCCGCGGACTTCGGATTGAGCGCCACGGACATCAGGATGAGGGCCGTGCCGGGAAAATAGCCGAAATACGGGAAGACCGACTCCAGGAGCACGCAGACGAACATGAAGGCCGGAAACCACCACGAACCGTTCGCCCCCTGGACGATGGCGTTCAAGTCGAAGAGGTTCGTCTTGTACAGGACGAGGTACATGCATACGGCCAGCCCAGCCAGCGCGTAGAACGGCAACGCTCCCGACAGAAACCGTCTCATTCGACCGAGCTTTGTTTCGCGGACAAGGCGGAGACCATCGAGATCAGGACAAGAGAAGGAAACCCGTGGCGGATGCTTTAGGCGAATGAGATCGCTCCTGTCGATAGCAATCCTCGCGATCCGTCTGACCGCGCCTACGCGATCGACAGAATCTCGATCTCCTGCGCACCCGCGCCCACGACATCGCCAACCGCCCTTCCCATCAGCGACCTCGCGACCGGCGAGACGAACGAGATCGATCCCGCTTTCGGATCGGCCTCATCCTCGCCGACGATGCGATAGGTCTGCACGCGACCGTCAGCGCGGCTGAAGGTCACGGTGCTGCCGAACGCGACGACGTCGGTCGAGACTGAGGTGGGAACAACCTGCGCGGTGCGTAAGCGTTCGGCAAGATAGCGGGCGTCACGCAAGGGCACCGCCGACTGCCGGCGTTTTTCGTTGACGTCCTCGATGGCTTGCGCGGCTTCATAGGCCGCGCGCGCGTCGGCAAGCTGCGCCTGCAGCGCCTTGAAGCCTGCCTCCGTCACGAGGTTTGGATGCGGCGAGATCGGACGGTCCGGCAACAGCGTCTCGGACGCGGTTTCGGCGCTCTCTTCCTTGGTGAAGGCAACGCTCAATTGAAGATCCTGTCGAGCTGTCTGACGACGACCCAAACGCCGCCGATTGCCCGAGATTATATCTCAAGTTCGACGAAACGGCGGAGCTTGAAAACCACGTCCGGCAGGGCCTGGCGGAACCGGGTCGCGTTCTGGAAAGTGGTCGAGAACGGCGCGAAGGTGAGCATCGCGTTCCAATTCCGGTAGCCATAGACCGTGACCGACACGCCGGAGGCCGGAAAATCCTCCAGCTTGCGCAGTTCGCCAAGCACGAGATCGGCGATCGCTTCGGCCGGCAGCAATTGCTTGCCGTCACGCGTGGTCGCAATTTTCGATGGCGCTTCGACCGCATTCGTTGCAGCCGGCGCGGCATCGGGCGCAGGCTCGGAGCTGGCGGGCGCAGGATCGGCTGGGGATGGCTCGACCGCCTCGTCCGCCGGTGCTGTCGGTGGAACCTCGGTGAGCAGCGGCGGAGTGATATTGTCTGCGCGCTTGTTGCCTCCCAGGATGCTGCTGATCATGGCGACCAGGCCAGCATCCTTCCCGTCGTCGCTCGTCATTCCCCAAGCTTCCCCCAAGACATCGGCCTATTGTAGCACCGGACTTGCCGATCGCCACAATCGAGCCTCGGACACGCCTGGCCAAGGCCCCTATTCCATAGGCCCCCTCGACCACATCAGCGGCGCAAACGCTCATGGCGTCGCGCCGCCGCGCGATCCGCTACCGCTTATCGAACGGAATATACTGATGGTACTGCTTCGGGACCGAGCTGCGGTAGCGCGCAGGCACGGTGCCGGTCTCGACCGAATGATCGATCTCCTGCTGCCGCGTCATCTTCTTCTTCGCCGGCTTCTTCGACGCGCTCTTCTTGGTGTCGGTGGGCTGGCTGGCGCTGTCGGTGGTCGCGGTTGGCGCCGTCGTCGCCCTGGCCGGCGGAGCGGTTGTCGCCGCAGGCGTGGAGGTTCCACCGGCGGCCGGTGCGCCCTGCGCCAGGGCAAGCGGCGTTTGCATCACGAGCACCAGCGCTGCCGTCGCAGCCAGCAAGTATGACTTCTGCATCAGAACCTCCAAAATTGCCCTGTCCGAATGAGGCAAGCCTAGTCCCGCGGGATCGAGGCGTGCAAGTTGGCCGAGAATAGGTCGGAACATGGGGCCCAACTGTGGTGGAGATCACATTGTCTGTCGCGGGCTGCGTCACGATGTACCTCACCTCGAACGCATCCGGCGTCGCGGACACCAACACTGGCATGACCGTGCATCAGACAGTCCACTGGGAACGCCACGGCACGGCCGTTCCACCCCAATCGAAGGAGATTGAAATGCGTCGCACCATCCTCACGCTTGCATCGTTTGCAACCTTGATCGCCGCGTCATTGTCGGCGGCACCGGCCCAGGCCGCGAACGACAGATACTGCCTGCAAGGCCGCAGCTGGGGCTATCCCGGGAACTGCCAGTTCGCCACATACCAGCAATGTGCCGCCACGGCTTCCGGCACGTCGGCCTTTTGCGGCATCAACCCGCGCTACGCCTATTCGCAGCCTTACTACTACTGACGAAAGGGCGGCTGAAGCATAGCGGCGTGCGTGAAGGCGCACGCCGCGCGCCTTGGGCGGATCCGCTCACGCGGCGCTCTACACTTTCACTCAAACTCCATCGCGAGCAGCTACATCGCCAGCGCGCTGTTCGCGCGAGGTGCCAAGTTGCCACAACCGGCCGTCAATCTCCTGCGCAGGCGAGATTACGGATTGCCTCGCTTGCAGCAAGCCCCGACAATCCGCCTCGAGATTCTCATTCCGATTCGCAGACATCGGAACAGGCAGGCTGAGGGCGTCGTGCACAGGGCAGCATTCTTCGCATCCGGCCTGTTCATGCTCATCGCTCCGGCAATCGCCGCCGATCTGCCGGTCAAGGACGTCAGGACTCCCGAGCCGCCCAATCTCTGGCAGATCGAGGTCGGCGCACGGTACTGGTACAGCATCGGCCGCACCGCTTACGACCTGCACACCACCGGCTCGCGGTCTTCTCCGGTCATCTCGCGGCTCGACTATCACAACATGAGCACGCATTCGGGAGAGGTCTTCTTCCGGGTCGACAGCCCCATGAAGTTCTTCGTCAAGGGCTACGGCGGATATGGAGGTATCACGGGCGGCACCATGAACGACGAGGATTTCCCGCCGTTCTTCAACGGGCCGTACACGAAGACGCAGAGCCAGACACGCGGCTTTCTGAGCTACGCCAGCCTCGATATCGGCTATTCCTTCTACGAATCGCACCCCGTCAACGCGGAGCCGCGCCTGCGTCTGGGTGCCTTCGTCGGCTACCATTACCGCGGCGAACTGGCCGACGCATGGGGGTGTCGGCAGACTGTGTCCGGCGGTCAAATCTGCGAAGGAGCCGACGCCCTCGCCGGCAGCGTCAAGGTCATCACAGAGCGCGATATCCTGCACACCGTACGCGCCGGCGCCGTGGCCGATCTCTGGTTTACGCCGGCGCTCAAGCTGACCGTCGATGCCGCCTACACCTATTCCGACGTGAGAGCTTTCGACACGCACTACTTTACCTTCGGGACCGAGCCCTCTCGCGGCTACGGCCACGGCTTCCAGCTCGAGACGGTGATGTCCTATGCCGTTACGCCCAACGCGAATGTGGGAATCGGCGCCCGGTACTGGCACACGGGGATCAACGACTTCACCGAGCCCCCGGGCGGAGCGGGGCAGGCGCAGACCTATCAGGTCGACCGATACGGCACATTCATCCAGAGCAGCTTCAAGTTCTGAGCGAGGAGGCTCGGGGTCCTCGCCAACAGGACCGCGGGACGTGCTGTTCGCCAGCGCCCTCACGTGGCCCCGGCAAGGTCCGCCTCGCCCAGCTGCTTGGCGAACCACACCGCCAATGCCGGGTCGGGGGCCCCGCCGAAATAGACGTCCGACAGCGTGACGCCGGGTTTATCCAGCACCAGCAGCACGCCGATCGTGTAGGCGAACCAGACATGCGGGTCGGTGAGCGCCCTCAGCTTGTGCTCGTCGTGCTCCAGCGGCGTATGATTGCTTGCCTTGCGGATCTCGATCGCGAGCAGATTGTTCGGGATCTCGCGCTGATGCACGACGACGTCGGGGTAGATCGACTTGCCGAGATGGTCGTCGGTCGAGATGATGCTGCCGTGCGGCAGGTGCAGCGTGCGCTCGCCGAGACGGTCGTAATTGCAGTCGACCGACCAGCCTGAAAAATGCTTCTCCAGATGCACGGCAAAGCGGTGTGTGATCGCGCGCTCGCCGACGTCCTTCTCGAACAGAAAGCCCTCGTGGGCATAGAAGTCCCGGAGCGCTGCGATCACCTTGTTCAGCTCGGTCTGCATCGTGCCTCCGGGCCCATCACGCGCACGCAAGAGTCGGTAGCCCGGATGAAGCGTAGCGCAATCCGGGATTCTCGCAAAAACACACCAGCCCCGGGTTACGCGGAGCCTGTCATCGGGCGGCGCTTGCGCCGACCCGTTGGCTCCATCCGGACTACATGAGGCCGGAATTGGCGGCGCAACCGGCCAGGCCTATATCTGGACTTCGATCAGGCGCGGCCCGGGTTCGGCGACGGCTTCGGCCAGCGCCTTGTTGAACTCGTCGGCATTGGTGACGGCGCGGCCCGGCACGCCCATGCCCTTCGCCATTGCCACGAAATCCAGCGTCGGGCGGTCGAGCCTGAGCATGTCGTTGGCGCGCTGGCCGGGCTCGCCGGCGCCGACATTGTCGAACTCGCCACGCAGGATCTGATAGATGCGGTTGGCGAACACGATGGTGACGACGTCGAGGTTCTCGCGCGCCTGCGTCCACAGCGACTGGATGGTGTACATCGCGCTGCCGTCGCCGACCATGGTGATCACCTTGCGATCCGGACAGGCGATCGCGGCACCGATCGACAGCGGCGTCGAGAAGCCGATCGAACCGCCCATGTTCTGCAGCCAGTCGTGCGGCGCGGCGGCCGCCGTCGGCGGGAAGAAGGCGCGGCCGGTGGTGAGGGATTCGTCGACCAGGATCGCATTCTCCGGAATCGCGTAGGCAATCGACTGCGCAATCGAGGCGTGGGTCAGCGCGCCGGTCGGCTTGAGCAACTCCTGCAAAGCCTGCGGCTTGACATCCTTGGCGCTGGCCTTCACGGCGTCGGCGAGGGCCTCGAGCGCGGCGACCGAGTTCTCGCCCCACGAGGTCATGCGATGCACGTCGCAGCCTTCGGGCCGCAGCACGCTCGGCTTGTTCGGATACGCAAAGAACGCCACGGGATCGTCGGACTCGACCAGCACGATATGGCGGAACTTCGCCAGCATCGGCAGCGCCTGGTCGATGACATAGTGGATGCGGTCGATCGAGAAGCGCCCGCGGCCGCGCGCCATCTTCGGGCGGAAGGTCGGCCCCATCACGGTGCAGCCGGTCTTGCCGGCGATGCGCTCGGCGAGTGCCAGGCCTTGCTCGCTGAGCGCGCTGCCGGTCATCAGCAGGAGCGTGCCTTCGCCGTCGCCATGCAGGATCTTGGCGGCCTGCTCGACCGCCTGCGGCGAATAGCTGGCGCGCTGCTGCTCGGCCGGAACCTCGGCGATGCCGTCGGCCTCGTTCCAGGCGGTGTCGGCGGGCAGGATCAGGGTCGCAATCTGCGGCGGCGCGCTCTTGGCGGCGGCAATCGCGGCGGCGCCGTCAGCGGCGACCGATTTGGCATCCGGCGAGGTGCGGACCCAGGACGACATCGGCCGGGCCAGGCCCTCGATGTCGGAGGTCAGCGGCGCATTGTAGCCGATGTGATAGGTGGCGTGCTGGCCGACGATGTTGACGATGCCGGAATTGGCCTTCTTGGCGTTGTGCAGATTGGCGAGGCCGTTGGCGAGGCCCGGACCGAGATGCAGCAGCGTCGAGGCCGGCGTTCCCTTCATGCGGAAGTAGCCGTCGGCGGCCCCCGTCACCACGCCTTCGAACAGGCCGAGCACGCAGCGCATACCGGGCACGCGGTCGAGCGCTGCGACAAAATGCATCTCGGAGGTGCCTGGGTTGGTGAAGCAGACGTCCACCCCACCCTTGACCATCGTTCGCACCAGGCTTTCCGCACCGTTCATCCCAAGCTCCTGCAACCGGCCATAACCAGATATCCGTCGGGATCAATCATTGTTCGCGCGTTCCGTCAAAGCAATAGCCGCCATCGCGGCCCTGCCCCGCGCGACGGTGCGCCGGTTTGGCTAATGGTTTCCGGCAAATTGTGGTTGCCGATTCGGTAACGCCAAAGGTTAAGCATGGCTCACGGGCCCGTGGCTTGCGGAATGCCTGCAAATGTGGCCTGTGGCATTCATTGAATCGATTTCTTTCCGGGGGAGACAATGATCCGGTTTTTTGCCGCGCCGATTGCCGCCATCGCACTTCTGTCGGCCACGGCAGCCGGCGCGCTCGCCGAGGAGTTCGACACGCGCGACATCATGGGCGGCGGCCCGAACTTCTTCCGTTCCGGCGCCAATCCCGTTCCCCGCACGACCGTCATGTACAATGGCAACTACGCCCCCGGCACGATCGTGGTGAACACGAGCGAGCGCCGGCTCTACCTGGTGCTCCCCAACGGGCAGGCGCTGCGTTACGGCATCGGCGTCGGCCGCGACGGCTTCCGCTGGGGCGGGGTGCACAAGATCACCGCCAAGAGGGAATGGCCGGACTGGACCCCGCCGGCGCAGATGCTGGCGCGGCGCCCCGACCTGCCGCGCCACATGAAGGGTGGTGTCGACAATCCGCTCGGGGCGCGCGCCATGTATCTTGGCTCGACCCTCTACCGCATCCACGGCTCCAACGAGCCCGAGACGATCGGTCAGGCCGTGTCCTCGGGCTGCTTCCGCATGACCAATGACGATGTGACCGACCTCTATAGCCGCGTCGCCGTCGGCACCACCGTCGTGGTGCTGAACAACTAGGCGCGGCACGCGACTGGGGCGCAACCCGTACGGCGCGTGAATTTGCGGACTTGTGCGCGCGGGGGGAATGCGGCAGCGTCGCGATACGATGAGCGCAATGAATCCGCCCTCGCCTCGCCTTCGCATCGCCTTCCTCGCGCTCGCCGCGTTCACATTGGTGCCTGACACCGCACCCAGGGCCGCCGCGGGCGAATTGCCCGCGATCTCCTCGCGCCAGCGAACCGAGAAGAAGACTTTCACCGACCGCGAGATCGTCGAGGGCTTCCTGAAGACGGCGTTCGGCGCCGAATATCACCTCGCCGGCCGTGTCGACCGCATTCGCAAGTTCGACGGGCCGGTGCGCGTGTTCGCCGAGAGTGACCGCGCCGATCGCAAGACGCAGCTCGCCAAAGTCGTGTCTGACATCGGCACACGCGTGCAGCATCTCGACATCGCCATGACCGAGACCAGGGAGGCTGCGAATGTGCGGGTGAAGCTGGTGCGCGACCGCGACCTCTTCCGCACCCTCACCAGCTTCTACGGCGCCGAAAAGGCGCGTGAGATCCGCTCCTCGCTCGATCCGCAATGCCTGTCCGGCTTCCGCAAGAACGACAGCTTCGAGATCGAGCATTCCGATGTCATCCTCACCGTCGACAACGGCGACTTCGTCTTCCTCGACTGCGCTTATGAGGAGCTGCTGCAATCGCTCGGGCCCATCAACGACACCGCGAGCGTGCCCTGGACCATGTTCAACGACAACGTCTCGATGGGCTATTTCGACGTCTACGACCAGTACATCCTCAATCTGCTCTACGATCCCCGCGTCAAGGCGGGCATGACGGTCGCGGAGGTCAAGGCGGTGCTGCCCGCGGTGCTCAAGGACGTGCGCGCCTGGGTGAAGCGGGTAAATGATCTGAAGGAGTGAAGTCGGTCGTCATTGCAAACCGCACGGCCCTATTGCACGAGATCGGCGACGGTCGTTGCAGCCTTCAGCCCAGTGCCGGTGAGGACCGCCACCGTGGTCTCGGTCGGCTTGATCGCACCTGCGGCAGCGAGCTTGTCCAGCGCGGCCGCCGCGCTGGCGCTGGTCGGCTCGGCGAACAGGCCCTGGCGGGCGAGACGGCGCAAGGCGGCGACGATCTCGTCCTCGGTGAGCGCAATGGTGCCACCGCCGCTCTCGCGCAAGGCGCCGATGATCTCGCGCAGGCGCAGCGGATTCTTGATCGCCGTGCCCTCGGCGATGGTCTTGTGCACCTCGCGCGCGACGGGCGTATCGACACCGGCCTTGAAGCTCGCATCGATCGGCGAACAATTGAGCGGCTGCGCCGCGAACAGGCGCGGCAGCTTTGCGATCTGGCCAGCCTTCAGCAGCTCGCGGAAGCCGAAGGCGCACCCCAAGAGGCTGCTGCCGGCGCCTACCGGGACGATGACGTTGTCGGGCGAACGGAAGCCGAGATCTTCCCACATTTCATAGGCCAGCGACTTCGTGCCTTCGAGGAAGAAGGGCTGCCAATTGTGGCTGGCGTAAAATGTCTGGCTGGACTGGCGGATGGCCTCGGCTTCCGATTCCTCGCGCGGTCCTTCGACGAGTTGCACCTCCGCCCCGTAGGCACGCACCTGTGCGATCTTGGCGGGCGAGGTCGAGGCGGGCGCGAGGATCTTCACGCGCATGCCGCCGGCGGCGCCCAGCCCAGCCATCGACGAGCCGCCATTGCCGGAAGAATCCTCGAGAATGGCCGAGATGCCGATCTGGCGCAGGAAGGACAGCATCACCGCCGAGCCGCGATCCTTGAAGCTGCCGGTCGGGTTGAACCATTCGAGCTTGAACAACGGGCGCAGATCGCCCCAGGCCTGCTGCAGCAGCGGCGTGCAGCCTTCGCCGAGCGAGACCGGGCTCTTGATCTCGACCGGCAGCGCCGCCCGGTAGCGCCACAATGAGCGCGTGCGGCGCTCGATGTCCTCGCGCGAAATTCCGGCGCCCGGCGTCACCAGCAGCGGCGTGCGCTCGTCCGAGCACCAGCGCGGCTGGTCGAGGCGATAGAGCCGTCCGTTGCGGGGATCGACATAGCTGGCGGCGGGCATGGCAGTCTCCAACGCAGGCGGCCCGTACGGACCCGCCCGCACAGCCAAACCATTCAGTTCCTTGAAAACACGAAAACTGACAATATTTCAATCTCTTGAAGTGACTGCGCGTGCGCCGCCGCGAGATCGGCAGGCGTCAGGGAACCGGCCGCAGGCCGCCCTGTCCGCCCGGCACGATTAACTTGTCTGTCGTCGCAGCCCGCTACACTATGTTGGATTGAGCTTGCGTCGCCGGCGCTTCCAGTCCCGCAACGCAAGCGAGCCAGGCCCGTCCGAGCGGCGGGCCGTGGCTTTTTGGGAGCCTGGACATGAGCCGCGCGAACCGTACCGACCACATCCGCCTGACCTCACATCCGGAGCCGGGCCGGAAGGCCGCCTTTCCGATCCACTGGGGCGCCGCCGATGCCCGCGCCCGCGGGCCGATTGTCGGCACGGTGTCGCGCACCGGGGATCGCAACGTGATCGGCAGCCATGGCGGCTCCTATGCGATGTACCGCGCGCTCGCGGTCTCCGCCGGCGCTCTCGATCCGATTCGCAGGCCCGACCTCACCAACACCTTTCCGGCCGCGACCATCGGGCCTTTCGAGCAATGGCGCGATCCCGCAAAGATCGTCGCGCTCGATCCCTGGGGGCATCTGGTCGCGGAAAACTTTCGCCCGGAGATCACCGAGGGCGCCGACATCCGGCCAAGCATCGCGGTGACGCGGGCGCGGCTGGACCTGCCGGAGATCCGCGAGGCGCTCGCCGCAAAGCGGCTGCGTGCCGACGGCGACGTCGTGCACGCCAATGGCAGCGTCTCCGTTGTGAAGATCGCGATCGATCCGGTCTGGCATCTGCCGGGGCTTGCGGCGCGCTTCGGCACCGGCGAGACCGAGCTGCGTCGCACGCTGTTCGAACAAACCGCCGGCATGTTTCCCGAACTCGTGACACGGCCGGACATGAAGGTGTTCCTGCCGCCGATCGGCGGCACCACGGTCTATCTGTTCGGCGACGTGACGAAACTGCCCGATCATCGCACCAAGATCACCTGCCGCGTGCATGACGAGTGCAACGGCTCCGACGTGTTCGGCTCCGATATCTGCACCTGCCGTCCCTATCTCATCCACGGCATCGAAGAATCCGCGCGCGGCGCGCAGGAGGGCGGGCTCGGGCTCGTCGTCTACAACCGGAAAGAGGGCCGCGCGCTCGGCGAGGTCACCAAGTTCCTGGTCTACAATGCGCGCAAGCGCCAGGAGGATGGCGATGCGGCCGCGGCGTACTTCGAGCGCACCGAATGCGTCGCCGGCGTGCAGGATGCACGCTTCCAGCAACTGATGCCGGATACGATCCACTGGCTGGGGCTCAAGCGGATCGACCGCTTCCTGTCGATGAGCGACATGAAATACGACGCAATGACCTCGCAGGGCATCGACATCGTCGAGCGCGTGCCGATCCCGCTGGAGCTCATTCCCGCCGACGCCCATGTCGAGATCGCCGCGAAAAAGGCCGCCGGCTATTACTCGACCGACATCGCGCCGGAGAAGGACGTGAATGGCGTGGTCGGGCGTTCGCTGGAAAAGTACTGATCGCGCGATGGACGCTTTGGAAATGCAGGCACGCTCGCTGCTCACCGCACACGCGGTGCGCGCGCGGGCGGGCCAGATGCTCGAACTCGGCCTCGCCGGCAGGCTCACACATTTCGCGATCGATCTCGACCGTATGGACGGCGTCGCGGAGGCCGTGCTCACGGTCACCCGAAAAGCCTATCCGACGCTGGACGTTCCCTTTCATGCGCGCTGGCGGCACTTCGTGCTTGGCGGCGCCGATCGCTGGGCGCGGCTGGCCGACGCTGCGTCCTGGCCGGATCGCGCGGCGCGGGCGCGCTCAGAATTCGATCTTGCCATCGTCAGCGTCCTGCTCGATGCCGGCGCGGGCGCTGCGTGGCGCTACCGCGATGCGGTGACGGGACAAGCCATCGGCCGCTCCGAGGGGCTCGCGATCGCAAGTCTCGACATGTTCGCAGGCGGGCTCTTCTCGCATGATGCCGGCTCTCCGTTCAGGGCCGATGCGGATGTGCTCGCAATGCTGCAGGCCGCGGCACTCGCATCCGCCTTTCAGGCGAGCGATGCCAATCCGCTGCTCGGGCTCGAAGGACGTACCGATCTGTTGCGGCGCCTTGGAAAGCTGGCCGCGGATCGTCCAGAGGTCTTCGGTCTGCGCGATACGCCGCGGCCGGGCGGGCTGTTCGATTACATCGCCGCGCAGGCCTCAGGCGGGGTCATCACGGCGCCCGCCATCCTGTCGGCGGTGCTGAACCAGCTCGGTCCGATCTGGCCCTCGCGGCTCGAAATCGCAGGCATTCCGCTCGGCGATTGCTGGCGGCATCCAGCGATCACGGCGGATGACGCGACCGCAGGTCTCGTGCCGCTGCACAAGCTGTCGCAATGGCTGAGCTACTCGCTGATCGAGCCCCTCCAGCGCGCCGGCTTCGATGTGACCGACATCGACGGCTTGACCGGACTTGCCGAATACCGCAATGGCGGCCTGTTCGTCGATCATGAGGTGCTGCGCCTGCGCGATGCCGCCGACGCCCAGCGCGCGCATGCGGTGGATTCGCTGCTCGTCGTGGAGTGGCGCGCGCTGACGGTCGCGCTGCTGGATCGTCTTGCCGAACTCATTCGCGCCAAGCTCGGCCGCACGCCCGAGAGGTTGCCGCTCGCCAGCATCCTCGAAGGCGGCACCTGGGCCGCCGGCCGCACGATTGCCTTTTTGCGACGCCCCGATGGTTCGCCGCCGCTGAGGGTGATCAGCGACGGCACGGTGTTCTAGAATGGTCTGCGATTTGCGACCACGCGCGTCATTGCGAGCGCAGCGAAGCGATCCAGAATCTTTCCGCGGTGACAGCCTGGATTGCTTCGCTGGGCTCGCAATGACGACTCGGTGAATTTGAGGAGCATCCGACCATGGAAGGCGTCACGATCGTCGATCATCCCCTGGTGCAGCACAAGCTGACGCTGGTGCGGGACAAATCCATCTCGACCAAGTCGTTCCGCGAGCTCATCAAGGAGATCGGCATGCTCCTGTGCTACGAGGTGACGCGCGACCTGCCACTCACCGACACCGTGATCGAGACGCCGCTGGCGACGATGCACTCGGCCAAGATCGCCGGCAAGAAGCTGGTGTTCGTGCCCATGCTGCGGGCCGGCACCACCTTCGTCGACGGCATGATGGACCTGGTGCCGACCGCGCGGGTGGCGCATATCGGGCTCTACCGCGAGCCGCACAGCTTTGCCGCGGTGGAGTATTTCTTCAAATCGCCGTCCGATCTCGGCGAGCGGCTGGCGATCGTGGTGACGCCGGTCGTGGCCACCGCCAACACCGCCGTCGCCGCCATCGACCGCCTGAAGGAGCGCGGCGCCAGGGACATCCGTCTCGCCTGCCTGATCGCCGCGCCGGAAGGCCTTGAACGGCTGCGCGGTTTCCACCCGGACGTGCCGATCTGGACAGCTGCGGTGGACGAAGGCCTCGACGAGACCGGGTTCATCCTGCCGGGCCTGGGCGATGCGGGCGACCGCGCCTACGGAACACGGTAGCGCTTCCCGGCGCAGCCGCGGCTAATTCGTTCTGTCGCAGTGCGCTCGTGGAACAGCTTGCAGTGCGCGAGGTTCTCCCCCTGTGCAATGGAGAGCATGATGACTCATCAGAATGACGACCCCAGGACTGACCGTGCGCGCCGCAACAGCCCGGTGGGCTGGGCAGTCGGCGCCATCTTCGTGATGGCCGTGGTCGCCGTCGTCTTCTTCTACAATGGGCGCGAGATCGGTCCGCAGACCACGACCTCGAACCCGAATACGGCGCCGAACGTCACCACCGGATCGAATCCGCCCGCTGCGCCTGCGAAATGATGCAATCGCGGCGCGTCATGTCGGCGGCCTCGGAGGCAGGTCCTTTGCGTCGGCCGACGGCGGCTTCTCTTTGAGATCGGCGATCAGGCGTTTCATTTCGTCGATCTCCCGCACCTGCGCCTCGATGATATCGTCAGCCAGCTTGCGAACGCGGGGATCCCTGATGCGCGCACGCTCGCTCGTGAGCACCGCGATCGAGTGATGCGGGATCATTGCCTCCATATAGGCGACATCGGTCACCGTCTGTTGGCTGCGGACCAGCCAGAGCGACGTCAGGAACACCGCGGCGCTGCCCGCGAGAATGGCGATGTTCGCGGTCCGGTTCCTGTACATGCTCCACATGAAGCCCAGCATCAGTGCGGCCATGACGGCGCCCATCAGCAGCGCCATCCAGGTTCGGGTCTGGCTGTACCAGACGTGATCCAGGGCAAACGTGTTGAGGTACATCAGGCCGAACATGATGACCGTAGAAGTCGCGATCATCGCGGCGAAGCGACCATAGCTCATGTGGAACTTCCCAATCTCCGCGTCGAAAGGATAACTTTGCTCGGAGAGATCGTTCCTCGCCGCGGACAACCAGTCTGTGGACCGTCACACCTTGCCGCTGCCGCAGATCCCCTTCAGGGCCTGCCATTCCTTGTCGGTCAAGAGCGGCGCGCCGCTGGCGGGACGATCTTCCTTGGTCATCCGCGCGAGGCGATCCTCGGTGAGCGGGTGGCTGGCAAGGATATTTGTCAGACCAGAGCCGCCTTCCTTGCCCGTGATGCGGAACATCAATTCGGCTGCGGGCTTGGGCGAGCGGCCGAGCGCATGCATGATCTCGATCGCAAACGTGTCGGCACCGGTCTCGGCTTCGCGCGAATAGGAAGCCTCGACCAGGCTGCGCGAGGCGAAGATCACGGCGGAGGAGCCGGTGACGTCGCCGAACAAGAGCCCGATCAGGAACGAGGTGCCGCCGTTGTAGATCAGGCCGCGCATGTTGTCGTGATGCTTGAGATGGCCGAGCTCGTGGGCGAGGATGCCGGCGAGCTCGTCGGGAGTCTCGGCCTTGTCTAGCAGGCCCTTCAGCACGAACACCTTGCCGCCGGGCAGCGCAAACGCATTCGGCACCGAGGTTGGCAGCACGCCCGCCGTCATGCTGTCGTCGAGGCCGGCAGCATCGCGCAACCGGTTGACGAGCTTCGTGAACGCCGCCTTGCCCGCGGGATCCTCGCACACCTTGCGGCCGAAAAGCGCCTTCATCTGAACCTCGGCCGCATCGCCGATGCGCCGTTCGACCGGCTTGGGCACCAGCGGGGCGAGCCGGTCGGCGGCGAGCGGCACGCCGAACAGGACGACGCACACGATGGAGACGGCGGCGGCCACCGACCAGCCCACGATCTTGGCGACACCGCCGCGCGTCGTCCGGTGTTCGTCGAGCCGCAAGCATCGCGTGGTCAGATCCGCGGCCAGCGCGGCATCTCTAATCTCCAGCCGCGCCAAGGACGGCGCGGAGGTCGAAGCCAGGCGCAAGACCCCGGCCGGACTGTCGGCGCGGCGGATATCCGCATAGGCCCAACGGACGGGCGCTGCGCCATCCTCGAGGATTTCGAGCGCATCACCGAGCGTCAGCGTCACCTCGCGCCTGCGGCTCGAGGTGCCGTCGAAGAAGATGGTCGGCCTGACCGGCTGCGCCGGAGCCTCGGTCAACAAATCACTCACGGCTTAGAACCCTGCAACATCCAGTCCATCGGCAAAGCCCTCGCCGAGCGCGCCCGCGAGCTGGGCGCTGCCACGCACATCCGCGGCGGCCGCGATGTTGTGCACCTCGATCGTCTCCAGCACCTTGGCCCAGAGATCGCGCTGGAGATAGACGCGCATGACGATGTTGATGGCAAGGGCGAGCGCAAAATAGCCAAGCACCATTATCACCACCATCGGGATGCTCTTGGCAGCATTGTCGCCCCCAAAGACCTCCTCGGCCGGAACGCCGCTCAGCGCGACGAGCAGAAAGGCGCCACCCGCAATATAAGCGATGAAGGCGATCGTGAGCAGCGTCCACCACCCCACCACCTTCCAGTACAGGCCGTAGAACGCATCGTGCGGCAATCGCGAGGACAGGCTGACGTCGCCGATGCGAATGCCGTCGAGCCACCAGCGCCATTGCCGCGCCTTGAACTCGGCGAAGAAGAACGGCGCGAGCGGAAAGACGACGAGTGCAATCGGGCTCAGCAGCCACAGCCACCAGGCGCGCTTGAAGAACGTCCAGCCGTCGCCTTCGAAATCACCGGTGAGATTGCCGTAATGGGTATGCTGCATCTTGTAGCGCTCGAGCGCGGCATCCCGCCAAGGCAATGCCAGGCCGAGCGTCAGGAGCACCAGCAGGCCCCACAGCATGGCGCGGAGGGAGTAGGCCCAGCCCGAGCCGTCCATCCAGAAGCGGACACCGCGCCAGATCGTGCGCGTCAGGCGATAGCGTCGCGCGCGAAAGATCGCGAACTGGCCGAAAGCGTAAAAGGCTAGGAACAACGGCACCGAGGCGAAGGCCTGCCAGCGCTCGAACTCGATGCCAACAAGGAAATAGGCAAGATAGATCGGCACCAGGATCGCGAGCGCCACCAGGAAGCCGACCAGGAGCTCCCTGGCGCGACCGGTATATTCAGCGGAATCGCCGTCGAGCGCTGTGTGCGCCCACAGATGTCGGCGGATGTCGGTGACGAGCCAGAACCGGTAGAAGCCGAAGGTGACGAGCTCGAGCAGGGCACCCTTGGTGACCAGTTTGCGGAACTCGGAGCGGTTGCCGGTGAAATCGACCCGCGCCGGCGGCAGCGGCGGGGGCAGGGGTTCGGAACCGACGGGGGCCCATTGCATATCGTTCACGGCAGCAACCTCGGGATGCGGGTACCTTGCGGTCAAACTATAGGTTAGAGGTTAGTCGATCCCCAACAGGGGCGGGTTCGATTTCGCTCGATTCCAGGAGGTTTCTGGCACGATTCCAAGACAAACGGTGTGCGGGGGATCACGCTCGTCGTGTCCCGTAGCCCGGATCGAGCGGAGCGCAATCCGGGACAGTGTCGATTGCGGCCGCAATCCCGGACTACGCTCTCGCTTCATCCGGGCGACGCGCCCTGCCCACTCAGCTGGATGTGGCAAAACTCTCCCTTGCCCCGGCGCCGACAACCGGCTGTAATTGCAAATCAAATACCGTCGCGCAGAATTCAACGACGCGCGGTTCACGCAGGGAGAGAGTGGTCATGCATGGGACCATCGAGAGCGCGGCCAAGCTTGACGTGCTTCGCGCGCGCGCCACGTCACTGCCGCTGGAGCAGTTCGATCCGGGCGATCCTGAACTGTTCAGGACCGATACGTTCTGGCCCTATTTCGATCGCCTGCGCCGGGAAGACCCCGTGCACTATTGCAAGGACTCGATGTTCGGGCCGTATTGGTCGGTGACGCGCTACAACGACATCATGGAGATCGAGACCAACCATGCGGTCTTCTCCTCGGCCTCCGCGCTCGGCGGCATCACCATCCGCGACATCGATCCGGACCTGCGCCGCGAGAGCTTCATCTCGATGGATCCGCCGCGCCACGCGGCCCAGCGCAAGACCGTGGCCCCGATGTTCACCCCGACGCATCTGGACAATCTCGCGATCAACATCCGCAAGCGCTCGGCCGAGTGCCTGGACAACCTGCCCCGCGGCGAGGTGTTCGACTGGGTCGATCGCGTCTCGATCGAGCTGACCACGCAGATGCTGGCGGTACTGTTCGACTTCCCCTGGGAGGACCGCCGCAAGCTGACGCGCTGGTCGGACGTCGCCACCACCATACCCGGGCCCGGCGGCCTTGTGGCCACCGAGGACGAGCGGATGGCCGAGCTGACGGAATGCGCGGCTTATTTCTCGCGGCTCTGGAAGGAGCGCGCCGAGCAGCCGCCGAAGAGCGACCTGTTGTCGATGATGGCGCATGGCGCCGCGACGCGCGACATGGACGCGAAGAACTTCCTCGGCAATCTGATCCTCTTGATCGTCGGCGGCAACGACACCACCCGCAACACCATGTCGGGGTCGCTTCTCGCCCTGAGCCAGCATCCGGAGCAATATCGCAAGCTGCGCGACAACCCGGATCTGCTCGACAGCTTCGTGCCCGAGGTGATCCGCTGGCAGACGCCGCTGGCGCATATGCGGCGCACTGCGCTGTCCGATTTCGAGTTCCGCGGCAAGCAAATCAAGAAGGGTGACAAGGTCGTGATGTGGTACGTCTCGGGAAATCGCGACGAGGAGGTGATCGAAAGGCCCTACGATTTCATCATCGACCGCGCTCGCCCGCGCACGCACCTCTCCTTCGGCTTCGGCATCCACCGCTGCGTGGGCCTCAGGCTTGCCGAGCTCCAGCTCAAGATTATTTGGGAAGAGATTCTCAAGCGTTTCGACCATATTGATGTGGTCGGCGAACCCGCGCGGGTCTATTCGAGTTTCGTAAAAGGTATCGAGACGCTGCCGGTGAAGATCGCGGCATAGCAATCTCCCCTCCCGTTCTTGCAGGGAGAGGGTCGGGGTAAGGGCTCTCTCCGCGAAACCGCTGAGACACGGTCGCGGAGAGCCCCCTCGCCTGGCGAAGAAGAGAACCAACTGGAGCCATGAGCATGAACATCCAAGCGCCGATCAAAGTGCACAAGGCCGAACGCCTGCGCAGGGCGCGCGAGGAAGCCTATGCGACGCCGTTGTCGCAATTCCACCCCGGCGCGCCCCGGCTGTTCCAGGACGACACGCTGTGGCCGTGGTTCGAGCGGCTGCGCAAGGAAGAGCCGGTGCATTACTGCACGAACGCGCCCATCGAGCCCTACTGGTCCGTGGTGAAATACAACGACATCATGCATGTCGACACCAACCACGGCATCTTCTCCTCGGATTCGAAGCTCGGCGGCATCTCGATCCGCGACGTGCCGGAAGGCTACGACTATCCTAGCTTCATCGCGATGGACCAGCCCAAGCATTCGGCACAGCGCAAGACCGTCTCGCCGATGTTCACCCCGCAGCATCTCGACGAACTCGCCAAGCTGATCCGGCAGCGCTCGCAGACAGTGCTCGACAATCTGCCGCGCAACGAGACCTTCAATTTCGTCGAGCGCGTCTCGATCGAGCTGACGACGCAGATGCTGGCGACCCTGTTCGACTTCCCATGGGAAGAGCGGCGCAAGCTGACGCGCTGGTCGGATGTCTCGACCGCGCTGCCAAAAAGCGGCATCGTCGCCAGCGCCGAAGAGCGCCGCCGCGAGATGGACGAGTGCTACGCCTACATGTCCAAGCTCTGGAACGAGCGCGTCAATTCCGCGCCGCGCAACGATCTCTTGTCGCTGATGGCGCACAACGAGGCGACGCGCCACATGGATCCCGACAATCTCATGGGCAACATCATCCTGCTCATCGTCGGCGGCAACGACACCACGCGCAACACCATGACCGGTTCGGTGCTGGCGCTGAACGAGAACCCTGAGCAATACGACAAACTGCGCGCCAACCCGGCGCTGATCGATTCCATGGTGCCCGAGGTGATCCGATGGCAGACGCCGCTGGCACATATGCGGCGCACCGCGTTGCAGGACACGGAAATCGGGGGCAAGCACATCAGGAAGGGCGACCGGGTCGTGATGTGGTACGTCTCCGGCAACCGGGACGAGGAGATGTTCGAGAAGCCGAACGAATTCATCATCGACCGCCCGCGGCCGCGCACGCACCTCTCCTTCGGCTTCGGCATCCACCGCTGCGTGGGCATGCGCCTCGCCGAGCTGCAGCTCCGCATCGTCTGGGAGGAGATGCTGCAGCGGTTCGACCGCATCGAGGTGGTCGGCGAACCGAAGCGGATCTATTCCAGCTTCATCAAGGGATATGAATCGCTCCCGGTGCGGATTGCGGGGTAGGCTCTCTCCTCCGTCATTGCGAGGAGCTCTTGCGACGAAGCAATCCAGACTTCCTCCGCGGAGAGATTCCTGGATTGCTTCGCTGCGTTGGCAATGACGGGGCCCACCTGTACGTCACCTTGGCTGCCGCAGACGCCGCAGCCCCCAGCTATAAAATTCCGGCATGACAGGTCGCGCCAGATGCGAAGGCAATGCGGCGCCCGACTGTTCTACGACACGACATCTAACTCAGTTTGATGTCCCACACGCCTTCCTTGCGGCAGGCGGCGACCTCTTCGCGCAGGAGCGCGGTGATCGCGAGAGAGGCCGTCGAGACCGGCCGGTCGATCGGAGAAGCGAAAATGAGCTCGCGCGACATCGGCTTCGACACTGCCGTCGTCTCCAGCCGCCCGTCGGCGACCTCGCCATGAACCGACGACGGCGGCAGCAGCGCGAAGCCGAGGCCCTCCTCGACCAGGCTGGTCAGCACGCGGAACGAATCCGCCTCGAGCTGGACGTTGAGCTTGATCTTGCGCTGGGCGGCCGCGTGCTCGATCAGTGCGCGGAGGCCGTGGGAATGAGAGGGCAACACCAGGCGCTGGCGCAACAGCCAGCCGATGTCGACGCTGCTCTTGCGCGCCAGCCCACAGCCGCGCGGGCCAACCGCAACGATGTTGTCGCGCCCCAGGCTCTGCACATTGAGATGCAGATCGGCCGAGCGGCCGTAGAGGATGGCGAGATCCATCTCGCCGCGGTGCAGCCACTCGACGAGGTGGCCGCTGTAGCTCTCGACGATACGCAGCGAAATGCCTGGAAATTTCTCGACGCAGCGCCGCGCAAAGCGCGCCGAGAGCACGCAGCTCACCGTCGGAACAAGGCCCAGCACGACCTGGCCCGAGGGCGGGCCCTTGGCCGACTGGATGTCGTCGCGGATCTGATCGATCTGCCGCACGATGCCGGAGGTGCGCGCCAGCAGGAGCCGGCCGGCCTCGGTCAGCACCATGCCGCGGCCGTTGCGGGTGAACAGCTCGGTGCGCAGCTCATGCTCGAGAAGCTTGATCTGCCGGCTCAGCGCCGGCTGCGCCACGCGCAACGTGTCCGACGCCTTGGAGAGGCTGCCGAGCTCCGCCACGCAACTGAACGTCCTGAGCTGCCGGAAATCCATGCTTGCCAATCCTGGAAGGCTACTCCATACGCTATAGCAAATGAGCATAGGGGGCTGGCGTTGTTTTCACAACGGCGGGGGATTGGCCGGCGCTATCTTAACTGCCGCTATCGATTGGAAACGCCATGAGTCAAGAACACCACACCGAAGACTACGCCGACATCCGCGACGCCGTCGCAAAGCTGTGCGCGCAGTTCCCCGGCGAATATTGGCGCAAGCTCGATCGCGAGATGGCCTATCCGAAGGCGTTCGTGGATGCGTTGACTGAAGCCGGCTATCTCTCGGTGTTGATCCCCGAGGAATTTGGCGGCGCGGGCCTGAAGCTTTCCGCAGCTGCGGCGATCCTGGAAGAGATCCAGCGCGCGGGCTGCAACGGCGGCGGCTGCCACGCCCAGATGTACACGATGGGCACGGTGCTGCGGCACGGCAATGCCGAGCAGAAGGCAAAATACTTGCCGAAGATCGCGAGCGGCGAACTGCGGCTGCAGGCCTTCGGCGTGACCGAGCCGACCAGCGGCACCGACACGTCCTCGCTGAAGACATTCGCGCGCAAGGACGGCAACGACAGCTACATCGTCAACGGCCAAAAGATCTGGACCAGCCGCGCCGAGCATTCCGACCTCATGATCCTGCTCGCGCGGACCACGCCCAAGGAGCAGGTCAAGAAGCGCACGGACGGCCTGTCGGTGTTCATCGTCGACATGCGTGAGGCCAAGAACAATGGCCTCGAGATCCGCCCGATCCGCACCATGATGAACCACGCCACGACGGAAGTGTTCTTTACGGACATGAAGGTGCCGGCGGAGAATCTGATCGGCGAGGAAGGCAAGGGCTTTCGCTACATCCTCTCCGGCATGAATGCCGAACGCATCCTTATCGCCGCCGAATGCGTCGGCGACGCCAAATGGTTCATCGCCAAGGCGACGAACTATGCCAAGGAGCGCAGCGTTTTCGGCCGGCCGATTGGACAGAACCAGGGCATTCAGTTCCCGATTGCCAAGGCCTATGCTTCGATGCGGGCGGCCGAGCTGATGGTGAAGGAAGCCACGCGCAAATACGAGGCCGGGCTCGACTGCGGCGCCGAGGCCAACATGGCCAAGATGCTGGCTGCCGATGCCTCCTGGGAAGCGGCCAATGCCTGCATCCAGACCCATGGCGGCTTTGGATTCGCCGAGGAATACGACGTCGAGCGCAAATTCCGCGAGACGCGGCTCTACCAGGTAGCGCCGATCTCGACCAACCTCGTGCTCTCCTTCGTCGCCGAGCACGTGCTCGGCATGCCGCGCTCGTACTGAGGTCACGCCATGGGAGCACTTGACGGGATCAGGGTGATCGCGGTCGAGCAGGCGGTGGCGGCGCCGTTCTGCTCCTCACGCCTGGCCGATGCCGGCGCGGAGGTGATCAAGATCGAGCGGCCCGAGGGCGATTTCGCCCGCGGCTATGACGCGGCGGCCAAGGGCCAGAGCAGCTACTTCGTGTGGCTCAACCGCGGCAAACAATCCGCCGTGGTCGATCTCACCACGAAGGAAGGCCGTGCCGAGCTGGAGAAGCTGATCTCAAGCGCGGACGTGCTGATCCAGAACCTCAAGCCCGGCTCGATGGACAAGCTCGGCTTCTCCCGCGAACGGTTGCTGAAGGATTATCCAAAGCTGATCTCGTGCACCATCACCGGTTATGGCGATGAGGGCCCCTACGCGCACCGCAAGGCCTATGACCTGCTGATCCAGGCCGAGAGCGGCCTCGCCTCGATCACCGGCAACCCCGACGGCGCCTCGCGGGTCGGCATGTCGATCGTCGATGTGGCGACCGGCGCCACCGCGCACGCGGCGATCCTGGAGGCGCTGATCGCACGCGGGCGCACCGGCAAGGGCGCCGACATCCGCATCTCCATGTTCGACGTAATGGCGGACTGGTGCACCGTGCCGCTGCTCAACTCGGAAGCCGGCAATCCGCCCAAGCGCATGGGCCTGCGCCATCCCTCGATCGCGCCCTACGGCGTGTTCACCTCCAAGGACGGCAAGGACATCTTGATATCGATCCAGAGCGAGCGCGAGTGGAAGACGCTCTGCGCGAAGGTGCTGGACCAGCCGGATCTGCCTGCCGATCCGCGCGTCGCCAACATGGTCGAGCGCGTGCGCAACCGCGATTTCACCGACAAGACGGTTGCGGACGCTTTCGCCAGGATGACGCGCGACGAGCTGCTGAAGCGGCTGTCGGACGCCGACATCGCCTTTGCCGAGGTCAACACCATGGAAGACCTCACCAAGCATCCGCATCTGCGCCGCATCGAGGTCGATACGCCGAACGGGCGCGTCAGCTATCCCGCGCCCGCACCGATCATCGTCGGCGAGACGCGCAGCTATGGCCCGGTACCCGCCATCGGCGAAAATCCAAAGTCCAAGAAGTAACAAGAGCGAGGCATCATGACCGAGAAGCTCGACATCGATCATCTCAGGCAATGGATCGGCCGCAGCACGGAGGCGACCGATATCGTCACCGCGCAGCTCGTGAAGGGTCTCCGCGCGACGTTGTTCCAGGAGGTCGGCGAGCCCAAGGCGGGCGACGCCGCGCCGTTCACGGTGCATTGGTGCCTGGCGCAACCGGTGTTTCCGATGTCGATGCTCGGTCCTGACGGCCACCCGACCCGCGGCGGCTTCCTGCCGCCGGTGCCGCTGCCGCGCCGGATGTGGGCTGGCGGCGAGATCGAATTCCTGCAGCCGCTCTGCGTCGGCGATGAATCGACCCGGACCTCGCGAATCGCCGATGTGCAGGTCAAATCAGGCTCGACCGGCACGTTGTGCTTCGTCTCGGTCGAGCACAGCATCTCCTCGCCGCGTGGCACCGCGATCCGCGAACGGCAGGACATCGTTTACCGCGAAATGACGGGTACGCAGGCGGCTCCCGCAAAGGCCCCGCCTCCGGCGCCGAAGGCGCAGCACCGCGAGACCCATGTGTCGGACCCCGTGTTGCTGTTCCGCTACTCGGCGCTGACGTTCAACGGCCACCGCATCCATTACGACCGCGACTACGTCACCAAGGTCGAAGGCTATCCGGGACTGATCTTCCACGGGCCGCTGCAGGCGGCGCTGATCATCGAGATGGCGGCCAAACTTCACGGCGGCAAGGCGCCGAAGAAGTTCACCTACCGCGGACTCCAGCCGCTGTTCGAGGGCACGGAGTTCTCCGTCAACGCCAACGAGATCGAGGCGGGCATGGAGCTGTGGACGGCCAACGCGGAGGGGCAGCCGACGATGAAGGGCACGGCGGTGTGGTGATGTCTCTCCTCGTCATTGCGAGGAGCGAAGCGACGAAGCAATCAGACTGCCTCTGCGGAGAGATTCTGGATTGCTTCGCTTCGCTCGCAATGACGGGCGGGGCTGGTAGCGCGGCAATAAACGACAGGGACGGAAACCATGGCCAAGAACGGCAAGAGCGGCAGCAAGTCCGTCACCGTCAAGCAGGCGACGCTCGACCTGCTGCGCTCCTTCCGCATCGACAAGGTGTTCGGCAATCCCGGTTCGACCGAACTGCCGTTCCTGAGCGACTGGCCTGATGACATCGACTATGTGCTGGCGCTGCAGGAGGCCAGCGCGGTCGGCATGGCCGACGGATACGCGCAGGCGACGCGCAATGCCGGCTTCGTGAACCTGCATTCGGCGGCCGGCGTCGGCAATGCGCTCGGCAACATCTACACCGCGCACCGCAACCAGACGCCGCTCGTGATCACCGCGGGCCAGCAGGCGCGCTCGATCCTGCCTTTGCAGGCGTTCCTCTATGCCGAGCGCGCCTCGGAGTTTCCGCGGCCCTATGTCAAATACAGCGTCGAACCGGCGCGGCCCGAGGACGTGCCGGCCGCGATCGCGCGGGCCTATTACACCGCGATGCAGCCGCCGTGCGGGCCGACCTTCGTGTCGATCCCGGTCGACGACTGGGCGCATGCCTGCGCACCGGTCGAGGTGCGCAAGGTCAGCCGCGAGATCGGGCCCGAGCCGGAGGCGATGCAGGCGCTGGTGAAGGCACTGACGTCAAGCAAGCATCCTGCCCTCGTCGTCGGCCCCGGCGTCGACCGCGCGGGCGCGGTCGATCTGATGGTGCGCGTGGCTGAGAAGGCCAAGGCGAGCGTCTGGGTCAGCCCGTTCTCGGCGCGCTGCTCGTTCCCCGAGCGGCATCCGCAGTTTGCGGGCTTCCTGCACGCGTCCCCCGCGCAGCTGTCCGATGCGCTGCGCGAGCACGATCTCGTCGTCGTCATCGGCGCGCCGGTGTTCACCTTCCATGTCGAGGGCCATGCCGCGATCTTCGATGGCGGCGCAGCCATCTTCCAGATCACCGACGATTCCGACGCCGCGGCGGTGACGCCCGTCGGCACCAGCATCATCGCGACGATGAAGCCGGCGCTTTCGATGCTGCTCGACCTTTTGCCGGAGAGCAAGCGCGCCATGCCGAAGGGCCGCGCGCTGCCTGCGGCGCCACAGGCCGCCGATCCGCTGCCGGTGGAATTCCTGCTGCATTCGCTATCGCATGCGATGCCGGATGGCGCTTCACTCGTCGAGGAAGTGCCCTCGCACCGGCCGGCGATGCAAAAATTCATGCCGATGCCCGGCCAGGACAGTTTCTACACCATGGCAAGCGGCGGCCTCGGCTACTCCCTGCCCGCCGCGGTCGGCATGGCGCTCGGCAAGCCGAAGCAACGCACGGTGTGCCTGATCGGCGACGGCTCGGCGATGTATTCGATCCAGGCACTGTGGACCGCGGCGCAGCGCAAGCTGCCGCTGACCGTCGTCGTCATCAACAATTCCGGCTACGGCGCGATGCGCTCCTTCAGCCAGGTGATGCAGGTGCGCAACGTGCCCGGGCTGGAATTACCGGGAATCGACTTCGTGCGGCTCGCGGAGGGCGTGGGGTGCCACGCGGTGCGGGTGACCAAGGCGGCGGAACTGGGCGAAGCCCTGAAGCGCAGCTTGGCGCATGAGGGCACGAGCCTTGTCGAGGTCGTCGTGGATTCGGCGGTGCCTGTGCTGTACGGGCAGAAGCATTGAGGCGCGCGTAGTCCGGACGGCGCGAAAGCGCAATCCGGGAATCGCGCCACAAGCGGGTCGGCCCGGATTGCGCTCCGCTCCATCCGGGCTACGACGCCACGGCGAACTACGACGCCAAGAATCCCCCGTCCGCCGCCAGCACGTGCCCGACGACGTACGACGACGCATCCGACGACAGCCACACCACGGCCTCCGCAACTTCCTCCGGGCTCCCCATCCGCCGCAGCGGAAGGCCGGCGCTGACGGTCGCGATGTCGCCGACACCGGCGCGCAGCATCATGTCGGTGACGACGCGGCCCGGCGCGATGGCGTTGATGCGGATGCCGCGCGGGGCGTTCTCCAGCGCGGCCGAGCGCGTCAGCGAGATCGCGGCGGCCTTCGAGGCCGAGTAGAGCGAGAAGCCGGGATTGGGATTGCGCATGCCGCTGACGGAGGCGTTGACGACGATGCTGCCGCGGCCCTGCGCCAGCATCGCGGGCAGCTGGTGACGCAGGCACAGGAACAGCGCGCGGACATTGGTGTCGAACACGTTATCGTAAATCTCGGTGCCCTGCTCTTCCAGCGGCGCGCGGCGCTCCTGGAAGCCGGCATTGTTGAAGGCGACGTCGAGCCGACCGCAGCGCTCGATGGCTGTGCCGACGAGTCGCGCGACCTCGTCCTCGCGCGTGATGTCGGTCTGAAGCGCGATCGCGTCCGTGCCGAGCTCACGGCACGAAGTCGCGGTGGCCTCGATCTCGGCCGCGCGCCGGCCGGCGACCAGGATCGCCTCGGCGCCTTCGGATGCCATCCGCAGCGCGGTGGCACGGCCGATGCCGCTTCCGCCGCCAGTGATCAGGCAGACCTTGCCTCTCATCCGCATCCCGGTCGGCAAAGCTTCGCTCATGACTCACTCCAAGACGCTTGCGCGCGCCGTTGCACGCCTATAGTTGTATGATACAACTATATGCCGGGAGTCAAGATGGCCGAGCTTTCCTTGATCGACGACATCCGTGCCGCCTCGCGCCTGATGGTGCGCGAGCTCGGCTTCATGGATGCGACGGTCGCGGCGTCGGATTATCCGCCCTCGGCGGTCCACACGATCCTGGAGATCGGCATCCGCGGTCCGATGACATCGGGCGAGCTCGGCGATTTCCTGCGGCTGGAGAAATCCAGCGTCAGCCGTCTGGTACGCAAGCTGATCGACTGCGGCGAATTGCGGGAGACGCCGGATGAGACGGATGCCCGCAGCAAGAAGTTGTCGCTGACGGCAAAGGGCCGCCGCACGCTCGAGGCGCTGCATGCGTTCGGCCGCCAGCAGGTGCGCGGCGCGCTGGCGGCGCTGACGCCGGCCGAGCAGCGCACGGTGCGCGAGGGCATGATGCTCTATGCGCGGGCACTGCGGGCGAGTCGGGTGGAGAGCGAGTCGGCTGCTTGACCACCGCTGTCGTTCCGCCTTCGCGGGGACGACAGCGAGTGTTTGGCGCAAATGTGCTTCAATCGCCCCGGGATGACCTAACGGTCACTTCCCGAACTCCTCCCGCATCTTGGCCTGGATCTTGGCCATGCCGCCGATCCAGCGGTCATAATTCTCGGTCTTCTTGCGCATGTAGCCGAGCACCTGCGGGTGCGGCAGGATCAGGAAGGTTTCCTGCTCGAGGCCGGCGAGCACGTCTTTCGCCACCTGTTCCGGCGTCAGGTCGCCGTCGCCGGATTGCGGTCCCTTGGGGATCGAGCGCAGCATGTTGGTGTCGACGCCCTGCGGACACAGGATCGAGACCTTGATGTTGTGGGCCTTGTGCGAGATTGCGAGATTTTCGGCAAAGCCGACCGCGGCGTGCTTGGTGGTGGAATAAGCGGGGCTGCCAACCTGGGACAGCAGACCGGCGGCCGAGATGGTGTTGAGAAAATAGCCGCCGCCGCGCGCCCTCATGCGGGGGATGAGATGCCGCGCCGCGTAGACATGGGCCATGACGTGGATCGCCCAGCTGCGCTGCCAGGGCTCGTCCGAGGCGCCGCCGGCATTCTCCGACATCGGGTCGAAGCCGCCGCCGATGCCGGCATTGGAGCAGAACAGGTCGATGGGGCCGAACTGCCGTTCCGTCTCCTCGATGACGTGGACGATATCATTCTCCTGCGAGACGTCGCATTTGAAGGCAGCGCCATCGACCATGGCCGCGACGGCTCTCGCATTGGCGGCGTCCAAGTCCGCGACGACGACCTTGGCGGCGCCCGCATTGTGAAAGGCCTCGCACAGCGCCTTGCCGATCCCGTTTGCGCCACCCGTGACGACCACGACCTTGCCGGTCACCTGCATGCGACGTCTCCCCCTTTGCGGCTTCGGACCGCGTCTCTTATTCCGTCTCGCGGCTTGCTCAGCTCAACACGAGGTCGAGCACCGCGGTATAATGGCATGCCGCGCCGGCCAAGACAAAGCCGTGCCAGATTGCATTCTGGAAACGCAGCCGGCGCCAGGCGTGGAAGATCACGCCGAAACTGTAGAGCAGGCCGCCCGCCAGGATGAAGCCAAGCACCAGCGACGGCAGCGCCTTGACGACCGGGCCGTAGATCATGACACCGCTCCAGCCCATCGCGAGGTAGATGCCGACCGAGACGCGATCGAACCGGCCGGGATAGAACAGCTTCAGCACGATGCCGAGGATGGCGACACACCAGACACCCGCGAGCAGCACCAGCGCGAACCCGCTGTCCTTCACCTCCAGGATGAAGGGGGTATAGGTCGCAGCGATCAGCAGATAGATCGCGGAATGGTCGAAGCGCCGTAGCAGCCACTTGGCGGGCGAGACCGGCCAGAGATTATAGGTCGCCGAAAACACCAGCATCGAGAGCAGGCCGGCAACGTAGATCGATACGCCGACGACGTCGGCTGCATCGGCATAGACTGCCGCCAGCACGACCAGCACGGTCGCGGCGATGATGCCGGCGAGGACACCGATCGCATGGATGACTCCGTCGGCAATGAGTTCGGCGCGATCGTAGTTCCAGCCGATCACGTCCGCGGCGGCGTGGACGGAGCTGGATGCGAATTGTTTCAGCTGGAAGACGGTCATGGCAATCCGTTAACGTGAGGCAGCACTCTTCTATGGGTGTTTCGGGATCGGCGCGTCGTTCAAGCGGCTGACTTGCCGACAAAGGCGGTGGAAGTATGAAGCTTGATTTTCCTCATGCAATTGCCACTTTTGTGAACAGCCGCACGTTCCTCCCGCTTCAGATCCGTTAACGTTCATATGGCATTCAGTTTCCAGGATATCGTCGAAGAAGCGCGGCTGTCGGCGAGGGCCTTGATCGACTATGGCGAGCACTTCTTCAACCCGACGGTGCGGTTAGGCGTTACCGGCCTGTCGCGGGCCGGCAAGACCGTGTTCATCACCGCCCTGATCAACGGTCTCACGCGGGGCGGCCGGTTTCCGGTGTTCGAGGCCTATGCCTCGGGCCGGATCGCGCGGGTGCATCTGGCGCCGCAGCCTGATGATGCCGTGCCGCGCTTCGCCTATGAGAGCCATCTGCACGCGCTGATCGAGGAGCGGCGCTGGCCGAGCTCGACGGTGGATATCAGCGAGCTCAGGCTCGTCATCGACTACCAGCGTCCGAACGGCGCCGACCGCACGCTGACGCTGGACATCGTCGATTATCCCGGCGAATGGCTGCTCGACCTGCCGTTGCTGCAGAAGAGCTACGAACAATGGTCGGCGGAGAGTCTTGCGCTGTCGCGCGAGGCACCGCGCGCGCATCTCGCGACCGAGTGGCACGCCCATCTCGCGACGCTCAAGCCTGAAGCGCGCGAGGATGAACACGCGACGCTGACCGCCGCAAAGCTCTTCACCGATTATCTGCGCGCCTGCCGCGACGAGCGATTTGCGATGAGCCTGTTGCCGCCCGGCCGTTTCCTGATGCCCGGCAATCTCGCAGGCTCACCCGCGCTGACCTTTGCGCCGCTCGATTTGCCCGCTGGCGGACAGGCACTGGACGGATCGCTGTGGGCCATGATGGTGCGGCGCTTCGAGGCCTACAAGGACGTCGTGGTGCGGCCGTTCTTCCGCGACCATTTCGCGCGCCTCGATCGCCAGATCGTGCTGGCCGATGCCCTCGCCGCCTTCAATTCCGGGCCCGAGGCGCTGCACGATCTCGAAGCTGCACTCGCCGGCATTCTCGATTGCTTCAACATCGGCCGCAGCACCTTGCTCACCAGCCTGTTCCGACCGCGCATCGACCGCATCCTGTTCGCGGCAACCAAGGCGGACCACCTCCATCACTCAAGCCATGACCGGCTCGAGGCCGTGCTACGCCGCGCCGTCTCTCGCGCCGTTGCGCGCGCGGAAGATACCGGGGCGGAGATCGACGTCGTCGCGCTCGCTGCCGTCCGCGCCACCCGCGAGGCGCAGGTGGCGCATGGCCGCGACAGACTGCCGTCGATCCTGGGAACGCCGGCTGCGGGCGAGAGCGCGGGCGGCGAGTTCTTCGACGGCAACACCGAGGTTGCGACGTTTCCCGGCGATCTGCCCGTCGATCCCGAGCCGCTGTTCAACGGCACGGACGCGTTCCGCGGCCTCTCGACGCAGGCCGCCGGCAAGAGCGACTTCCGCTTCCTGCGCTTCCGCCCGCCCAAGCTCGCACGCGAAGGCACTAGCGAGCCGACGCTGCCACACATCCGCCTCGACCGTGCCTTGCAGTTCCTGATCGGAGACAAGCTCGCATGAATGATCGATCCCAGCAGCGGCGGCCGGCGACATTCCGGCTCGACGATCCCGCCGTCGTCGTCGCCGAAGCCGACGAGACGGGACGGCTCGGTCGCGGCACGATCCAGATCACGCCGGAGCATGATCCGGCGATGCTACCGGTGCCGATCGAGGCCGCGCTGACCGCGCGACGCCGTTTTCCCTGGGGAACCCTGTTCTGGTCCGGTCTCGCCGGGCTGACGCTGCTTGGCGTGGGGCTGGGCGTGGTCCATCTGATCGAGGATTTGTTTGCGCGCAGCGAAACGCTCGGCTTCGTCGGCCTCGCCTTCGCTTTCGTCACCGCGCTTGCACTTGCCGTCGTGATCGGACGCGAGGCATTTGGGCTGGCACGGCTTGCGACGATCGAGAAGTTGCATCAGCGCGCAGCGGCCGTGCTCGCCAGCGACGACCGCAAGGAGAGCCGAGTCATCGTGCAGGACCTGCTCCAGATCGCGCATCAGAATCCGCAACTCGCGCGCGCCCGCGCCACGCTGGAGAGCCACGCCGGCGAGATCATCGATGGCGCCGACATGATCCGCCTTGCCGAGCGCGAGTTGATGTCGCCGCTGGATGCCGAGGCACGGCGGCTGGTGTCGTCGGCCGCGCAGAAAGTGTCGATCGTCACTGCGGTAAGCCCGCGCGCCGCGATCGACGTGCTGTTCGTGTTCGTCGCCGCGCTGCGCCTGATCCGCCAGCTCGCCTACCTCTATGGCGGCCGCCCCGGCGCGCTCGGCATGATCCGCCTGCTCCGCCACGTCATCGCCCATCTCGCCATCACCGGCGGCATGGCCGCGAGCGACAGCCTGGTGCAGCAGATGCTCGGCCACGGCATCGCGGCAAAGCTGTCGCAACGGCTGGGAGAAGGCGTGCTCAACGGACTGCTGACGGCCCGGCTGGGCCTCGCCGCGATCGACGTCACGAGGCCGCTGCCGTTTGCGGCATTGCCGGCGCCGAAGCTGTCGGATCTGGCGACGGATCTGCTGCGCAAGAAGGACGGGGAGGAGTAGTGGCTCCTCCTTACGCTCCCCTGGAGGGGGACGAAGAGCCGCGCAGATCTCGCGCCGAATTGCCTGCCAATACCTTCCACCGGAACAACGGCGAGTCCTTCGGCGGGGACAGCTCCGGGGTCCAGCCGGTCAGCTTTTCGATCACATAGGTATCCATCACGAGGCCGCGCCAGCGGCGTTCGACCCTGCCGAGCAGCTGGCGCTTCGCCGGGATATGTTCCCACACCGACGATCGATCATCCGGCTCGCGCCCTACGTAAATTCCCGCCTCGCCTCTGATCTTGTCCATGCCGGGATCGCGGAAATCCTGGAAACGGCCGCGCTCGTTGAGCTCGATCACCGGCACGCGACCGCGGAACAGCCAGCGCATCATGGCGTAGGTGCGGTAGTCCGTGGTGGCGATCCAGCGGGCACCCATTTCGTCGAGTGCGGCCTGCGCGCGTGCAGCGACCTGCTCGTAGCCGGCCTCCGCTCCGATCGGATCGATCTTGCCGAGGAGATTCCAGGGCGCGGCGACATAATAGAGGAACACGATGACGACGAAGGCGATGCCCGAGACGATTGCGGTCTTGACCCAGAACAGCGACGAGTGGAGCATCCGGGCCGACCATCCCTCCTTCCTCATCAGCACAAGGTTCACGGCCGCCGCGGCAAAGCCGACCGGCCACATGAACATCGGCCAGGTGTCGCCAACACGAAGCGTCAGCGACTTGAAGAAGAAATAAAGAAACGGCACCAGCACCGCGGTCGAGAGCAGGATGGCGACAGGCTCGCGCTTGCGATAGCCGCGCCATGCCGTCATGACCAATCCCGTCAGCACCACCGGCAGCATGACGAAACCGACGAGGCCGAATTGCAGGCCGATGTAATCGCCGATGGTGCGCGGCGAGATGCCGTAATTGGCGGTGGCGCGCACGCCCTGGAACCGGAACGAGGCCCAGTCATGCTGCGCGTTCCAGATCAGCACCGGCGAGAACACCGCTATCGCGACCAGCACGGCAAGATAAGGGTAAGGGCTGCGCAGCCAACGCCAGCGCCACTCCGGCACCAGCAGAAAGGCGGCCACCGCTGGCGCAAACATGATCGCGGTGAATTTCGACAACATCGCCAGGCCCGCAAACAGCCCGGCGGCGAGCCACCAGCGGCCGTCGCCGCCTTGCGTCAGCCGCACCAGCGACCACATCATCGCGACCGCAAAAGGGATCATCGCGACATCGGGCGCGACCTTGGCCATCAGCAGGCCATAATAGAGCGCAGCTTCCGGCATCAGCACCGCGAACATGATCGCGCGCGCATCATGCGTGAGGCGGCGGACGATGTCGGCGAGCAGAAGCTGCGTCACCAGCATCGCGACGATGCCGCCGAAGCGGACGCCGAGCGTGGTGTCGCCGAAGATTGCTGTGCCGAAGCGAATGAGCCAGGCGATGCCGGGTGGATGATCGAGGAAGCTGAGCGCCGTCTCCTTGGACCAGGTCCAGTAATAAGCCTCGTCGGTGCGCAGCTCGATCGCGGAGGCGTAGACGATGCGCAGCACGGTCATCGCGGCGATGACGAACGTCGCAACAAGGATAAGCCGGCGTTCGGCGCCGTCGGGCTTCTCAGAGATGTCGGGCGCGATCGTCACGGCCGCGCTTTTCCCCGACTTGGGAAGGGGAGTCAATGTGAAGCAAGCTCTCTCCAGGACCCACACAGGGAGGGATCGGCGGTCAGTCCGAGTTACCGGCCCGCCACAAACATCTCAATGTGGCTCTGAGTCCCGGATCGGAGCGCCCGGGGGCGCGCTGGCCCGGGCCGGTGGATTGATGGCTCCTCCTTGTTGGCTCCTGGGGGGTATGACCTCACAGCCTGTCCACATCGGAAATTGAGCGCCAGGCTGGCCGTTCTCGTTCGTGAACTGATACAAACACGTCATGGCCACCGCTGCTGCACCCATGTCCGAACTCGTCCGCGCCACCGGCGCGCGGCAGGTGCGGCTCGTCTGCGGTGTCATCCTGTTCGCATACGTGGTCAGCCACTTCCTCAACCATGCGCTCGGCAACATCTCCGTCGAAGCCATGGAGGCCGGGGTCTACTATCATACGCTCTTTTGGCAGTTCCTCCCCGTCTCGATCATCTTTTACACGGCCGCACTCAGCCATATGGGGCTCGGCATCTATGCGCTGTACCAGCGTCGACAGTTTCGCTGGCGAACGATCGAGCCGCTCCAGCTGGTCCTGGGGTTGAGCATCCCCGCTTTGGTCATGGGGCATGTGATCGGGGTGCGGCTCGGCTACACGCTGTACGATCATCAGAAGCTCTATCCGCAGGAGCTTTATCTGTTCTTCGTTGCCGCGCCCGGCCGGCTCTGGCAGATGACCATCCTGCTTCTCATCGCTTGGGTGCACGGCTGCATCGGAATCTATTTCTGGCTCCGCCTCAAGCCGTTCTTCCCACGCGCAGCGCCCTATCTTCTTGCGACTGCCGTGCTGATCCCGACGCTGTCGCTGCTCGGCATCTATCAGGGTGGCCGCAGCATCGAGATCGAGAGCGACGATCGAGACTGGCGCGCGCAAAATCTCGGCCGCCGTCAGGTCGGCACCGTCGCGGAAAACAACGCGCTCGACCGTATCGCCGGTGGTCTCAACGCAGGCTATTTCGGACTGCTGGGACTCGTGCTGGTGGCGCGCGGCGTGCGCGCCTGGCGCGAACGGCGTGGCGGCATGATCGCGTTGTCCTACGGCAACGGCAAGACAGTGCGCGTTCCCAAGGGTCTCTCCGTGCTGGAAGCAAGCCTGCGCCACAACGTGCCGCATGCCAGCGTCTGCGGCGGACGCGCCCGCTGCTCGACCTGCCGCATCCGCGTCATCGGCGATCACGACGCCCTGCCTACACCGTCACAGCGCGAAGCCTTCGTGCTCACCCGCGTCGGCACGGCAGATCCCTCGATCAGGCTGGCCTGCCAGTTGCGGCCGACGTCCGACCTCTCCTTCTTCCAGCTCTTCGCACCTCACACTCATTCGACCGACGAGGCCTCGACATCAGCCAGTATCGGCCAGGAGCGCTATCTCGTCAGCCTGTTCGTGGACATGCGCGGCTCGACCCAGCTTGCGGAAAAGCGACTGCCGTTCGACACCGTCTTCATCGTCAACCGCTTCCTCGGCGCGGTGTCGCAGGCCGTGATCGAAAACGGCGGCCAGCCGAACCAGTTCGTCGGCGACGGCATGCTGGCGCTGTTCGGGCTCTCGGCCGATCCGCAAACGGCCTGCCGACAGGCGCTGAAGGCGGCGTCCGGCATTGGAGTGCATATCGACGAGCTCAACGACCTCCTGAGCCACGATCTGCGAGAGCCGATCCGCTTCGGCATCGGCATTCACGGCGGCGAGGTCATCATCGGAGACATCGGGTATCGCGATCACGTCGTCTTCACGGCGCTCGGCGATGCCGTCAACGTCGCCGCCCGCCTGCAGGAGATGACCAAGGGGCTGGCTTGTGAGGCCGTTGTCTCGGAAGAAGTGCGCGACAACGCCGGCCTTGCCGAAGACGCCCTGCCACAGCAGGAGGTCGCGATCCGCGGCCGCGACGAGCCGCTTGCCGTGCGCGTGGTGGCGAATGCGAGACAGTTGGCCGCGCTGGTCGATCGAAGCGAGCGCGTTGCTGCTTAAGGCAACCGGGCGACGCGCTCCTCTCCCGCTCGCGGGAGAGGTGAAACGCACGCCCGCTGACGCAGCTCGGCTCAATCTGCTACAGGCGTAACACCGGCCTGCTGTAACGCAGCGGCATGGGCTCGCTGCGAAAGCGCGAATTGACTTCACGCAAATGGTTGCGACAGATGCGCGCAGGGATCGTGGTGACGACCATGGGCCCAACGAAAAGCTCCGGGAGGAGAAAAGCATGTTCGATCGACGCGACCTGCTCAAGGGAGCAGGTCTTGCCGCGATGGCGGCCGCACTGAATTCCACCAAAGCGTTGGCGCTCGACACCGTCACGCTGCCCTTCGCCAATGGCGAGCGGCCGCTGGTGAAGTATCCGCAGAAGCGGCCGATGATCGGCCTCACCAGCCGTCCGCCGCAGCTCGAGACGCCGTTTGCGGTGTTTAACGAGGGTCCGATCACGCCCAACAATGCGTTCTTCGTGCGCTATCACCTCTCCGACCTGCCCTACAATCTCGATCCCGACAAGTTCACGCTCGAGGTCAAGGGCAAGGTCAACAAGCCGCTGAAATTGTCGCTGAAAGACATCAGGAAGATGAAGGCGACCGAGATCGTCGCCGTCAATCAGTGCTCCGGCAACAGCCGCGGCTTCGTCGAGCCGAGGGTCGCTGGTGGGCAACTCGCCAACGGCGCCATGGGCTGTGCGCGCTGGCGCGGCGTACCGTTGAAGGCGGTGCTGGAAATGGCGGGCGTGCAGGCCGGTGCCAGGCAGGTCACCTTCAACGGCATGGACGGCCCGGTCAGCGACAAGACGCCCGACTTCGTCAAGGCGCTCGATCTCGATCATGCCACCGACGGCGAGGTGATGCTGGCCTATGGCATGAACGGCGAGGATCTGCCGTTCCTCAACGGCTTCCCGCTGCGCCTGATCGTGCCCGGCTATTACGGCACCTACTGGGTCAAGCACCTCAACGAGATCACGGTCATCGACAACATCTATGACGGCTTCTGGATGAAGTCGGCCTATCGCATTCCCGATACGCCCAACAACGCGATCGAGCCCGGCACCGCGCCGAAGGCGACGATTCCGATCAACCGTTTCACCATCCGCTCCTTCATCACCAGCGTCCCCGACGGTGCCAAGCTGAAGGCCGGCCGCACGACCCTGCGCGGCATCGCCTTCGACGGCGGCAAGGGCATCAAGGAGGTCCAGGTCTCCACCGACGGCGGCAAGACCTGGGCCGGCGCCAAGCTCGGCAAGGATCTCGGCAAATACGCGTTCCGCGAATGGAAGCTGCCGGTGAAGCTCACGGCCGGCAGCCACGAGTTCAAGGTCCGCGCCACCGGCACTGGCGGCGAGACCCAGCCGGATATGCCCCGATGGAACCCGGCGGGTTATCTGCGCAACGTCGTCGAAACCGTCCGCGTCACCGTAGCCTGAAGAGAATGATCATGCAGCCCGCCGTTCTCCTGACCATTCCCCTCGCGCTTGCCCTCGCGGTGGGGGCGGCACTTGCAGCGCCGATCAATTACAAGACCCCGGACGAGGTCGCGGCCTTCAAGCCCGGCCCCAGTCTCGAAGTCGTGCAGGGCAATTGCAGCGCCTGCCATTCGTCCGACTACATCGCCACGCAACCGCCGATGAAGGACAAGAAGGCCTTCTGGCAGGCCGAGGTGACCAAGATGATCAAGATCTACGGCGCGCCGATCGACGATGCCGACGTCGGCAAGATCGTCGACTACCTGGCCACGACCTATTGACGGAGCCCAAGACACGCGCAGTCAATCGACCGCGAAACGGGCAAAACCGGCAAAAACGCTGCGAAGTTGAGCGGAATTCGGCGAAATGCGGATGTGGTTTGAGCTACCAAGCCCGCCACATTCCGCGTATCCTGTTAGGACCGAACCGGCCGGTTGGCGGGGATTGGCGGTTCGAGATCTCGGAGGAAGACCCGCGGAGAAGTCGTGATGGCTAAAGGTACGGTCAAGTGGTTCAACCCGACGAAGGGTTATGGATTTATCCAGCCTGCGTCGGGTGGCAAGGATGTGTTCGTGCATATCTCGGCAGTGCAGAAGGCCGGTTTGTCCACGCTTAACGAAGGGCAGACGGTGGAATACGAAGAAATCGCAAACCGGGGCAAGACCTCCGCAGAGAACCTCAAAGTATAAGCCCGCGCCAGCCTTTGCTGCCTCCCGGATTTGTCCGGGAGCGGGGCCAAGAAGATTTCAGAAGACGGCCAGTGCATTCGACGACAGGCGTTGCGATTGCACGAGGATAGTTATTTTTTCCTGCGAAGACCGCTTGTTCAACGCCCAGCAATGACAATCGCGACGGCATTTCGTCAGCCCACCGGCAACGGTGCGTCGCGCTTGATCTCCTCCATCACCGCATAAGTCCGCGTCTCGCGCACGCCCGGCATCGACAGCAGGGTCTCGCCAAGAAAGCGTCGATAGGCGGCCATGTCCGCCAGCCGCGCCTTCACAAGATAGTCGAAGCCGCCGGCAACCATGTGACACTCCAGAACTTCAGGTGCGAGCTTCACGGCGCGGGCAAACCGCTCGAAATTGTCGGGCGTGGTCTTGTCCAGCAGCACCTCGACGAACACCAGAAGACCGAGGCCAAGCCGGTGCGGGTTCAGCCGGGCGCCATAGCCTTCGACAAAGCCCTCGCGCTGCAAACGCTTCAGCCGCTCGCCGATCGACGTCGGCGACAGCCCGATGCGCTCGGCCAGCTCGACATTGGCAATGCGTCCATCCTCCTGCAAAATCGAGAGGATTCTCCGGTCAATTCGGTCTAGACCCATATTTTATAAGGCCATTTCGCGTTTCAAATCAATTTTCTAAGGCAATACCTCAAAATTGTCTATCGAACTACGGGAGCGGGCGTCTTATCCTGGATTGCAGCCACGGGACACGTCATGCCGAATACCCCCCCGCCCTTCTCCGCTCCCTACGCCCCCGATGACGCCGAGATCGCAGCAAAGCTCCTGCCGGCCTCGCAGCCAGCCCCCGCGCTGGAGGCGCGGATCGACCGCACCGCGACGCGGCTGATCGAGGCGATCCGCAAGCGCGACGATCGGCTCGGCGGGGTGGAGGACATGCTGCGGGAGTTCGCGCTCTCGACCAAGGAGGGGCTTGCGCTGATGGTGCTGGCGGAAGCGCTGCTGCGCGTGCCGGATGCGCAGACCGCGGACCAGTTCATCGAGGACAAGCTCGGCGAGGGCGATTTCATCCATCACGAAACCAAGTCCACGGCGTTCCTGGTCAACGCCTCGGCCTGGGCGCTCGGACTGTCGGCGCGGGTGATCCAGCCGGGCGAGACGCCCGACGGCACCATCGGCCGCCTCGTCAAGCGGCTCGGTGCGCCCGCGGTGCGCACCGCCACGCGGCAGGCGATGCGGCTGATGGGGAATCATTTCGTGCTCGGCGAGACCATCGAGCAGGCGCTGGAGCGGGGCCGTCCGCGCTCCGGGCAGAAGCCGCGCTATTCCTTCGACATGCTCGGCGAAGGCGCGCGCACGGCTGCCGACGCAACGCGCTATTTCGATGCCTACGCCAGCGCGATCGACACGATCGGCAAGGCCGCCGGCAACCATCCCCTGCCCGACCGGCCCGGCATCTCGGTCAAGCTCTCGGCGTTGCATCCGCGCTTCGAGGCGATCAGCCGGAACCGCGTGATGATCGAGCTGGTGCCCCTGCTGCTGGACCTCGCCCGGCGGGCCAAGGCGCACGACCTCAACTTCACCGTCGATGCCGAGGAGGCCGACCGGCTGGAGCTGTCGCTCGACGTGATCGCGGTGACGCTCGCCGATCCGTCGCTCGCCGGCTGGGACGGATTTGGCCTCGCCATCCAAGCCTATCAGAAACGCGCCGGTGCGGTGATCGACTATGTCGACGAACTCGCGCGCGCGCATGACCGCAAGCTGATGGTGCGGCTCGTCAAGGGCGCCTATTGGGACACCGAGATCAAGCGCGCGCAGGAGCGCGGGCTCGACGGCTATCCCGTGTTCACGCGCAAGGCGATGACCGATCTCAACTACGTCGCCTGCGCGACGAAGCTGCTGGCCCTGCGGCCGCGCATCTTCCCGCAATTCGCCACCCACAACGCGCTGACGGTTGCGACCGTGCTCGAGCTCGCCGCGGGCAGCGGCGGCTTCGAGTTCCAACGCCTGCACGGCATGGGCGAAGCCCTCTACGAGCAACTGGCAACAGATTATCCTGACATCGCCTACCGCACCTATGCGCCTGTCGGTAGCCATCGCGATCTGCTCGCTTATCTCGTGCGGCGTCTCCTGGAAAATGGCGCGAACTCGTCCTTTGTGGCCCAGGCCGCCGATTATCGCGTCCCGGTCTCGGTGCTGCTGCAGCGCCCGGCGGACGCGATCGGCCGGCCGCAGGCGGCGGCCCATCCCAAGATTCCGCTGCCCGGCGATCTCTTCGCGCCGGAGCGGCGCAATTCGCGCGGTGTCGAATTTGGTGAGCGCGCCGCCCTCGATCGGCTGCTGGCCGATGTGAAGGCCGAGGTCGCCGACCTCGAGCCCGTCGTGGACGCAACGCCGGACCAGGCCAATGCGGCGGTGGCCGCAGCGCGCGCCGGCTTTGCCGCCTGGAGCCGAACCCCGGCAGCCGCGCGTGCGGCGGCGCTGCAGCGGGCCGCGCATCTGCTGGAAAGCCGTGGCGGTCATTTCATCGCGTTGCTCCAATGCGAGGGCGGCAAGACGCTCGACGATGCGCTCTCGGAACTGCGCGAAACCGTGGACTTCTGCCGCTATTATGCTGCGCAGGGCCGCAAGCTGTTCGGCGGCGAAATCGCCATGCCGGGTCCGACCGGCGAGAGCAACACGCTCGCAATGCGTGGGCGCGGCGTGTTCGTTGCAATCTCGCCGTGGAATTTTCCGCTGGCGATTTTCCTGGGGCAGGTCAGCGCGGCGCTGATGGCCGGCAACAGCGTCGTGGCAAAACCGGCCGAGCAGACGCCGCGCATCGCGCGCGAGGCGGTGGCGCTGCTGCACGAGGCCGGCATTCCCGAGAGCGCACTGCATCTCGTCCCCGGTGACGGCCGCATCGGAGGCCTGCTCACCGCACACCCCGAGGTCGCCGGTGTCGTCTTCACCGGCTCGACCGAGGTGGCCCGCAGCATCAACCGGACGCTCGCCGCGAAGAACGGGCCGATCGTTCCGCTAATCGCCGAGACCGGCGGCATCAACGCCATGATCGCGGATGCGACCGCACTGCCGGAGCAGGTCGCCGACGACGTCGTGACGTCCGCCTTCCGCTCCGCCGGCCAGCGCTGCTCGGCGCTGCGGCTCCTGTTCGTGCAGGAGGATGTCGCCGATCGCATGATCGAGATGATCGCGGGCGCCGCGCGCGAGTTGAAGATCGGCGATCCCTCCGACGTCGCAACCCATGTCGGCCCGGTGATCGACGAGGACGCCAAGCAGCGCCTCGATGCGCACATCGCGCGGATGAAGCGCGAGGCGCGGCTGCACTTCGCAGGCGAGGCACCGGACGGCTGCTTCGTCGCGCCGCACATTTTCGAGCTGGAGGACGCCGGCCAACTCACCGAGGAGGTCTTCGGCCCGATCCTGCATGTCGTCCGCTATCGCGCCGAGAACCTCGACCGTGCCTTGCAGGCGGTCGAGCGCACCGGCTACGGGCTCACGCTCGGCATCCATTCGCGCATCGACGACACGATCGAGGGCATCATCGACCGCGTCCAGGTCGGCAACGTCTACGTCAACCGCAACATGATCGGCGCGGTGGTCGGCGTGCAGCCGTTCGGGGGCCACGGCCTGTCCGGAACCGGCCCGAAGGCGGGAGGCCCGCATTACCTCGCACGCTTTGCCACCGAGCAGACCGTAACCATCAATACCGCGGCGGCCGGCGGCAATGCCGCGTTGCTTGCGGGAGAGGAGTGAGGCCCTGCGCCGGGCGCCGTTGCATCCCGCGGAAACATCGGTCTAATGCTTCCATCACTCACCCGCGCCTATTCCAGCGCGCGGGAAACGACAAGAGCGAGGGAGCAACGCCGCGATGGACAAGGGCATTTTTGCGGGGCTGAAGGTTCTGGACTGCGCGAGCTTCATAGCAGCGCCGGCGGCCGCGACCGTGCTGTCGGATTTCGGTGCCGACGTCATCAAGATCGAGCCGCCCGGCGCCGGCGACCCCTACCGCAACCTGCCGAACCTGCCCGGCTATCCCACCGGCGAGCATAATTTCGCCTGGCTGCTGGAGGCCCGCAACAAGAAGAGCATCGCGCTCGATCTATCCAAGCCTGAAGCGCAGGCCGTGCTGTACAAGCTGGTGGAAGAGGCCGACGTCTTCATCACCAACATGCCGCCGCCCGTGCGCGCCAAGCTCGGCATCACCTATGACCACCTCGCCCATCTCAACGACCGGCTGATCTACGCCTCCTTCACCGGCTATGGCGAAAAGGGCGAGGAAGCCAACAAGCCCGGCTTCGACAGCAACGCCTATTGGGCGCGCTCCGGCCTGATGGACCTCGTCCGTGCCGACACCGACACGACGCCGGCGCGCTCGGTCGCCGGCATGGGCGACCACCCCTGCGCCATGGCGTTCTACGGCGCCATCGTCACCGCGCTCTATCAGCGCGAGAAGACCGGCAAGGGCTCGCATGTCGCCTCCAATCTGATGGCGAACGGGGTGTGGGCGGCGAGCGTGCTGGCGCAGGCAAAGCTGTGCGGCGCCAAGTTCGGCGAGCGGCGCCCGCGCGAACGCGCGCTGAACGCGGTCGCCAATCACTACCAGTGCAAGGACGGCCGCTGGCTGATCCTGTCGCTGCTGAACGAGGAGAAGCAGTTTCCGACGCTGGCCAAATGCCTGGGGCGCGAGGATCTGATCAATGATCCCCGTTTCGTCACCAAGGCCGACCGTCACGCCCGCTCGGTCGAGCTGATCAAGATCCTGGACGAAACCTTCGCTACGAAAGATCTCGCCGAATGGCGAAAAATCCTCGATGGTAGTGGCCTGGTGTTCGGGGTCGTCGCCATTCTGGACGACATCCCCAACGACAAGCAGATGCTCGACAACGAGGTGCTGGTGCCGTTCGAGAATGACACCATGCTCACCATCAACAGCCCGATCTGGATCGATGGCGCGAAGAAGGTGCAGCCGCGCAAGCCGCCCGCTGTCGGCGAGCACAGTGACGAGATCTTGCGCGCTGCGGGATACGACGAGGCGGCGATCAGGCAGCTTCGGTCGAACGGAGCGGTGGGATAGGCCGGCGCGCGGGCGTTACTTCCGCGCGATCAAGCCGCCCACCAGCTCCAACAGCTCCGCCTTCGCCTCACGGCGGAAGCCGGCCCTGGGCGTGGCGAGTTGACGAAACAGCAAGCCGATCAACGCCGAGACGAACAACTCGGCGTGAGGGCGTGGGTTTGGCGACTTCGCGGCCTTCAGCGCAAGCTCCGCACTCTGCCGCCACGTGTCAAACCACTCGGCGACCACGGGCCGATAGCAGGGTTGCCTCGCGGCAGCCAGGAAAGCCTCATAGCAGGCGATATGCGTCTCGGCTTCTGTGCCGAGTTCCCGGACATAGAAGTCGACCAGCGCATCGATCCAGGCCTCGACCTCGAATGCCTTATCCTGAAGGCCGAGGGCCAACGCACGCAGCCGGCCGACCTCGCGCGCCAGAGCGAACTGCAGCGCCGCCTCTACCAGCGCATCACGGGGTCCGAAATGATGCGTGACCGCACCGAGTGAAACCCCGGCTTCGGCCGCGACCGCCCGGTGGGTCACGCCGTCCAGCCCATGTCGCCCGATGATGCGCAGCGTCGCCTGCATCAGGGACCGCTCGCGCTCGCCCGACTCCGTCTTTGAATCCCTGCTCATCCGGTCCAGCATCCAGCTCTTGACCAACGACAGAACAAATGTTCTGTTATGCGGATCATATGTAATATCGTCGTCCAGGCCGCCGAAGGCAAGGAGCGTTCAATGCCCAGCTACCGCCTCCACTATTTCCCCGAGTCAGGCAACAGCTACAAGCTGGCGCTGATGCTGACGATGTGCGGCGAGACATTCGAGCCGCTGTGGACTGATTTTGCCGGCGGCGTCACGCGTAGTGCGGAATGGCGCAAAGCCGTGAACGAGATGGGCGAGATCCCGGTGCTCGAGGTCGACGGGGTGAAGATGACCCAGACCGCGCCTCTTCTGCTCAAGCTCGCCGAACAGTACGGGCGTTTCGGCGCCGAGACGGAGAACGAGAAGTTCGAGCTGCTGCGGTGGCTGTTCTGGGACAACCACAAGCTCACCGGCTACATGGCGACCTACCGCTTCATGCGCGCGTTCACCGAGAAGAACGACCCGCAGGTGCTGAAACATTTCCGCCGGCGGCTGGAGGATTTCCTCGGCATTCTCGACGGCCATCTCCAGCACAATGCTTTCGCGATCGGACCACGGCCGACAATCGCCGACATCTCGATGATGGCCTATCTGCACTATCCGAGCGACGAGCACGGCTTCGATTTCGCGGTGAGCCATCCGGCCATCCATGCCTGGCTCGGCCGCATGGCGGCGCTGTCCGGCTGGAAGCCGGCCTATGAGCTGCTGCCGGGAAAGCGGATGACGAATTACGCGAGGTGAAGTGCACCGCTAGCGCAATGCGAGCCAGCCCAGCGCAAACAAGATCCCGCATACGATGGCGGCCATCGCGATCGCCCAGATGCTGACGCGCGCGCTGCCGATGACCTGCTTGGCTTCCTCATTGCGCGCGATCTTGCGATTACGCTCCTTATTGGCCTCGCTGGTATTCATGGATCATCCAAATCGCTTGAGGTTTAGCGCGTCTTGATGAAGCACATGCCGATACGGCCGGAGGCCGAGGCAGCCTGACAGGTGAGACCTTTAGCACAGCTCCACGACGTAAAACTCTTGTCCGGCGCTCCCGGTCCCTGATTTTGGAGGGAACAATGCGCGCCCCAGCCGTCCTGATATTGGGTGCCGGCAAGCTCGCGGCTGCCGCGGGTCTGTGGCCTACTGGCGAATCCGCGTGAAAAATCAGGGCGTTTCCCTGCGGCAAAGGCGGCCAGGATGTCGCGCCGGCGGAGCTGGTCGCCGAAGAAATGCGGCGAGGCCGGGACGATCGTGGAATGCGACGGCTTGTCGGCGAGCCAGTCGACGCCCGGGAAATGGAAGCCGCCGATGCCGCGGGTCTGGTGGCAGCCGGCGCAGGTGACGTCATTGAGGCGGCGCTGGAAGCCTGCGACCGAGCGGACGTTCTGCATGTCGACGCCGCGTGCCGCCACCTGCTTCAGTGCGCTGACCACGTCATTGTCGGTAAAGACGGGATCGCCTTTAGCTTCCCGGTTTCCTTCCCCCTGCATCATTCCGAACTCCGGCTGCAACGCTGAGGCATCGAGGCCGGCGGGGGTCGGCACCACCGCGCCCTTGGCCAGGAACTTCTCCGGGATCATCACCGTGCCGCGATCGAATTCGCGCAGATGATCGGGCGCGAGCAGCCAATCCTTGAACTCACGCCGGAGCGCATCGTCGGCAAGAATGCGGTCGCGGTCGATCTGGTTCTCCAGCGTCGATTCCCAGAACGTCTTCGTGGCGCCGTCGTACTTGAACACCTTGAGCAGATAGTCGGAGCGGAAATCGTGCAGGGCCGATTTCGGCGCGACCGAGATCTGGATGTTGGTCTCGATGCGGTCGAGCATGGCGTCGTAAGGCGGGGCGCGACTGCCGATCAAGCCTTGCCAGTCGCCATTGTCGAGCCAGCGCCGCGCGAGCTCGGCGCAGGTGATTGGTTTGCCGCTCGCATCGGTCTGGCGCGGATCGCGTGCCTTCATCGCGAGGTTCAACGTCATCGGCAGGCGCGTTGTGGTCTTGCCGCCTTCCGGGCTGCTGTCGAAACGCGCCAGACGATAGATCAGCCGGATCTCGCCGCAGGACTCCTCCGAGACAAAAGCGCGGTCCATGCGATTGACGATGCCGGCCAGCACAAACCGCGTGTCGCGGGATTTCAGGCTGGCCCGATCGAACAGCTGGACGTCAAAGCCTTCGCCGGCACCGATGGTCTCGCCCGGATAAGTCGCCTTGTACCAGGCGATGTAGCGGTCAAATTCCGCATCGATCGCGGGCGGAATGTCTCTCAGCTGCGGCAGCGACGCGAACATCAGCTCGGTCGAGAGCGGGACGTCCGAATTCCGTTCCGGCGACAAGAGGCGCGAGATCGTCAACGTGTCGCCCTGATCCAGCTGACGCAGCAGAGCGGGGTCGGTGATCGCGGTGCCGCGCGTCAATTGCGGGGTCTCGGCCGCTGGAAGCGAAACGCCACCGCCCAGCAATGCGGCAGCAGCAACGAGAATTCGCAATATCCGGCTCATGCCTGAGCTAACACCGCCCGGAAACGCCTGATCAAGCAAAAAGGCGCTTCACACCCTGGTGAAGCGCCTTTCGAAAAGTCGTGTCTGGGCCGCTCAGCGACCGACGATCAGGCCCCTGCTGGTAACGACCACCCAGCGGCCGTCCTGACGGCGGATCGCATCGACGCGGCCGACGCCGGGGATGGGGTCGCCGGGATAGACCTCGTAGAGGCCGTCGCGACCTTCGATCAGCGCACCGCCATTGCCGGCGTTGCGCAGCCTCCAGCCTTCGATCGTCGGCAACCGGCCGACCTCGGTCTTGGGCGCGGCAGCTACCGGAGCCGGAGCAGCTGCGGCGGTCGCAACCTGGGTCGGCGCGATCGAGCCGGTGGTCTCCCTGGCGGGCGCGGCGGCCGCGGCCTGGGCAGGCGCGGCGCGGAGCTTGTCCAGGGTCTCCGACAATTTTGCGATCTTGGCCAGCGGCTCGGCCTGCGCCTTCTCGAGCTTGTCGAGGCGATCGTTGGTCCGGTTGAACTGGCTGAGGCCGGTCTTCGAGCCGTGCTCGACATTGGCCTTCAGTGCGGCGAGGTCGGCATCGATCCGCGCCACGGACGCATCCAACGCGCTTGTGTCGGCGACCTGCACCGGAGCCTGGGCCGGCGCGGCGAAACGCATCATGCCCGCGGTCGCGAGCGCACCGCTGATCGCGCCGACGCCGGCGGCAATAGCCACCACCGCGGCCATCGCCGACAGGCGGCGTTTGCTGCCGGTTTCGCGCGGCTCGTCCGCCTTCACATGCGGGGCGAACTCCTCGCGCTCCCAGCCGCGGTCGGAAGGCGACATGACGATGAGCTTGCCTAGCTTCGGCTCGGGCTTGGCTTCAGCCTTGGACTCGGTTCGGGCCTCCGCCTTTGCGTCGAACTTCGACACCTCGAGCCGAGGCGGCTCCACCTTCGGGGCTTCCGCCTTGACCGGATCCGGCTTCGGCGGCGCCTCGTGATCAGGGGCGATCGAGGGGGCGTCAATGCCGGGGGCAGCCGCGACGGCCTGCGGTGCTGCGGCGTCGACAACACCGGTTTCCCGGGCATCCTGCTCGGACAGTGGTTCGCTCACGGCTCAAATACTCCAGTCTCGGTTGACTTTTTGGTAACTTTCATTGCTTGCGAAATCCTTACCTCGGGACCCGCTAACCGAAATTTTAGGAAGTTATCCGGGGCCGAATTGAGCCGGGAAAATGGAACCGGTGTGGCGGGCGTGAAACAATTCGTAACCGGACGAAGATGAATGGCGACGAAATGGGCCGTCGCCCTTTCCATTCGCTACGCGCGCGCGTGACGGCGAGAGGACGCGTCAATCGCCCGCAGCTCCTGCATCGTCATTGCCGATGCGGCTTCATCCACATCACTGTCCGTCACATCACCACCGGCGCATCCGGCAGTTCGTTCGCATGCGGACCGTGCGGAGGGAAATGCCGCGCCAGCTCGCGCGACACCGCCTCGATGCCGGCGATCACGCCGCGCTCGAAACGGCCCGATCTGAACTCGGCCTCCATCGCGCGGCAGATGGTCTCCCAGCCTGCGGCGCCGACCTTCGAGTCGATGCCGCGATCGGCGACGATCTCGACGTCTCGATCGGCGAGCAGGAGATAGATCAGCACGCCGTTGTTGTGCGCGGTATCCCAGATGCGCAAGTGCGCGAACACGTCGAGCGCGCGCTCGCGCGCCGGCTGGTTGCGGAACAGTGGCGCGCCGTCGAGCGCGCCTTCGACCACGAAGCGGACCTGGCCGGAATGGGTGGCTTCGCCGCGCTTGATCGCCTGCTCGATGCGATCGAGCACGGCTGGCGGAAAGATCTGCTTGGCTCGCCAATGATGCTGCACGAGATGCCGGGCGATACGCTTGATGCTCATGACCGCTACCAGTTCCCCGAGGCGCCGCCGCCGCCGAAGCTGCCTCCGCCGCCGCTGAAGCCGCCGCTGCCCGACGATCCGCTGCTCCAGCCGCCCGAGGAGCCGCTCGACCACCCACCGCCGCGCGAGCGGCCGGTGCCCGGCGGTATCGCCGAAAACAGATCCGCGACAAATCCGATGATGAAGCCGAGGACGCCCACGGCCATGGCGAGCGCGGCGGAGCCGAGAATCAGCCAGGTCACCGCCGCGATGATGCCCCCGGTCACCAACGATCCGAGCAGCCGTCCCAAGACCGCACGAAAGAATCCGCCGACGCCGATGGAGGCAAACAGCGCCGCGGCAAATACCGGCGCGAGGTCCTCCAGATTGTGGGCGAAGTTCGCGCTGCGCGAAGGAGACGGCAGCGGCTCGCCATCTATCACCCGCATCATGCGGTCGACGCCTGCGCCGATGCCCGCGGCGAAGTCGCCGCTCCTGAACTTGGGCGTGATATCTTCGTCGATGATGCGCCGTGAGGTCACGTCGGTCAGCGCGCCTTCGAGGCCATAGCCGACCTCGATGCGCAAGCGCCGGTCGTTCTTGGCGACCACAAGGATCGCGCCGTCGTCGACCTTCTTGCGCCCGATCTTCCAGGCCTCGGCCACGCGGATCGAGAACTGCTCGATCGTCTCCGGCTGGGTGGTCGGCACGATCAGCACGGCGATCTGGGTGCCCTTGCGATTCTCGAAATCTTGCAGCTTTTGCGACAGCGCGGCGATGTCGGCGCTGGAAAGCGTGCCGGTCTGATCGACGACGCGGCCGGTGAGTTGGGGGACGGCAACGTCGGCGGAGGCCGAGAAAGCGAGGCCGAGCGTGAGGAGCAGCACAAGGGCGAGCACGCACGAGGCGGCCACCGAATATGCCCGCCACACACCCGCTGTCATCGCCCGCGAAGGCAGCCGATGCAGTATTCCAGAGGCAGCAGTGCTTGAACGGAGAGGCTGCGGCGTACTGGCTTCCCTACTTTCGCGGGGAATGACGGCGAAGTGTGGGGCGCGCATGGGAGCCGAACGCGCTTACTTCGACGGCGCTGGTGCAGGGTTGAAGTCCACCTTCGGCGCGGTCGAGATTGCCTTCTCGTTCTCGACCGAAAAGTTCGGCTTCTCCTTGTAGCCGAACATCATTGCGGTGAGGTTGCTCGGGAACGAGCGGATGGTGACATTATAGTCCTGCACCGACTTGATGTAGCGGTTACGCGCCACAGTGATCCGGTTCTCGGTCCCCTCGAGCTGCGACATCAGGTCCTTGAACAAGGCATCCGACTTCAGCTGCGGATAGTTCTCGGTGACGACCAGCAGCCGCGACAGGGCGCTGGAGAGTTCGCCCTGGGCGGCCTGGAATTTCTGGAACGCGGCGGGATCGTTCAACACCTCGGGCGTCGCCTGGATGCTGCCGACCTTGGCCCGGGCATTGGTGACGCCGAGCAGCACGTCCTTCTCCTGCTGGGCAAAACCCTTCACCGAATTGACGAGGTTGGGCACGAGATCGGCGCGGCGCTGATATTGGTTCACGACCTCGGACCAGGCGGCCTTGATCTGCTCGTCCTCGCTCTGGATCGCATTGTAGCCGCAATTGGTCAGGCTCAGCGAGGCCAGCGCCGCCAGCACGGTCAGGATCTTGCGCATCAAATTTCTCCCGGTGGAATCTCTCGCAAACTATCAGATTGCGCGCGCAAGACGCCAGCTTGCCGATGTCATTCCAAAGCGAACTATGGTGCGCATTTGCGCACCTGAGAATCTCGAGATTTCGGGTCTGGTCCTCGGACCATCCGGGAATGGCTGCGCCGATGACCACACGCCAGCCGGCTGACGCAAGCCTCTTGCCTATCGCGGGCCGACATAGTCAACTCCGACAAAACAAAAGCGGAAACGCCAGGGGGAACGCAATGAGTTCGTTCGAGACCATCCTCGTGGAACGGCCGGACCCGGCGATCGCACGGATCGTGATGAACCGGCCCGAGGCGCGCAATGCGCAGAACCTGCAAATGACCTACGACCTCAACGCCGCCTTCGACGCGGCGGTGCAGGACGATGCGGTCAAGGTGATCATCCTCGCCGGAGCCGGTCCGCACTTTTCGTCGGGCCATGACCTGCGTGCGGGCGGCAAGAACGAAGCAGGCACCGATTTTCCGCCGGTAGGAAATTGGGGCGGCTTTGCCGAACCCAATGCGCACGGCCGCTTTGCGCGCGAGCAGGAGATATATCTCCAGATCACGCGACGCTGGCGCAACCTTGCCAAGCCGACCATTGCCGAGGTCCACGGCAAGTGCATCGCCGGCGGACTGATGCTGGCCTGGGCCTGCGACCTCATCGTCGCCAGCGACGATGCGCAGTTCTGCGATCCCGTCGTCACCATGGGCGTCTGCGGCGTCGAATGGTTCGTGCATCCCTGGGAACTCGGTCCGCGCAAGGCCAAGGAGTTCCTGTTCACGGCCGACAGCTGGAGCGCGCAGGAGGCTCACCAGCTCGGCATGGTCAATCAAGTCGTGCCGCGCGCCGAGCTGTCCTCGCGCGTGCTCGAGCTGGCGCGCCGGATCGCGACAAAACCGTCCTTCGCACTGAAGCTGACCAAGGAAGCCGTCAACCGCTCGGTCGACGTGATGGGCCAGCCCGCCGCGATCGATCAGGCCTTTGCTCTGCATCAGCTCTGCCACGCCCACAATCTCCAGGAATTCGGCATGATCGTCGATCCTTCCGGCCTGCATCCCTCCGTGCGCAAGCCGCCGGCGGCCGCGGAGTAGCGATATGGACCTCAATCTCAGCGACGAACAAAAGCTGCTGCGAGAAAGCGCGGAACGCTTCGTGGCCGAGAGCTACGATGCCGCTCACCGCCGCAAGATGGCGAACGACCCGCTCGGCTTCAGTCCTGCCGTCTGGAAGCAGTTCGCCGAGCTCGGCTGGCTGGCGCTGCCGTTGCCCGAAGAGTTTGGCGGGCTCGGCGGCGGCGCGGTCGATGTCGGCATCCTGATGGAAGCCTTCGGCCGCGGCCTGGTATCCGAGCCCTATGTCGCAACGGTCGTGCTGGGAGCCGCGCTGATCGACAGATGCGGCACCACGGAGCAGAAGCAGGCGAGCCTGCCCAAGGTTGCGGACGGGTCGCTGAAGCTCGCCCTTGCCCATTCCGAGCGCGCAGCCCGGTTCGATCTTGCCAAGGTCGCGACCAGTGCCAACAAGACGGCGCAGGGCTGGCGCCTCGCCGGCAGCAAGATCGCCGTGCTTGATGGCCACGCCGCCGACGAGATCATCGTCTCCGCACTGATGCACGACCATCACGGCCCTTCGGGGCGAATCGGCCTGTTCGCCGTCCCGGCAACGGCGCCGGGCCTTGCGATCTCCGACTATGCGCGCCTCGGCGGGGGGCGCGCCTGCAATATCGAGCTGTCTGACGTCAATCTGCCCCAGGACGCCTTGCTTGGAGACGGCAGCGACTCGCTGCCCGCGATCGAATGGGCGGTCGACCGCGCTATGGCCGCGCTCGGCGCGGAGGCCGTCGGCATCATGCAGACGTTGCTCGACACGACGCTCGAATACACCAAGATCCGCAAGCAGTTCGGCCGGACGCTGTCCGCCAACCAGGTGATCCGCCACCGTCTGGCCGACATGGCGATGCAGGTCGATGAATCCCGCTCGATGGCGCTGCGGGCTGCGTTGAAGGCCGACAGCCCGCCGGTCGAGCGCGCGCGGGCCGCCTCGGGGGCGAAGGCGAAGATCGGCAGATGCGCGCGCTTCGTCGGCGAACAGTCGATCCAGCTGCATGGCGGCATGGGCGTCACCGAGGAACTCGAGGTCGGCGCCTATTTCAAGCGGCTCGTCGCCTTCGACACGCTGTTCGGCGGCAGCGCGCATCATTATGGCCGCCACGCCGAGCTGAGCCGCCGGGCCGCCTCGGCCTGACAGGAGGAGCGCATCATGGATCTGTCGTTCAATGCCGAAGAGCGTGCCTTCCAGGACGAGGTGCGCAACTTCATTGCGAAGAACCTCACCGACGAGATGAAGCGCGCGACCGCGCTGACGCCGTCGGTGTTCTCCGATCCCGACGTCGGCATGGCCTGGCAGCGCGCGCTGCACAAGCAGGGCTGGGGCGCACCGGGCTGGCCGGTGGAACATGGCGGACCCGACTGGACGCCGGCGCAGCGCTGGATCTTCGAGACGGAATGTGCACGCGCGGGCGTACCCAACGTCAACGTGATGGGCGTGAAGATGGTCGGGCCCGTCATCATCGGCTTCGGCAGCCCTGAACAGAAGAACTTCTACCTGCCGCGGATTCTCTCCGGCGAGGACTATTGGTGCCAGGGCTATTCCGAGCCGGGCTCCGGCTCCGATCTCTCTTCGTTGAAGACGCGCGCGGTGCGCGATGGTGATGATTACATCATCAACGGCACCAAGATCTGGACCACGCACGCCCATCACGCCAACCGCATGTTCGCGCTGGTGCGCACCAGCGACGGGCCGCGGCAGCAGGATGGCATCAGCTTCATCCTGATCGACATGAAGACGCCGGGCATCACCACCCGCCCGATCCTGACCATCGGCGGCGACCACGAGGTCAATCAGGTGTTCTTCGACGACGTGCGCGTGCCGGTCGCCAACCGCGTCGGCGAGGAAGGCAAGGGGTGGACCTACGGCAAATATTTGCTCGAGTTCGAACGCGGCGCCGGCATCGCCTCGGCCAAGCTGCGCGAGGGGCTGAGGGCGATCGCGGATCTCGCCGAGTCGGACCTCACGGGCCGGGCCATCGATAGCCCCGATATCGCAACACGTATCTCCGAGGTCGAAGTCGATATCGACGCGCTGGAGATGACCGAGCTTAGGGTGCTTTCGGCGCTCCAGACCGGACAAAATCCGGGCGCGGTGTCGTCGATCCTGAAATTGCGCAACAGCGAGATCCGCCAGGCCGTGACGCGGCTGGGCGCCGACGTGATTGGCCATGACGCCCTCGCCGTCGAACCGATGCGCCCGCTCTACAAGCTCAATCACGAGCCGGCGACGCCTGAGGAGATGCTGACCGTGATGCCGGAATATCTCAACGGCCGCGCCTACACGATCTTCGGCGGCACGTCGGAGATCCAGCGCGACATCATTGCGAAGATGATGCTGGGGATTTAGCCGGGCTGGCGCTCCACCCTCCGCCGTCGTCCCGGATAAGCGGAGCGCCGATCCGGGACGACGGCGGAGATCGGAACGACGAGGAGAGTTAACCCGCCGCCTTTGCGTCCCGGATCGCCTGCCAGACCTTCTGCGGCGTCAGGGGCGTGTTGAGCTGGGTGATGCCGAGCTCGGCGAGCGCGTCCATCACACCGTTGGTGACGCAAGGCGGGCCGCCGATGGCGCCGGATTCGCCGCAGCCTTTGGCGCCGAGTGGATTGGTGCGGCATGGTGCGGAATCATCCAGCGTCACCACGATCGGCGGGATGTCGTCGGCGCGCGGGATACAGTAATCCTGGTAGCTCGCGGTGAGGAGCTGGCCGTCGGCATCGTAAGACACGCCCTCATACAGGGCCTGGCCGATGCCCTGCGCCACGCCGCCGTGGATCTGGCCGGTGACCAGCATCGGATTCACGGCGACGCCGACATCGTCGACGGTGGTGTAGCGAACGACGCGGGAGACACCGGTCTCGGGATCGATCTCGACCTCGCAGATGTGCGTGCCGTTCGGCCAGCTCGGACCGTCGACCTCGCCTTCGGAATCGACACTGAGCTTTGCGCCGCTTTCCTTCTCGGCGAGATCGAACAGGCTGATGCGGCGGTCGGTGCCGACCACGGTGAGCATGCCGCCCTGATATTCGATGTCCTCGACCGAGGTCTCGAGCACGTTCGCCGCCTTCTCGCGCGCCTTCTGGACCAAGTCGTTCGAGGAGACCGCGACGGCCGTGCCGCCGACGAACAGCGAACGCGAGCCGACGCTGCCGAAGCCCATGGCCAAATCGGTGTCGCCCTGGACGACGTCGATCTTATCCATGGGGATGCCGAGTGTATCGGAGATCATCTGGGTGTAGGTGGTCTGCAGGCCCTGCCCCATTGCCATGGTGCCGGAATGCAGCACGACGCGCCCTTGCGAGGTCGCGTGCAGGCTGACCTTCTCGGTGTGCGCGCGGCCGCCGGTCCACTCGATATAGGAAGTCAGGCCGCGACCGTAGAGCAGGCCCTTCTTTTTCGCCGCCTTCTTGCGCGCGGCAAAGCCGTCCCAGTCGGCGAGCTTCACGGCGCGGTCGAGCATGTGGGCGAAGGCGCCGGAATCGTAGACCTGGCCGGCGGCATTGGTGTAGGGCAGCTGTGCCGGCTTGATGTAATTGGCCTTGCGGATCGCACGCGGGTCCATGCCGATCTTTCGCGCGGCAGCGTCGAACAGGCGCTCCACGATGAACACCGCCTCGGGGCGGCCGGCGCCGCGATAGGCACCGACCGGCGCGGTATGGGTCATCACCGACTTGACCTCGAAATGCACCAGCGGCAGATCGTAGACGCCGGTCTGCACGAAGGGCCCGAGCACGAGCGGGATGATGTTGGCCGCTCCGGAAGAATAGGCGCCGGTGCATCCGATCGACTTGACGCGATAGGCCAGCACCTTGCCTTTTTCATCCAGCGCGAAGGACGCGGTCGAGGTGAGATCGCGGCCGTGGGTGCCGCCGACGAACTCGTCGGTGCGGTCGCCGCGCCAGCGGATCTTCTTGTTCAGCTTGGTCGCGGCATAGGCGACGATGCCGTCCTCGGGATAAAGGTTGGTCTTCTGGCCGAAGCCGCCGCCGATGTCTCCGACGAGCACGCGTACGCTGTCCTTCGGGCGTTTGAGCACGGCTTCCGCCAGCACGTCCCGGGTCGAGGCCGGCGTCTGGGACTGCACGTGCAGGAGGAGGCGTCCGGTCTTCTTGTCGATCTCTGCGATCGTCGAGCGCGGCTCCATCGCGGAGGGAACGAGGCGCTGGCTGACGATGTCGAGCTCGACCGTGTGCGCCGCCTTGGCGAAGGCCTCGTCGACCTTGGCGGCATCGCCATAGCTCATGGCGCCGACGATGTTGTCGGGCGCCTCCGGCCACACCACGGGCGCGCCGGGCTTGACCGCTTCGACGGGATCGACCACCGCGGGCTGCACGTCGTACTCGACCACGATCGCCTCGGCCGCGCTCTGCGCCTCCACGCGCGACGACGCCACCACGGCGGCCACAGCCTCGCCAGCATAGCGCACGACCTCATGGGCGAGCAGCCGGCGCGGCGGCACCGTCATCGGCTTGCCGTCCGGGCGCTTGAAGATGTTCAGCGTCGGGATGGTACCGATGTCGTCCTTGACCAGGTCGGCCCCGGTGTAGATTGCGGTGACGCCGGGCATCGATGCCGCGGCGCTGGTGTCGATCGAGACGATCTTCGCGTGGGCGTGCGGCGAGCGCAGCACGTGCAACCACAGCGCGCCGTCCTCCGGCTTGTCGTCGATGAATTGCCCCTTCCCGGTGAGCAGCCGCTGATCTTCCAAACGCTTGACGGGCTGCCCCGCCCCGAAACGCAAATTGCCGGGAAGAATGTTCATTCCGTTCTGTCCTCGAAATCCGGAAAACGACCGCGGCGGTTTTAGCCGATTTTACGGGCCAGACAACCGAGCCGCGGCACATCTGCACTGCGTGCCACGCCCCTAGGCCACGCAGATCGCCCCGTCAGGAACGCTCGATGTCGATGATGCCCACATTCACGTCGCGGGTGTCGGAGCCCCGCTTGAGGGTGAGGCGGACGGTCTTCCCGGCCCCGGCCTGCTCCAGCGCATCGGTCAGATCGGCGAGGCGCCGCACCGGCTTGCCTTCGACGGCGGTAATGACGTCTCCGACCGCTCCAGTCGAAAAGTTGACGCCGCGAATGCCCGCCCGCTCGGCAGGACTTCCGGGGGCCGTCCGCACCACGATCACCCCCTCGACACCAAGCCGGGTCGAAACATCCTCGCCGGCGGCCACGATGCCGATGCCGGGAGTCGGCACCCGGCCGTTGCGGATCAGTTCGGGGACAATCCGGTTCACGACGTCAACCGGGACCGCGAACCCGATGCCGGCGTTCGAACCGGAGGGCGAGATGATCGCGGTGGTCACGCCGATCAGCCGGCCGGCAGAATCCAGCAATGGCCCGCCAGAATTGCCCGGATTGATCGCAGCATCGGTCTGGATGACGTTGGCGATCTCCCGACCGCCATGGGTCGGAAGCCTGCGCTTGAGCGCACTGATGATGCCGCTGGTCATCGACTGATCCAGCCCAAAGGGATTGCCGATCGCGAAGGCCGACTGCCCAACCTTCAGGTCGTTCGAACTGCCGAGTGCAATCGGAGCCGGAAGCTGGCGGACGCTGCGGATCCGCAGCACCGCGAGATCGTAGTTGGGCGCCCTGCCGACCAGGTCGACCTCGGCCACCTCTCCCGACGCGAAGCGCACCGCAATCTCGTTGCTATTGGCCACGACGTGGTTGTTCGTCACGAGGTGCCCGTCCCGGTCCCAGACGAACCCCGTGCCGGAAGCGCCGGCGCCGCTCTGCCCTTCCTCGCCCATGAGAGGATTGGCCGCCGACCGGACCGCAACCTGGACGACCGAGGGCGACACGCGCTCGAAGATATCGATGGTAGCCTTTTCGCCATCGGATAGCGGCCCGCGTTGCTCGACGGCGCGCGCGGTTGGAGCCGCCCATGGGACATACGAGATCGGGACATGCAGGATCTTCGAGCTCGTGACGGCGAGCAGCAGGGCGGCGAAGACTGCCGCGGCGATCGCATAGCGACGATTCATTAGGGATCACCGTCTCTTGTGCTGAATACGACGCTTGAGGCACATGCATGGGGCGATAGAACTCGCTCACGCAGCAACGTCGTAGACGAACGGAAGTTTCTCACTCAGGTAAGGGCCATTTTGCGTCCGACAGGGGTGCCGGGGCAAATTGCCGCGTGCCAACCAGCTAGGCCAGCTCGCGCAACGCCGCCTCCACGATCTTGCGTGCGTCGGCCGTCAGCGGTACCTGCGGCGGGACGGGATCGCCGACGTCGTAGCCCTGGACCGAAAGGCCGGCCTTGATGCAGGCGGCCAGATTGAAACGCGCGAAGGCTTCGTTGATGCGCCACAGACCGCGCTGCAATGCCATGGCCTCGTCCCAGCGGCCAGCCTTGCAGAGCTCGTAGAGCGCAACGCTCTGACGCGGGATGATGCAGGCGGGCCCCGCCATCCAGCCGCGGCCGCCGATCAGCATCACTGCGGCGGGAATATGAGCCGAGGCCGAAAACACGCGCAAAGAATCGCCGCAGCGGTTCATGATCGAGAGCAGCCGGCCGGTGTTGGTCGAGGCGTCCTTGATATAGCCGATGCGCGGATGCTCGGCGAGCCGCGCGATGACGTCGAGCGTCAGGTCGGAGCGCTGGAATTGCGGGTTGGTGTAGATGACGACGGGGATGTCCACGGCATCCGCAATGGCGCGGAAATAGGACTCGACCTGGGCATCGGGAAGCGGAAAATACGCTTCCAGGATCGCCAGGATGCCGTCGGCACCGAGCGTCTGGTAGGCCTTGGCTTGCGCGACCGCGTCTGCCGTCGAGGTGGAGGCAACGCCTGCGATCACCGGCACGCGGCCCTGCGCGGCCTCGATCGTGGTCTGCACGATTGCGGTGCGTTGCGCGGCATTGAGATAGGCAAACTCGCCGGTCGAACCAAGCGGCGTCAGGCCGTGAACGCCGGCGCCGACCAGATCGTCGCAGAGCCTGCCGAGGACTTCGGTACGCACCGTGCCGTCGGCATCGAGAGGCGAAACGAGGTAGGGGAAGACACCGCGAAAATCGGACATGGCAGGCAATATTCCCACGCATCGAGGCGCGCACGGCGCCATTAGCCGCTGCTAACACGCCGAAAATCCGCCAGCAAGCATTCCGCGTTGACCACTTCTTAAGGACGTTGCACATCGAGCCGTCGTGCCGCGCCTCGCATCCAACCCCTTGTTAGGAAGATGCAGTGATGGTGCCGGCATGCCGCTGACAATGCTGTCCAGGTTCCTGCATCCCGATCCGCGCATCAGGCGCGAGCTCGTCGACCTCCTGTACACGTCGTTGCCGCAGGTGTTCGCGATCGGCGTGACTTCGGTGACGGGGGCCGTGGCGTTGGCCGTCATGAGCGGGGACACCGGCTACGCCGTGATCTCGATCTTCATATTCATCACGGCCACAGCCCGCATCATCTCGCTGTTCCGCTACAAGTCGCGCGCCGCGCAATTCACCGATGCCGACGTGATCCGCTGGGAGCGGCTTTACGGTGCGGGCGCATCTGCCTTCGGCCTCTCGCTCGGCATGCTGTCGTATCGGGCGCTCCAGCTCGACGACGCGCCCGGCGCCTGGATCGCGTTCGGGCTCTCGATGTCCTTCTGCGTCGGTATGGTCTCGCGAGCTGCGATCCGTCCCTGGATCATCCTCACCACCGCGGCGGTCCTGCTGACGCCGACCATCTTGGCCGGCCTGCTCCGCCCCGAGCTCGCCTACAAGCTCGGCGCAGTCATGCTGGTGTTCTTCTGGCTGACCTTGCGGGAGGCCTCAAAGCATCTCAGCGCCGCCTTCGTCGAACGACTGGAGGCCAAGCATCGTTTGGCCCGGCAGGCGACCCACGACTTCCTCACCGGCCTGCCGAACCGCGCCGCGTTTCTCCAGGCGTTGGCGGAGACACAGGGCGACTTCGCCATCATCGCCATCGATCTCGACGGCTTCAAACCGGTCAACGACCGTCATGGTCATCACGCCGGCGACGATCTGCTCCGCCAGGTGGCGGAGCGATTGTCGTCGTGCGTCGGAGAAGGCGGCCTCGCGGCACGGTTCGGCGGAGACGAGTTCATGATGCTGAAGCCCGTTGCCGCAGGGGCTGGCGGCCGCGACGAAGCGCTCGCACTGGCGCGCCAAGCCATCCGCGACCTATCGATGCCGTTCCTGCTGACAGATATTCCAGTCCGCATCGGCGCAAGCGCCGGCATCCTGGTCAGCACCGGGACGGCGGCCGCAGGCAAAACCTCTCAGCTTCTGGAGCAGGTCGATCGTGCCCTTTACACGGCCAAGCGCGCCGGCGGCGGACGATGGAATTGGTCCGAAGAGGAAACCGCCTCAAACGTGCGGCAAGCTGAAACGGCCGCACTTGTCACGTCCTGAGCAACCGGACCCGCGTGCCCCAGGGATCGACCGCCTCAAAGCCATCCGCGAGCCCCGTGACCTGCGCACCACTCTGGCGCAACCGCTCTTCCTGCGCGGCGAGCAGTTCCTGCCTTGCCATCACCAGCGAGAACCAGGCGAGGCCCGTCGCCTGATGGTCGCGCCGGCCGGCACCCTGGCTCTGCCAGACGTTCAGGCCCAGATGATGGTGATAGCGGCCCGACGACAGGAATGCGGCGCCGGCGCGGCTGCGGGTCGGATCGAGCCCGATCACACCATGATAGAATCTCTGGGCCTCGGCGAGATCGCCGACGCGCAGATGCATGTGGCCGATGCGCAGACCGTCCGGCGCCTTGGCATAGTCGGGCACCCGCGTGTTGGTCAGCGACAGCAAATCGGGGATGTCGAGCTCGTCCGTCGCCATCTTCACGCTGCCCTCGCTCCACTGCCATAGGGAGGGATCGCGATCGGCATAGATCTCGATGCCGTTGCCTTCGGGGTCGTCGAGATAGACGGATTCGGAGACGAGATGATCGGCAAAGCCCGTCAGCGGCACGCGGTGCGTGGCGGCCGCGACCAGCCAGCGAGCGAGGTCCTTGCGTGTCGGCATCAGGAAGGCAGTGTGGTAGAGGCCGGCGGCATTGCGAGGCTCGATTGCAGCACTGGGGCGGGCCTCCAGCACCAGCAGCGTGATGCCAGCCGTTCCGAGCTTCGCGGCGGTGCCCGAGCGCTCCATGACGCTGAGACCGATCACGTCGCGGTAGTAGTCTGTGACCTCGTCGAGATTCTTCACCCGTAGCGTCACCATGCCGATCCGCATCGGCGTGCGACTGGCATAGGTCGGCCCGCCGCCTTGCCGATCACCCTCGGCGCGCGCCGCAGCTGCGGCTGCCATCGCAAGCGAGGTCGCGCCGGCAAGCTGCAACAGGGTGCGGCGGGTGAGGTCGACGGTCATCGTCAGGGCTCGCTGAAAAGGTTGAAGCGGTGCGGCGCAATGTCGGGCGATTGCTACACGTTGCCGTGAGCGGCTCCCAATCACATGTTCGTCGGCCGCGTCCTGCGCAGGCGCTGCCTGCGTCCTGGCCACCCGGCCAGTTTCGCAAACGATCGCGGCACCCCAGATTGAGAACAGCTACAGGAGCCTGCCATGACCGACCCAACCGCTCTGACTTCGCTGTCGTCCGCGCTCGCGGATATTGTGGGGCGCACCGCGCCGTCCGTCGTCTCCGTGCACTCCCATCGCTCCTACGCCACCGGCTTCGCCTGGAAGCCCGGCCTCATCGTTACGGCCGACGAGACGCTGGCCGACGAGGGGGAGGTGGGGATCGGCCTTGCCGACGGCGGCCGAGCGACCGCCACGATTGCCGGCCGCGACCATACGACCGATATCGCGCTGCTGCGCGTCGATGCCGCCACCGCGCCGGTCAGGCTGACGGCGACTGTGCCGCCGCTGGGCGCCCTGTCGGTTGTGGTGGCCACCAATCGCGACACGCCGAGCGCCGCGCTCGGGATGGTCTCGGCGTCTGGCAAGAGCTGGCGCTCCCTGCGCGGCGGCGACATCGATGCGCGGATCGAGCTCGACGTGCGCCTGCGCGAGAGCCAGCAGGGCGGGCTCGCGCTCGATGCAACGGGTGAAGCCTACGGCATGGTCGTGCTCGGGCCGCGTCGGGTTCTGGTGATCCCGACCGCGACGATTGAGCGGGTCGCAACGCAGCTCGAAACCCGGGGTCGCATCGCGCGGGGTTATCTCGGCCTTGGGCTCCAGCCGGTGCGGCTCGAGGACGGCATCGGCGCCATGGTGATGAATGTCGACACGGCCGGACCTTCGGCTGCGGCCGGCATCCGCCAGGGTGACGTGATCGTGGCGGTCAACGACCAGAAGCTCTCCGGCGTGCGCGCGCTAGCCGGCACGCTTGGACCTTCAAGCGTCGGCGCCGTGGTCGATGTCGCCGCGCTCCGCGGCGGCGAGCCGGTCGGCTTCAAGGTCACGGTCGGCGAGAGGCCGGAGGCGTGAGCGAGGACACGTCGCCTGAGATCGTGCTGTCCCTGGAGATAGACGATCCAGCTTTGGCCGACCGCCTGGCCGCCCTGCTCGGTAATATCGCCGGACTTCGCCTCGCCGCGCCGGGCGAGCAGGCGGCCGCGGCGATCGTCGGCCGCGACCCTCGCATCATGCCTGAGGACATCGCGCTGACGCAGCGCGAGCTCGACGTGCTGGCGCTGATGGCGGAAGGAGCCTCCAACAAGATGATCGCCCGCCAGCTCGGCATCTCCGTGCACACGGTGAAATTCCACGTCGCCTCGCTGCTCGACAAGCTCGATGCCACCGGCCGCACCGATGCGGTCACGCACGCGGCGCGCCGCGGCGTGATCGAGCTGTAAGCGAAGCTCCTCTCTCCCGTCATTGCAAGGAGCTCTTGCGACATAGCAATCCAGAGTCTTTCGGGCGAAGCATTCTGGATATGCATCGCTGCGCTCGCATGACGATGTGGAGAGAGCTCTCCATAGGCCCAACAGTCACCTCTCCCCGCGAGAGCGGACAGAGAGATGGGGGAGCTCACGCCCGCTTGCCGCCGCTCTTCTCGGCCGCGCGGCGCAGCGCCTCTGCAAGGGCGCCGCCGCCGGCCGGCTCCTGCTTGCGGGGTGGCGAGGAGGTCATGCGGGCGGGATTGCGTGAATTGTTGTCGCGCTGCATGCCGGGTGCCTCCTTCTTGGCACCGACCTCGTCGTCGAGCCGCAGCGTGAGCGAGATGCGCTTGCGCGCGACCTCGAAGTCCAGCACCTTCACCCTGACGATGTCGCCGGGCTTCACCACCTCGCGCGGATCCTTGATGTAGTTCTTGGACATCGCCGAGATGTGCACGAGGCCGTCCTGATGCACGCCGATGTCGACGAAGGCGCCGAACGCGGCGACGTTGGTCACGGTACCCTCGAGGATCATGCCCTTCTTGAGATCCTTGATCTCCTCGACGCCTTCCTTGAACACCGCGGCCTTGAACGCCGGGCGCGGGTCGCGACCGGGCTTTTCGAGCTCGCGCAGGATGTCGGTGACGGTCGGCAGACCAAAAGTCTCGTCGACGAAATCCTTCGGCTTCAAGGTGCGCACGATCTCGCTGTTGCCGATCAGAGCCTTGATGTCGCTCTTGGTCGCCGCCAGTATCCGGCGCACCACCGGATAGGCCTCCGGATGCACCCCGGAGGCGTCGAGCGGATCCTCGCCACCCAGGATACGCAAAAAGCCCGCGCACTGCTCGAACGCCTTTGGCCCGAGCCGCGGCACGTCCTTGAGCGCCTTGCGCGACTTGAACGGACCGTTGGCGTCGCGGTGCGCCACGATGCTCTGCGCAAGACCCGCGCCGACGCCCGACACGCGCGCCAGCAGCGGTGCCGAGGCGGTGTTGACGTCGACGCCGACCGCGTTCACGCAGTCTTCGACTACGGCGTCGAGCGATTTTGCGAGCTTGGCCTGGCCGAGATCGTGCTGGTACTGGCCGACGCCGATCGCCTTGGGCTCGATCTTGACGAGCTCGGCGAGCGGATCCTGGAGACGACGCGCGATCGACACCGCGCCGCGCAGGGTGACATCGAGTCCCGGCAGCTCTTCCGAGGCGAAGGCCGAGGCCGAATAGACCGACGCACCGGCTTCCGACACCACGATCTTGTTCATCTTCAGCTCGGGGAGACCCTTGACCAGCTCGGTCGCGAGCTTATCGGTCTCGCGCGAAGCCGTGCCATTGCCGATCGCGATCAGCTCGACGCGATGCTTCAGCGCGAGCCTGCCGAGCGTCGCCAGCGACTCGTTCCACTGCCTCTGCGGCTCGTGCGGATAGATCGCAGTGGTGTCGACCACCTTGCCGGTGGCGTCCACGACCGCGACCTTCACACCGGTGCGGTAGCCGGGATCGAGCCCCATGGTGACACGGGTGCCCGCCGGCGCCGCCAGCAGCAGGTCGCGCAGATTGGAGGCGAACACCCGCACGGCCTCGGTCTCGGCCGAATTCCACAACCGCATGCGCAGGTCGATGTTGAGATGCACCTGGATCTTGGTACGCCAGGCCCAGCGCACGGTGTCGATCAGCCAGCGGTCGCCGGGCCGCTTGAGATCGGCGATGCCGAACCTCTTCATGATCTTCAGCTCATAAGCGCTTGGCACGCCCGGCGGCGGCGCCTCGGCCTCGGCCTGAATTTGCAGATCGAGGATTTCCTCCTTCTCGCCGCGGAACATGGCGAGGATGCGATGCGAGGGCAGCTTGGTCAGCGGCTCGGAGAAATCGAAATAGTCGGCGAACTTCTCGCCTTCGGTCTTCTTGCCGTCGCGTACCTTGGAGGCCATACGCGCGTTGGTCCACATCTCCTCGCGAAGGGCGCCGATCAGGTCGGCGTCCTCGTCGAAGCGCTCGACCAGAATGGCGCGGGCGCCGTCCAGCGCGGCGGCCGCATCCGCAACGCCCTTCTCGGCATTGACGAAGCCTTCGGCCACGACCTTGGGATCGTTCGCGGGTTCCGCCAGCAGCTGATTGGCGAGCGGCTCGAGGCCGGCCTCCTTGGCGATCTCCGCCTTGGTGCGGCGCTTCGGCTTGAACGGCAGATAAATATCTTCGAGGCGGGCCTTGCTGTCGGCGGCCATGATCGTCGCTTCGAGGGCGGCATCGAGCTTGCCCTGCTCGCGAACCGATTCGAGGATGGCCTTGCGGCGGTCCTCAAGCTCGCGCAGGTACACCAAGCGCTCCTCCAGGGTACGCAATTGCGCGTCGTCGAGCGCACCGGTGGCTTCCTTGCGGTACCTGGCGATGAAGGGAACGGTGGCACCGCCGTCGAGCAGCGTCACTGCCGCCTCGACCTGTTCGGCGCGAACCCCAAGCTCCTGCGCAATTTTCTGGTTGATGCTGGCCACGCGAGATTCCCTCTATCAAAGCACGCTGCGCAGGGCGAACCACCGGCCGCGGGACGCCGCTTATGGACCAACCGGGGTTGATTCATCAAGGTGCGGCGGAGGGCCGTCGACAGAGGATTTTTTGCTGGATCGATGCGATCTGGCCACAATCGTGCGATGCGAACGCGAGCGCGCTAGGCGCTTGTGGCCGGGTCGCATCGGACCGAACGGCTCTTCGTATCGCCGGGAGCGCTGCACCGCGCCCCGGGATATGCGCGCGGTTTGTGGTCCCCACTATCGCCACGTTGTCATTGCCAGCGCTTGCGACGAAGCAATCCAGGATCCCTCCTCGAAGAGACTCTGGATCGCTTTGCTTCGCTCGCAGTGGGGAACAGGAGGCGGTCTCCACGCGGCCTGCGGACAAGGTCAAAGGCCAGGCAGCCCTCAGTTGCGGCGATCCCACGACTAATGGATGCGACGCCCTTGATCCTTCCGCCCTGCGACCCCTCCGTCCCGCGCAACCCTGCCCCCCGCGCCGGCTCGGTTGATTCACGCGGTCCCTTGCGAAAAAGGTTTCGCTGCACCTGAGGAGTATGGACGTCATGACTTTGCCGATGAGCTGGAATGAATGGGCGCAGCACGATGGCATCGCGCTGGCGGGGCGCGTCCGCAAGGGCGAGCTGACGGCGAAGGAATTGGCGCGGCAGGCCGCTGCCGGGGTCGCCAAGGTCGACCCCGCGCTGTCGGGCGTGGTCGAGCTGTTCGAGGACGTGATCGCGGACCCGGCCAAGGATGGCGCCAACCTCGCCGGCCCCTTCGCCGGCCTGCCCTTCCTGATGAAGGATCTGGGGCCGACCATGAAGGGACGGCTGCAGGAAATGGGCTCGCTGCTGATGCGCGGCAACCGTGCGAGCGCAGACACGTTCCTGACCGGCAAATTCCGCCAAGCCGGGCTCAATCTCATCGGACGGACGACGACGCCGGAATTCGGCGTGTGCAGCTCCGCGGACAATCCCGCCGTTTACGTCACACGCAATCCCTGGAACACCGACTACACCACGTGCGGCTCGTCCGCCGGCAGCGCGGCGATGGTCGCCGCCGGTGTGGTGCCGATCGCGCATGCCACCGATGGGGGCGGCTCGATTCGTATTCCCGCCGGCGTCAACGGCAATATCGGACTGAAGGTCTCGCGCGGCGTGTTCTCGCTCGCGCCGCACATGTCGGATCTCACCGGCCTCGTCTCGATCCAGGGCTGCCAGTCGCGCTCGGTGCGCGACACGGCGGCCTTCCTCGACCATGCCCGCGGGCCGGCCCCCGGCGAGTTCATGCCCTTCTGGAACACGGCGCAGCCCTATTCCGAGATGATCAAGCGCGACCCGGCCAAGCTTCGCATCGCGCTCTCGCACACCTGGGGCGATTACACCGCGACGCCCGAGATCGCCGCCGAGTTGGAGAAGGCGGGCCGCTTCCTCGAAGGCCTCGGCCATCACGTCGACTACGCCCTGCCCGAGATCGACTTCCGCGCCGCGTTCGCGGCGCAGACCACCTGCTACATTTCGAACTTCGCAGTCGTGATCTCCAACATGCTCGCTGCGCGCGGGTTGGAAAAACCGCCGGAAGATCTGATCGAACCCATGAATATTCGCATCTGGGAAGCTGGCCGGCACACCAGCTTCGCGGAGCGGGCGAAGATGCAGGCCGTGTTCAACACGACCTCGCGCGGCTTCGGCACCTTCTTCGAGCAGTGGGACGTGATTCTGACGCCGATCACCGCGCTGCCGACGCCGAAGGTCGGTACCAGGGAATACCTCACCATCTCCGACAATCCCGACGTGCTCGACTGGTTCGGCAATCTCTGGCGCAATTTCGCCTTTACGCCGCTCGCCAATCTCTGCGGCATACCGGCGATCTCGATGCCGATGGCATCTCAGAACCACGGCCTGCCGCTCGGCATCCAGGCCATTGCCAAGCAGGCCAATGACGGCCTCTTGCTGCAACTCGCCGCCCAGATCGAACGCGCGCTCGACGGCAAGTGGAACGGCGGCAAGAAGCCGAAGGTGCATGTAGCCTGAGAACCTGCGATTGCGCTGACAGGCAATCGCACTCCAGCCTTAGTTCTTCACCGCTGGAATTTCCTCGTTCGGCTGCTGCTGACCTTGCTTGTACATCGCCAGCGCCTTGTCGAGCGCTTCACGCAGCGCCAGCGCCGCGGCCACGCTACAGCGCAAGTGCGCTGTCTGAACCACGTCCACCCTGACGGCGGCGCCGACAGGCATCAGGAGGTTGGCGGCGAGCTCGATCTGGATCGCGCCGTTGTGATGGCCAAAGCAGGAGGCGCCGTCGAAATAGATGATCGGCGCGCGCTCGGCGCTGGACGTCGAAATAGTGACGGGCCCCTGGGCGGTCGAGGGCGTTTCGGGGTCGGCCATGGGCGCTCCTTGCTGGTCGAACGAAGCCCCACCATCGTCGCTTCCGCCGGCCCTGTCGAGGCCAAACCACTCGGGGCCCGCCAGTAACGCCCATTCGGGGTTTTGCAGGGCGCCACACTGGTCTAGAACATCGCCATGTCCACTTCACCGACCACCCTCCCATTCGAGGAACTCGCCGAGGCGATCAAGGGCCGCCGCTCCGATTATGGCCATATCAGCGGGCTTCAGCTCGACCGCTTCGCGCCCGCCGAAGCCTGGTCCAGCCTGCCCTACCGTCCCGTTTTCGTCGGCGATACCGAGACCGGCGTTATTCATGGCGGTGTCGTCACTGCGATGCTGGACGAGAGCTGCGGCATGGCGGTGCAGCTCGCGCTGGACGGCACACGCGCCATCGCCACGCTCGACCTGCGGATCGATTACCAGAAGCCGGCGACGCCGGGCCTCGACATCAAGGCGCACTCGGTCTGCTATCGCACCACGCGCTCGATCGCCTTCGTGCGCTCAACCGCCTATCAGGAATCCGAGGACGATCCGGTCGCAACCGCGACCGCCTGCTTCATGATCGGCGCCAACCGCACCAACATGCTTGCCGACCGCCGCATGGATGCACGCAACATTCCGACGCTGGAGGCGCCGGAGAATCCGGATGGCCCGTTCGCGAACAGCCCGTTCGCGCGCGCGCTTGGCATCCGCGTCAACGACGACGGCACGCTGACCATGCCGTTCTCGCCGCAGATTGTCGGCAACCCGATCCTGCCGGCGATCCACGGCGGCATGACCGGCGCCTTCCTGGAGACCACCGCCATCATCGGCGTCGCGCGCGAGCTCGGCGCTGCGGCGCCGCCGAAGCCGATCGGCCTCACCATCAACTATCTGCGCTCCGGCCGCGCCCTCGACACGTTCGCCAATGTCTCGATTGTGAAACAGGGCCGGCGCATCGTCGCATTCGAGGCGCGGGCCTGGCAGGACGATGCGGAGAAGCCCATCGCCACCGCTTTCGGTCATTTCATGCTGCGCCCGACGCCGGGGAGTGACGAGGAATGATTAGCGGGTTTTAACTTGACGGATGGAGTTCCGGCCACAACGATAACGCTCCCTGCAGGAGGTATTGGATTGCGGCATCCGCTCGACATCGTCGCCATGTTCGCCGCGCTCTGGCTGCTGGCCTCGATGGTGCTCGACGCGCTGACGCCGAAGGAGCTGACGGCGATCACGATTGCCGTCGCGATCGGTCCCGCCATCATCATCACTGCAGTGTTCTACCATCTGCGCTCTCCGCGCGCGGATTTTGCGGTGATGTTTGCGGCACTCTGGCTGATCTCCGACATCGCCATCGCTTTCGCCTCGCCGAAGGCGCTGCCGCATTTCCTGATCGCGCTCGGCTTCTTGCCGGCGCTACTGATTGGGGCCGTGCTGCATTGGCGGACCTTCACCTCTCCCCGGCGTGGAGAGGTCGGATTGCGCAGCAATCCCGGTGAGGGGCCGCAGCCCTCTGCGAGACCGTGACCCCTCACCCGGATCGCATCTTTCGATGCGACCCGATCTCTCCCTTCGGGAGGGGTGAACCGAACCCGCCTCAGTCGAAATCAGCGCGACAGCAAGTTCGTTTTCGCAAGATCGAGCACCTCGTCGCCGCGACCGTTCATCACCGCACGCAGAACCCAGAGGCTGAACCCCTTGACCTGCTCGGCCGTGATGGTCGGCGGCATCGACAGCTCCTGCTTGGCGGTGACGACGTCGAGCAGCGCCGGCCCGTCATGCGCCAGCATCTGCTTGACCGCGCCGGGTAGGTCGCCGGGGTCCTCGACGCGCTTCGCGAAGATCCCCATCGCACGGGCCATCGCGGCGAAATCGGGATTCTCCAGGTCGACATTGGTATCGACGAAGCCGGCCGCCTTCATCTCCAGCGCGACGAAGCCGAGCACGCCATTATTGAAGACGACCACCTTCACCGGCAGCTTCATCTGCGTCAGTGTGATCAGATCGCCCATCAGCATGGTGAAGCCGCCGTCGCCCGACAGCGAGATCACCTGACGGCCAGGCTGGGTGGCCTGCGCGCCGATCGCCTGCGGCATAGCATTGGCCATCGAGCCGTGCACGAAGGACCCGATCAGCCGGCGGCGACCGTTCATGTCGAGATAGCGCGCGGCCCACACCGTCGGCGTGCCGACATCGGCGGTGAACACGGCATCGTCCGATGCATGATCGCTGATCACCTTGGCGAGGTATTGCGGATGAATCGGCTTACTTCCCGGCGTGCCCTTGGCGAGCGAGTCGAGGCCCTCGCGTGCTCTCTTGTAGTGCGCGATGGCGTCGTCCAGATGCTTGCGTTGCGTCTTTGTCTCGAGCAGCGGCAGCAGCGCCTCGATGGTGAGCTTGACATCGCCGACGAGGCCGAGATCGATCTTGCAGCGGCGGCCGAGGTTTTCCGGGCGGATGTCGATCTGCGCGACCTGGCAGTCAGTCGGAAAAAACTGCTTGTAGGGAAAATCGGTGCCGAGCATCACCAGCGCGTCGCAGGCATGCATCGCGGCATAGCCCGAGGAGAAGCCGATGAAGCCGGTCATGCCGACGTCGTAAGGGTTATCGTACTCGACATGCTCCTTGCCGCCGAGCGCATGCACGATCGGGCTCTTCAGGGCCTCGGCGAGCTGCATCAGCGGCGCATGCGCACCGGCGCAGCCGCGGCCGCAAAACAGGGTGATGCGCCCGGCGCCGTTGAGGAGATCCGCGAGGGCCTTCAGCTCATCCGCCTGCGGCACCACCTTTGGGGCAGCCAGCGTCAGGCCGCGCGTCGTCGACAGCGCGCGTTTCGGGGGACTGCGGAACGCGACGTCGCCGGGCATGGCGACGACGGCGACGCCGCGCAGGCCGACCGCGGCGCGAATGGCATTCTCCAGCACATAAGGCAGCTGGCTCGGATCCGACACCAGCTCGCAATAGTGGCTGCATTCGCGGAAAAGGTTCTGCGGATGCGTCTCCTGGAAATAGCCGCCGCCTATCTCGGCCGAGGGGATCTGCGCGGCAATCGCCAGCACCGGAACGCGGCTGCGATGCGCGTCGAACAGGCCGTTGATCAGATGCAGATTGCCAGGGCCGCAAGAGCCGGCGCAAACCGCAAGACTACCCGTCATTTCGGCTTCGCCGGCCGCGGCGAACGCCGCGACCTCCTCGTGCCGGACATGGACCCACTCGATGGTGCCGCGTCGGCGCAGCGCTTCGGTCAGCGCATTCAGGCTGTCTCCAACGATGCCGTAGATGCGCTTGACGCCGGCCTGTTCGAGCGTTGCCACGAACAGATCGGCCACGTTGTTGATCGCCATATCGGTCTCCTGCTTCAGCCGGTCACATGCGCGCGATGGACGAACGTCGCCACGGATGTACCATGAACACAATCGATTGACGCGATCACCGCTCGTTCAATGCGCCTTCATTTCTTTCACAGTTGCCCGATCGTAAGCCGTAATCGTCGCTTTCGCGCGCGCGGCGACATCGGCCGCCGTCATGCCGGGCTTGTAGAGGCTGGAGCCGAGCCCGAAGGCGGTTACACCGCCCTTGACGTACTCCGCAAAATTCTGGTCGGAGACGCCGCCGACCGCGGCAATCATCACGCCCGGCGGCAGCACGGCGGCGATCGCGGCGATGCCGGGGGCGCCGAGCACGCTGGCCGGAAAGAACTTCAGACTCGATGCCCCCGAGCGCGCGGCGAGCAGCGCCTCGGTCGGCGAGAAGACCCCGGGCATCGTCACCATGCCGTGCCGATGCGCCTGCGCCAATACCCCGGTATCCACATTCGGGGAGACCATCAGCCTGCCGCCAACGTCATGGAGACGATCGACGTCGGCGACGGTCAGCACCGTGCCGGCGCCGATCAACACGCCGGCCGGCGCCCGCTTCACCGCGATGGCGATGGACCGGAACGGATCGGGCGAGTTCAGGGGAATCTCGATCGCGGTCATGCCGGCATCGATCAGCACCTCGACGATGGCCTCGGTCTCCTCGGGCTTGACGCCGCGCAAGATCGCGACCAGCGGTCGCTTCATCGGCGGAAAGGCAACGCTCATCTCGAGTTTCCTTCTACTTCGTCCAGATCGCGGCGGCCGCCATCGAGAGGCCGTGGCGGACGGCCTCGTCCGCATCGACCGGCTGCACTGCAACCGACAGTGTATCGAAGGCCAGCCGGTACAGCATCGCAAGCCGGCCGGAGGCGATCAGCTTGACGCCCGCTTGCGGCACAGATCCGGAGAGCCCTGCGGCCACCTCGATACCGATCAACGTGCCCGACATCGTCTCGCGCGCCGCGGCCGGCGCGCCACCGAACAGAAGCTGTCGCGACCGTGCGCCGAACAGGAGATTGGCCGCGAAGGCCGGCGCCTCGTACGCTGCTTTCACGGCCGCCTTGAAGCTCGCGACATCCTCGGCGTCGTCTGCGCCGGCGACGGCGAGCGACAGGATCGTCTCGCGCGAGATCGCGCTGAAGAGCTCGCCGGTCATGAACGTGGCAAACCGTTCGACAATGCCGTTCTTCACGCAAACCCATTTCGAATGCGTGCCGGGCATGCAGACCAGCGCCTCGCCTGCGGCATCGACGCCGAGCGCGCCGAGCAATTGCGTCTCCTCGCCGCGCATGACGTCCGGCGCGCCGGCGTCGCGCTGCGCGATTCCCGGCAGGATCCGGACGTCTCGCACCTCGCTCGGCACGCGCACGGCCTGTTTCAGAACGGCAGAGAGCGGCGCCGGCGTATCGACATAGCCGGCCTCGACCCATCCGGTGCGCGCCCCGGCCATGCCGCAGACGAGCACCGGCAAATGATCCGGCGCCTCGACAGCCGCAAGATGCGATCGCAGCACCGCCGGGAAGCCGGCCTTCGCCGCGGCCAGCATGCCTTCGCCGCTGCGGCGCTCGGCCAGGACGTCGCCAGTGCGGTCGACCAGCCAGAGCCGGAAGCTGCTGGTGCCCCAATCCACCGCGACATAAGCGGGTTCGATCATATCAGGCCTCGTCATCGTCTCATGGCCAAGACGCCGTCTCGCGACAATGAGACGATGCCTCTGAGGCTTCCGCCGAGATACCGGCTATTGCGCGTGCAAACCAGCCCCTTCTAATGAATTCGCGGCTTCGTTGGGCTGGCACAGCGCTTGCTCGAGCTTCGCCACTCAACTCCGTCAACGCGCGACAAGACGCGTCAACATCAGATGAGGAAACCCATGGAGATCGGCTATTTCACGATGCCTTCGCATCCGCCGGAGTGCGGGCTGAAGGAGGGGCATGACTGGGACCTGCAGGTCCTGCGCTGGCTCGACGAGCTCGGCTACCAAGAGGCCTGGATCGGTGAGCACCACACCGCGCCTTGGGAACCAAATCCCACCCCGGATCTCTTGATCGCGCAAGCCCTGCTGCAGACCAAACGTCTGCGCATCGGTCCCGGTGGTTTCCTGCTGCCCTATCACCATCCGGCCGAGCTCGCCAACCGCGTCGCGATGCTGGACCATCTTTCCGAGGGCCGGCTCAATTTCGGCGTCGCGGCCTCGGGCCTGCCAAGCGACTGGGCGATGTTCAACGTCGACGGCATGAGCGGACAGAACCGCGACATGACGCGCGAGGCGCTGGAGATCATCCTGAAGCTGTGGACAGAGCCGGCGCCCTTCACCCACAAGGGCAAGTTCTGGACGGTGACCAAGCCGGACACGATGTTCGACTTCCTCAAGCCCCACATCAAGCCGCTGCAGGCGCCGCATCCGCCGATCGGCGTCGCCGGTCTCTCCAAGAACTCGGACACGCTGAAGCTCGCAGGCGAACGCGGCTTCATTCCGATGAGCCTCAACCTCAACCCGGCCTATGTCTCCAGCCATTGGGATTCGGTCGAGATCGGTGCCGCAAAGACAGGGCGGAAGCCGAACCGGCAGGACTGGCGACTGGTGCGTGAGGTGTTCGTGGCCGACACCGACGAAGAGGCCTGGAAGCTCTCGACCGGCGACATGATGGGCCGGATGATGAGCGAGTACTTCCTGCCGCTCCTTGGTCATTTCGGCTTCAAGGACTATCTCAAACACGCGCCCGACGTGCCCGATAGCGATGTGACGGTCGAATATTGCGCCAAGCGGAACTGGATCGTCGGCTCACCCTCGACGGTCGCCGAAAAGATTGAGAAGATCTACGACGAGGTCGGCGGCTTCGGCGTGCTCTGTGTGTTCGGCTTCGACTACAAGCACAAGCCGGAAGCCTGGCACCACTCGCTCGCGCTGCTCAAGAACGAGGTCATGCCGCGCCTGAAGCATCTCGGCTCCGCGAAGAAGGCGGCTTGACCAAACGCGGGTGCGGCGCGAACGTGCCGCACCCACCTTTGCTTTCGGAGCTTTCCCGCGTGACCGTCGATGCCAAGGATTTCAAGCAGGCGATGCGCCAATGCGCCGGCGCGGTTGCCCTGGTGACAGTCGGTGCCGAGCACGGCAGGCGCACCGGACTGACCGTAACGTCAGCTTGCTCGCTCTCCGATAATCCTCCATCGCTCATCGTCTGCGTCAACCGTAACGCCAGCGCCCACGCGCGCATCCGCGAGGAAGGCGCCTTCGCGATCAACTTCCTGCACGAGGATCACGCGCTGCTCGCGCTCACCTTCAGCGGCCAGAAGGGCGTCAACGGCGACGATCGCTTTGCGTTCGGGCAATGGAGGCGCGGTGTGACGGGCGCACCGGTGCTGGCGGACGCGGTCGCCGCGTTCGACTGTGTGCTGGCGCAGGAGTTCGAGACCAGGACGCATTCGATCTTCGTCGGGGAGGTCCGCGGCGCGACGCATTCAGCCACGGCGACGCCACTCGTATACCTGCGCAGCAGCTTCCACATACCGGAGGAAATCCGTGAAACGGTTTCAGTCGGCGACCTCGATTCGCGGCATCTGAGCTGGACGGATTTTTCCTGACGAGCCCGCCGCCCGATGCCGGATCCGGCAATCTAGAACAGCTTATAGCCCGGAGTGAGATGGCTGCCGCGATCATGCTGCGCCTTGGCTTCACGCAACAGCGGCCATTGCGCGCCGAAATGATCTGCCCAATCCCGGGACGACATCGGAAATGCGCTCACCGGGTACAGCACGCCGCCCGCGCCGCGAATGCGATCATACAATTCGCGATTTCGCGCGATCAGCCGCTCCGCATTCGCCTTGTCCGCCGATGCGGGGATACGGATGAGATTGAACGGGAACACGATCCGCTCGCCGGGCAACCGGACCAGCGGCGTGCGGCATTCATCCGTGACCATGGGATAGTAGGTAATCCGCCCGAACGGACCGATATCCTCACTGTTGATCCCGGCAATGACCTCGCTCGCGATCTCCATCGCGTTGCTGCCGGGCAAGAAGGTGAGGAGCCAGGGATGCGGATTGAACCACTGGCCGTTCGACCTCAGGAGCGTTTCGAGCTTCGCAAATGCATTGGCGTCGTCGCGGAAGGTGAGGTCGGTGATGACGGCGCTCTCGCGGCGATCCGATAAGCCGGCAAGCAGCGCCTCGTCATCGACAGGAGACTGACCGTCATGGAATACGCCTGCCTCCAGCAGGTATCGCCAGCCACCGGCTCCGTCGGGCACGACGGCTCCTTGCAACTGATCGAAGCGCGCCGCGTCCAGAACGCGCCGCTGATCGGCCGTCAGCGACGGGAGATCCGGATATGAGAGCTGAAAGCGGCGGACCCGTTCCGGCGCACGCACCAGGCGGAGCGTCGCCCTCGCGATGATCGCGCATTGGGCGAGCCCCGCCCGAACGGCATCGTAGAGCCCGGCGCTGGAGGTTGGCGAGCAGGTCAATTGCCGGCCCTCGCCCGTCACCACATCGAGTTCGAGAACCTGGTCCGTCTGCAGGCCGTGTCGCGACGACGATCCGCCGATTCCGCCGACGGCGAGAGTGCCACCCACGGACAGGCCGAGATAGTTGGTCAGGACCGGCGGAACGAGCCCCTTGGCCAGGGTCGCTTCCAGCACTGCGTGCCAGGTCGCACCTGCATCGACCACGACACGGTCCGGCTCTACCCGATGGATCGTGGCCAGCGCGCCGAGGTCGATCACGATGCCGCCCTCGGTCATGGACCGACCATAGATGCCGTGGCCCTGTCCGCGCGCGGCAACCGTCAGCCCTTGCTGCCCGGCCCATCGCAGAATCTCCGCGATTCCGGCAGACGTCGTCGGCCTGAACACCGCACGTGGCCGCTTGTGAATGATGTGACCGAAATCCTCGCTCGCGGCCGCGCAAGCTTCCGGGCTGCAGTTCAATTCGGCGCCGGCCGGCGATCCGCTGGACGGACCGTGCGATTGTCCGGCAAGAGCGGTGGAAGCCAGCATCGCGGTGGCGCTGACACTTGCATTCAAGAGCGTGCGTCGATTGGGGGTCATGGTGCGGTCCTTCACGCCGAGCCGGGCGGGTATGTGCCCGTGGCCCTCAAGCTGCGGTCGCCCGAGCCGGCGAACAACCGGCGCGTCGCGGGATAGACATTGCCGCAAACCGGTAGAATGCGGACGAAACGCCTCGCCGGCGCGGCATGGCCAATGCGTGGGAACACCGGAAATCTCAGAGCCGCTCGCGCTTCAGCCGCTCCGCCAGCAGATCGAGAAACAGGCGCGTCTTGGCTGGCGGTGCCGAGCTCGGCGGAACCACGGCATACACCGGCATGCGCGGCGCCTCGAAATCCGCCAGCACGATCTCCAGCGCCCCCTGATCGACGCGATCGCGTATCTGCCAGAACGGCGCATAGCCGATTCCGACGCCGTGGCAGGCGGCCGCCTGCGCGGCATTGGTATTGTCGGTCCGGAAGCGGCCGTACACCTGCAGCAGCTTCGCCTTGCCGCCGATCTGAAACCGCCACACCTCCGTGTCACCCGGGCCGGTCTTGCGCAGGATGCATTGATGATCCGCAAGATCGTCGGGATGACGCGGACGACCGTGGCGCGCGAAATAGGCCGGTGCGCCGTACACGACCGTACGCAGTTCACCGAGGCGCCGCGCCTTCAGCGACGAATCCGGCAACTCCCTGATCCGCACGGCCAGATCGAAACCGTCGCCGACGACGTCGACGGGCCGATCGGTGACATTGAGATCGGTCTCGATCCGCGGAAAGCGCGCCATGAAATCAGCGATCGCCGGCACGACGTGGGTCGACCCGAACAGCACGGGCGCGGCGAGGCGGAGCAGGCCCGACGGCTCGACGCGGCGATTGGCCGCTTCCAGGCGCGCCTCGCTGATTTCGGCAAAGGCGGGCTTGACACGACGATAGAACGCCAGCCCCGCTTCCGTCGCCAGCGACTGCCGCGTGGTTCGCCGCACCAGTTCGACACCGATGCCGCGTTCCAGCGCCGCCAGTGCCCGGTTGACCGATTGCAGCGACCGCCCCAACCGCCGCGCAGCCGCGGTCTGGCTGCCGGCCTCGACGACAGCCAGAAAGACTTCGATCTCCTCCATCGAATCCTCTCCTCTCATAATTCCTGGAGATGCACGTTCACGACGGCGTGCCAGCCGCGCGAAGACCCAAGCTGCGCCAGAATTCCGACTTCTTTCGGCAGAGGCGGGACGTCGAGCCGGTCTAGTATGAACCCGGGTCGATCTTCAGTTGCTTGATCTTCCGATACAGCGTGGCGCGGCTGAGTTTCAAGGCACGCGCCGCTTCGGTGACGCGGCCGCCGTGCCTGCGTAGCGCCTCGACGATCGTGGCGCGTTCGGCCGCTCCAAGATCCGGCTCCGCCGCCCGTCCGCCGAACGGTGGCAGATCGAGATCCGCGTCGGTGATGACGCCGTTTTCCGCCGTGCAGCCGGCGAGCCGGAGCACGTGGCGGAGCTGGCGCATGTTGCCGGGGAACGGATAGGCTGCAAGCTGCGACCATGCCTCGTCCGAAAGCCTGCAGTTGGGCGCTTCCTCGCGCGCAATCTGGCGGATGATATCGTCCCTGTCCGTACGCTCGCGCAACGCCGGCAGCCGCACCTCCATGCCGCGCAGGCGAAAATAGAGATCGGCGCGGAAGGCGCCCTGCTCGGCCATGCGGCCGAGATCGCGATGGCTGGCGCTGATCAGGCGGATGTCGACGGCGACAGGTTTGAGCGCGCCGAGCGGCCAGACCTCGCGGTTTTCCAGCACGCGCAAGAGGCGCGTCTGCAGCGCGATCGGCATGTCGCCGATCTCGTCGAGGAACAGCGTGCCGCCGTCGGCCTGCACGATCAGGCCCTTCGAGCCGTCGCGGCGCGCGCCGGTGAAGGCGCCGGCCTCGTAGCCGAACAGCTCGGCGTCGATCAGGCTTTCCGGCATCGCCGCGCAATTCAGCGCGACATAATTGTTGAGCGCCCGCTTGCTCGCCGCGTGAATGGCGCGCGCGAACAAATCCTTGCCGACGCCGGTCTCGCCCTGCAGCAGCACCGGTAGATCATGATCACTGACGCTGCCGAGCCGCTTCACGCTCTTGATCAACCCGGGATCGCGACCGGCGAGCCGATGCAGCGCATTGAAGCGATCGACAGGCACGTCACGGCGCGGCGCAAGCGGGCGCGCGGAGGATCTCGCGCGCAGCGGCGGCGCGACATGGCCCCGGCCCAATGCCGCGCCATCGGCGCGACGCAGCTCGACGATCTCCTCGGAGCCACGCGCGGCGTGCTGGTCGAATCTGACGTAGCGCGACAGATCGATGCCGGATGCGATCATGCCGTCGGTGAGGCCCAGCAGGGCGCGCGCCGAACGGCAGGCGCCGACGATGCGGCGGTCGTCGTTGTAGGCGAGCAGGCCGCTGCCGCCGTCGCCCGGTACGGTCGCGATCCAGGCGTCGCGGAAATGACCGCGGAAGATCGCTCCCTCCATCCGCCGCGTCGCTTCCAACGTGACCGCCAGCGCGAGCTGATGCGCGGTACGCTCGAGATCCGCGCGGCAGGAGGTGATGTTGACGGCACCGGCAAGCCGCCCGGCGTGGTCGAACAGCGGCGCCACGGCGCAGGAGAACATGTGCCATTGCGCGCGAAAATGCTCGTCGCGATGCACCAGGATCGGCTTCTGATCGGCCAGCGCGGTGCCGAGCCCATTGGTGCCCTCGAACGTCTCGGCGAAATTGGAGCCGGTGTAGATCTTCCAGTCCAGAAACATCCTCGCATCGGCTTCGCCCGGCAGGCGGCTGAACAGCATGATCGCATTTGTGTCAGCGAGATTGACGCAATAGCCGGCGTCGCGCAGCACGCGGGCAAGGTCGTCGAGTTCGGGCGTTACAAGCCTGATCGTCTCTTCCATCGGCGCGACGACGTGCCGGATCTCGGCCTCGGTCAGCGTCTGCGGCGGGCCCTGTCGGGCGGGATCGAGCTTGTGGCTGATCAGGCAGCGCCGCCACGAATTGGCAATCCGCGAAGAGGCGTCGACGTCGGCCACGTGGTTGGCCACCGACATGACACGGGCGACATGGTTCGAGGCCGAAAGGCTGGCCATCGCAGACGTCTCCACCCTGTATTATTGTGCAAAGTCTGGCACCACAGGCGGGGATGTCAATCGGGAACCGGGACGCAGGCTATTGCTGCACTGCCCTCACCACGTATCGATGCATGGTCGTTTCTTCGCCGTCCGCGCCGGCGGTTTCGGCACGGAGCGCAGGCCCGCCATGATCCAGCGCCGCGTCTCGGCGGGATCGATGACGTTGTCAATCTCGAACACCGAGGCGATCGAGACGGCCTTGCCGTTGGCGTAGAGCTCGGCAACCTTGTTGCGGTAATAGGTCTCGCGCTCCTCGGGATCCGCGATCGCCTCCATCTCCTTCCGGAAGCCGAGGCGGACGTAGCCTTCGAGACCCATGCCCCCGAACTCGCCGGTCGGCCAGGCCGCGGTGAAGAATGAGGCATGGAAGCCGCCGCCGATCATCGACTGCGCGCCGAGCCCATAACCCTTGCGCAGCACGATGCCGAACAAGGGCACGGTGAGGCTCGCGCCGGTGACGAACATCCGCGAGACGTGGCGCACGATCGCGGTCTTCTCGGCTTCCGGCCCGACCATGAAGCCAGGCGTGTCGCAGAGCGAGACGATCGGCAGATCGAAGGCGTCGCAGAGCTGGAGGAAGCGCGCGGCCTTGTCGCCGGCATCGGCATCGATCGCGCCGCCGAGATGGCGCGGATTGTTGGCGATCAGGCCGAACGGTTTGCCTTCGATGCGGATCAGTGCGGTGATCATGCCGACGCCGTAATCGCGACGCAGCTCCAGCACGGAATCCTTGTCGGCGATGAGGTTGATCACGCTGCGGATGTCGTAGACGCGCAGGCGGTTCTCGGGGATGGCACGGCGCAAGAGGCGCTGGTCCGCGGTTTCCCATTCCGTCACCGCGCCCTGGAAGTACGACAGATATTTTTGCGCGACGCGCGTCGCCTCTTCCTCGTCCTCGACGAGGATGTCGATGACGCCGTTCGGCGCCTGGAACGTCACAGGGCCGACCTCGGCAGGATGATAGACGCCGAGCCCGCCGCCCTCGATCATGGCCGGGCCACCCATGCCGATCGAGGCATTCTTGGTGGCAATGATGACGTCGCAGCAGCCGAGCATCGCGGCGTTGCCGGCGAAGCAATAGCCGGAGACGACGCCGACGACCGGCACGAGCCCGGAGAGCCGAGCGAACTGCACGAAGGACGGTCCGTCGAGCCCGGTCATGCCGAGCCGGTCGGTGTCGCCCGGCCGGCCGCCGCCGCCTTCGGCATAGAACACCAGCGGCACGCGCCAGTCTTCCGCCAGCGTCAGCATGCGGTCGATCTTCTTGTGGTTCATGTGACCCTGCGTGCCCGCGAGCACGGTGTAGTCATAGGCCACGACGATGCAGCGCGCGCCCTCGGGGCCGAATTGCTCGGCGTTCACCGTGGCGACGCCCATGACGAGGCCGTCTGCCGGCGTGTTCTTGATGAGGTCGTCGAGCTTGCGCCGCCGCCGCTGCGCCGCGATCGCAAGGCTGCCGTACTCCATGAACGAGCCGTCGTCGACGAGCTGCGCGACATTCTCGCGCGCGGTGCGCTGGTTGGTGTTGCGGCGGCGCTCGAGCGCGGCGGGGCGGTTCTCGTCCAGCGTATTGGCCTGGCGCGCGATCAGTTCAGCGAGATCTGGGCGAATGTGATCGAGATCGATCTCGGCTTCCGCCGCCGTGCTGTCGGCCGCGACGTCGAGCGGCTCGAGATAGAGGATCGGCTCGCCATGCATCAGCGTAACGCCATCGCCGGCGACGAGCTTCATGACCCGGCCACCCTGCTCGGTCATGACCAGATGCTCCATCTTCATCGACTCGATCACGGCGAGCTGCTGGCCGGGGCGCACGATCTCGCCTTCCTTCACCTGGATGGTGACGATGGTGCCCTGCAAGGGCGCCGCGACCATCACCGCACCTTCGGGCACCGTTTGCGCAACGAGAGCTTCAGCGCCTTGGACACCGCCACGCTCGGCCGCGGCAAAGTAGAGCGGCTTGGCCGCGCCATCGGCCGCCTCGACCAGCTTGCCGATATTGCGATCGATGAAGTCGGTCGCGATGCGGTTGATCCTGAAATCGGAATGCGCGAGCACCGCCTGGAGGAAGGCGATATTGGTGACGACGCCGTCGATGCGGAATTCGCGCAAGGCACGCGAAGCCTTGGCGACCACGTCATGCCAGGATTCGCCCGGCGTATGCACGATGACCTTGGCGAGCAGCGAATCGAACGCAGCACTGGTCTTGTAGCCGGCATAGCCAAAGCTGTCGACGCGGACGCCGGGGCCCGATGGCGGCTCAAACACCGCGAGCACGCCGCCAGTCGGATGGGTTGCGCCCGTCTCGTCGAGCGTTTCCATGTTGACGCGGAGCTGCATGGCATAGCCGCGCGGCTTCGGGATCGATTCCTGCGCAAGACCCAGAGCGGCTAGCGGGCTGCCCCCGGCCACCGCGAGCTGGGCGCGCACCAGGTCGACACCAAGCACCTCTTCCGTGACGGTGTGCTCGACCTGGAGCCGCGGGTTGGCCTCGATGAAGGCAAAGCTGTCCTCGGCGCCGCCATCGACGAGGAACTCGAACGTGCCGAGATTGTCGTAGGATGCAGCCGCCGCCAGTTGCTTCGCCGCCTCGATGATGCGGCCGCGCAACGCATCGCTTAGCGAGGGGCTCGGTGCCACCTCGATCAGCTTCTGGTGGCGGCGCTGGATGGTGCATTCGCGTTCCCAGAGATGGGAGATCGCACCGTGGCGGTCGCCGATGATCTGCACCTCGATGTGGCGCGCCTGCCGGATCAGCCGCTCGGCATAGACGCCGTCGAATCCAAACGCCGCCCTGGCCTCGGACTGGCAGCGCGCATAGGCTTCCGAAAGATCGGACGCGTTCTCGACGACACGCATGCCGCGGCCGCCGCCGCCCGCCATTGCTTTGATGACGATGGCTGCGTTGCTGCCGAGTGATGCGAAAAAGGCCGTGATCTCCTCAAGACTCGATGGCCCGGTGGTGCCGGCGATGATCGGCACGCCGCAGCGTTTTGCCAGCTGACGCGCCGCGACCTTGTCACCGAACAGCTCGAGCGCTGTCGCCTGAGGACCGACGAAGGTGATATTTGCGTCGGAGCAGGCTTTGGCGAAGGTCGCGTTCTCGCTGAGAAAGCCATAGCCGGGATGCACGGCGTCACAGCCCATCGCCTTGGCCGCCTTCACCACGGCGTCAATGTCGAGATAGGCCCGCGCGCCGCGGCCAGGAATTTCGATCGCTTCGTCCGCAACGCGCACATGCAGCGACAGCGCATCATCCGCAGGATGAATCGCGACCGTCGCGATGCCGGCGTCGGCGGCCGCGCGGGCAATGCGGATGGCGATCTCGCCGCGGTTGGCGATCAGGAGCTTCTTGAACGGCATGATCTCTCTCACTCAGACAGCAGCAGGCAGAATTGGATTGAGGTCCTGCTTCTTCACTTTGCCCGTTGCGGTCAGGGGCAGGGCTTCGATGATGCGTATCTCGGGGACCTTGTAGACGGCCATGCGCTCGGCGCACCAGGCACGCAGATCCTCCGCAGAGACGCTGCCGACCGCCTCCGGCTTGAGCTGGATGAAGGCCACCGGCACCTGCCCCCTCTCGGGGTCCTCGCGCCCGACCACGCCCGAACCCAGCACCTTTGGATGTTGCCCCAGCAACGCCTCGATCTCCGGCGGAAACACGCTCATGCCTTTGACCTTCAGCATCTCCTTGCGGCGGCCGAGGAAGTGCAGGAAGCCATCCTTGTCGATGGCGCCGATGTCGCCGGTGCGAAGCCAGCCGTCGATCAGGGACTCCGCGGTCGCCTCCGGCTTGTTCCAGTAGCTCTTGAGCAGTGACGGCGTGCGCACGCGGATCTCGCCTTCGGCACCCAGCGGCAAGAGTGCGCCGGTTTCGAAATCGGTGATCTTGAACTCGGCACCGGGGACCGGCAGCCCGACGAAGATCGGCTGGTTGTTGAGATCGAAATCGTCGTCCTGAAAGCCAGCCGTGAAGGTGTTGGAGGTGTGGGTCTCCGTCATGCCCCAGGCCGCTTCCATCAGGATCGTGCCGGTGAGATCCTTCCAGCGCTTGCGATAGTCGGCGTTGAGCTTCTTGACGAAGGAGACCACGCGCACCTGCTGCAGCGACGACAGGTCGAACTCGTTCCAGCGCGGATGATCCATCAGCTCGACCGCACCGTCCACCGGCATCGCCGTGATTGTGACCTTGTATTTGTCGATCGCGGCCATCGCGCCGACGGCATCCCAGCGCGCGAGCAGGACCAGCGTCGCGCCCGAGAACAGCGGGAAGATCAGGCCAAAGTTCTCGCCCGCGATCCAGAACTCAGGAAAGAACGACAGGAAGACGCTGCTCTCGTCGGACAGCACCGAGATGCCGTAATTGGCGGCGGCCGTGTAGACCATGTCGCGATGGGTGTGGACGCAGCCCTTGGGCATGCCGGTCGTGCCGCCGGTGTAATTGAGCGCGGCGACGTCATCGAGGCCGGCAGGCGGCAGCGGCACAGGAATCGGCATCGCAGCAAGCGCCGGCAACAGATCGGTCGCGCCGGTGACTGCGGCGCGCGGCACACGGATCGAGTCTGGCGCCGGAATTGCCGGCTTTGCCGGTACGACATCGGCAAAACTCGTGACGATGATCTCGCGCAGCCGCACCTCGTCCCTGACCTGCTCGACAACCGGCATGAGCTGGTCCAGCGCGACGATCACCTCGGCCTGGGTGTCGTTCAACTCGTAGGACAGCTCGAACGCGCGCGACAACGGGCTGACGGGAACATGGACCGCGCCGAGCTTCAGGATGCCGAAGAACACAATGTGGAATTGCGGGCAGTTCGGCAGAAAGACGGCGACGCGGTCGCCTTTGCTTATGCCCTTGGCCTGCAACAGCGCGGCAAACCGGTCGCTCTGCCGGTCGAGGTCCGCGTATGTCGTGACGTGGCCATAGAAGATCACCGCGGGCCTCTCCGGACTTCGCTTCGCCCAGGCGCGCAGATATTCCGTCAGGGGAACTTCGCCGTGCAGATAGTTCGGCGAGCGCGGCGTCCCTTTCGGCCAAGCCTTGTTCCATAGCTCGTGCAAGGTGGCGAGGTAATCCTGTTCGTTGAGGCTTACGCTCACGACGTCCTCCCGTGCGGTTCTTCTCGTCGCGAGGGCACGCACTCACAATCACGCGACGTCGTTACACGTCGAGCACGGCAGACCTCATGTCAAGGAAAACAGTTTCCGCATCACGGCCGATGCCGCGCCGCGGAAATTGCTGGTCGCCCCGGTTCTTTGTTACACCGCGACGAGACGAATGATCCGCCGCACGGCTGACGGGACCGGCGCGATGACCGGCACGGTAAAGATCGCCTCAAGCTCGCGTGCCGCTTCACCCAGCGGGCCGCCGCCGACGATCACCGCTTCCGCTCCGTCCTGCGCAATGCAGGCCTCGACCGCGCCCGCAAGCGCAGTGCGCAAAAGCGATGGATCACGCATCAACTCATGCGGATCGCCTACGGTGAAGCGTGTACCGGTGTAGTGCGATCGCAATCCCAGCACATCCGGCAGTGCGTCGATCTTCGCTTTCAGCAGCGGCGTCGTGGTCGCCACGCCGAAGCGTCGGCCGTTCTCCGCGGCTTCCAGCATCGAGGACTCACCAATGCCGACGGCAGGCAATCTCATGGTCAGCTTGATCCTTGCGAGACCGGGATCGCCAAATGCCGCGACGATGATGCCGTCGCAATCGCCAGAGCGGGCACGCGCGATCTCCTCGACCTCAGGCGCCGCTGCCTCCAGCGCATCCGCCGAGACGATCATTGTGGGCGCACGCGCTGCCGTGACGCCGGCAATGTCGAAGCCATCCGCGGCTGCAGACTTGGCAATCGCCACCATCATCGTAGTGGTCGCCTCGAGGCTGTTCGGATTGATCAGGAGGATGCGGCGGCCCGCCATGCTATCCGCCCGCCCGCGCCCGCGCGCCAATCTCCTGGAAGATCGCGGTCAGCTCGTCGACCTCGTCCTCGCCTTTCTTCGGCCGGATCCGCTGCTCCATCTCCTCGATGTGATGATGCATGGCATGGATCGCACCAGCCTTGTTGCGGGCAAGGATCAATGCGCCGATGTCGGGGTGGGCGTCGGGCGAGCAATCCGGCTCGCCTGGCTGCTCGAAGGTCGCGATCGCCAGCGACGTCCGCAGCATCAGCTCGCGCGATATTTCCAGCAACACGCGGTTGCCGGCAAGCTTGGCCACCAGGATGTGGAACTCGGCCGTCAGCGACAGCGAGGCCCAGCGGTCATTGCGATCGTGACGCGCCTCGCGCTCCATATGCGCCTTCAGCTCCGCCTTGCCGGCCTTGTCCAGCCGGTCGACCGCGGCGCTCACAGCTGCGGTCTCGATGATCCGACGCGCGGCAAAGATGTCCTGCGCCTCCTCCCAACTCGGCCGGTACACGAAGGCGCCCCGGTTGGGGATCTGCATAACCGCCTTGCGCGAGGCGAGATGGGACAAGGCCTGGCGGATGTGAATCCGCGTGGTACCGAAAGCTGCGGCAAGCTTGTCCTCGCCGAGCTTGGCGCCTGGCTTGAGCCGCTTCTGGCTAATCGCGGTCAGGATGCCCTGGACCACCGGATCGTCGTCAATGTTGCGCGGATCGACGACCTCCGGCTCCCTGTGCTTCGGCTCGGAGCGTTTCGGCTTGCGCTTGAAGGGACGGGTTCGCTTCATGCATCGCTTTTACAGGATTCTGGAATGCTGCCGGAGCCCATTTTTTAGACAAACCCATGGCATTTATGTCTACAATATGTACAATAAATTGGCGCCAATATATGGCGCCTAAAATTGTCGTAATGCTCGCAGGACCTTAGCGGACGAGCCGCGCTGGCACGACGATTGCTATCTCTCGCGCAGGACAACGCGAAGGATGGAGCTGGCGTTGAGCGATGTACGCGGACTTTCGCTGGATCTGAAGGGCATCGGTCACGCGTTCGGCGCGACGGTTGCGCTCGACGAGATCGATCTCTCCGTTGCAGCCGGTGAGTTGATCGCCCTCCTCGGCCCGTCCGGCTGCGGCAAGACCACGATGCTCCAGATCATCGCGGGCTTCCTGCGTCCCTCCCGCGGCGAGGTGCGCTTCGACGGCGCGCGGGTCGAGCATGTTCCGGCCAATCGCCGCCGCATCGGCATGGTGTTTCAGAACTATGCGCTGTTTCCGCACCTGACTGTGTTCGAAAACGTCGCCTACGGCCTGCGGGCGCGCAAAACCGCGAAGAATGTTGTGGCCGCGAAAGTCGAACAGATGCTCGGCCTCGCCCAGATGGCGCCGTTTGCGCGAAGGCTGCCCGGAGAACTCTCCGGCGGGCAGCAGCAGCGCGTCGCGCTGGCGCGGGCGCTCGCGATCGATCCTGGCCTCGTCCTGCTCGACGAGCCGTTCTCGGCGCTCGACAAGAACCTGCGGCTCGACATGCAGATCGAGATCAAAAGCCTGCTGAAGACCTTTGGCGTCACCTCCATCATCGTCACGCATGATCAAGAGGAGGCACTGTCGATGGCCGACCGCATCGTCGTGCTGAACAAGGGACGCATCGAGCAGATCGACAGCCCGGACGCGCTTTACGACCGGCCGGCCAGCCTGTTCATCTCGAACTTTATCGGCCACACCAACCTCCTGCGCGGCACCGTCACCGACGCGGACCGCGTGCAGCTGGACGCCGGGCCTGAGCTCGATCTCGGCCGTTCGGCCCAGCGCAGGCGCGGCACGCCGGTGACGATCTCTGTCCGGCCTGAAAACATCTTGTTCGGCGCAGAACGGCCCGGCGCCATCCCCGTCACGATCCGCGCCACCCTGCCGCTCGGTGCCGTCAGCGTGACGGAGGGCGTCACCGCGAGCGGCGAAGCCGTGAAGGTCAGCCAGGCCCGCGCTGCCGGCAGCGCGAAGACGCAGGCCGGGGAGACGGCTTGGCTCACGATCTCCGACGTCTCGCGCGTCAGCATCTTCAGCACGCCGGTCGACGAGCTTTCCCTGCATCACCCAAGGAGTATTTGACATGAGCCTATCCCGGAGATCGCTGCTCACCTCAGGTTCGGCCGCGCTTGCCGCGGCTGGTCTCGGGTGGCCGACGTCATCACGCGCCGCTCCCTCGATCGTGGCAACGACCTATCCCGGCAGCTTCGACGAAGCCTTCCGCTCGGTGGTCGGGCCGGCCTTCAAGAAGTCCAGCGACGGCAGCGTCACCTTTACGCCCCTGCTCGGTGTCGACCAGATCGGCAAGATCCAGGCCTCGCGCAACACGCCACCCTTCGACGTCGTGCTGTTCGACGAGGGACCGCTGATCCCGGCGATCGCGAGCGGCGTGCTGGAGAAGTTTCCGGTCGATCACTCGAAGTCATATGCCGACATCCCAAGCGTATTCCGGCATCCCGACGGCTACGCCCCTGTCATCACCGTGCAATTGATCGGCATCGCCTACAATCCGAAGAAGATCACCAAGCCGCCGACCTCATGGGAGGATCTCTGGAAGCCGGAACACAAGGGGCGCGTCGGCATCACCGGGCTCGGCTCCAGCCTCGGCACCGCCTTCATGGTCGAGATCGCCAAGCTAAACGGCGGCTCCGAGACCAATATCGAACCGGCGTTCGAGGCCATCAAGAAGCTGCTGCCGAACGTCGGTGCGATCGCGGCCTCGCCCGGCGCGCTGGCTGCGCTGTTCCAGCAGGGCGAGATCGATATCGCCTTCAACTTCTGGAACAACGTGGCGCTGCTCGCCGCCAAGGGCGTCGACATCGCCTTCGCCAAGCCGAAATCCGGCGCCGTCGTGATCCGCACCAGCGCACAGATCGTCAGGAACAACCAGGATCCGAAGGCGGTGCTGGATTATCTCGACACCGTGATGTCGGCCGAAACGCAGAAAGGCCTGGAGGCGGCGCCATGGATGATGATGCCGACCAACAGCAAGGTGAAGCTGACCGGCGCCAATCTCACCGTCGCCAAGAGCCTCGACGACCTCGTTTCCAACAATGTGCTGCTTGACTGGACCAAGTTCCAGCCGCTGCGCGGCGAGTGGATCACCCGCTTCAACAAAGAAGTGAGGATCTAAGTGCCGCGGTCAAGCACGGTTGCATCACGACAAATGCTGCCGGCGGTCCCGCTGGCGGCGTTGTTCCTCGCCGCCTTCGTGCTGCCACTGATTGCCCTTGTCGCGATCAGCCTGTTCCGCACGTCACAGTTCGAAGAACTGTCGCTGGCGCAATACGTGCGCTTCTTCTCGGACCCGTTCAGCATCAAGGTGCTGACGGACACCATCTGGCTGGGGGCGGAGGTCGCACTGGTGACGCTGATCATCGCCTATCCGATCGCACTTGTTTACGTCGCGAGCGGTCAGCTCATGCGCACCTTGATCACGTTTCTGATCATGCTGCCGCTCCTGACCAGCACGGTGGTGCGCACCTTCGCCTGGATCGTGCTCCTTGGCCGCGACGGCATCATCAACACGGCGATGCTGTCGCTCGGGCTGTGGCAGGCCCCGGCTCGCCTGCTTTACACCTGGGAGGGCATGGTACTGGCGCTAATCCAGATCCAGCTTCCTCTGATGGCACTGCCTGTCATCAACAGCCTGCTGCGGCTCGACGGCAATCTGACGCGCGCGGCAGAAGGGCTGGGTGCAAGCCGCGCCCGCATCTTCGTCACCGTCATCCTGCCGCTGACGCTGCCGGGCGCCATTGCCGGCTGGCTGCTCGTCTTCGCAGCCGCTGCGACCGCCTTCATCACCCAGACACTGGTCGGCGGCGGCCGCATCATCCTGATGGCATCCCATATTTACCAACAGGCCGTCGGCGTGCAGGACTGGCCGTTCTCGGCAGCGCTTTCGCTGATCTTCACGCTGGCCGTGACCGGCATCGTCTTTGCCACCGGCGCCCTGTCGCGCCGCTACGTGCGAGGCGTCGATGCAGCGTAGCCTCATTGATCGCGTCTACTCGGGCATCATTGGTGCCATCACCGGCTTCGGGTTGCTGCTGCTGTTGGCACCGACGCTGGTCGTGCTGATCATTTCCTTCACCGGCGGCGTCACGCTGAAATTCCCGCCGCCGAGCTGGTCACTGCGCTGGTATGTCGATCTGCTGCAATCCCAGGAAATCGTGGAGCCCGCGTTAACGAGTCTCAAGGTCGCAACGGCGGCGACGATTCTCTCCGCAGTGCTGGGCGGCGCGGCGGCACTCGGACTGGCACGGAGCCGGTTGAAGATCGCGCGCGTCCTTGACGCTCTGTTCATGTCGCCGATGGTGCTGCCGGCGATGGCGTTCGGCCTGTCGCTGCTGCTGGTCTTTAACCTGCTCGGCATCCGCCTGTCGGCGGCAACGCTGGTGCTCGGCCACACGATCATCTGCGTGCCCTTCGTGATCCGGATGGTCGGCGCCTCGGTGCAGCAACTCGATCCGGTGCTGATCACTTGCTCGCTCAGTCTGGGTGCCGGCCGCTGGTACACCTTCCGGCGCGTCACGCTGCCGCTGATCCGCCGCGGCATCGTTGCGAGCTGCTTCGTCGCGTTCCTCACCTCCTTCGACAATGTTCCCGTATCGCTGTTCCTCGCCGACGCGCGCACCGAGGTCCTGCCGATCAAGCTCTGGGCAATCCTGGAAGGCAGCCTCGACGTGCGTGTCGCAGCCGTCTCCGGCGTGATCGTGCTGCTGACTTTGGCCGGCCTCGTCTGCGCTGAAATCTTCGGCGGCTTCAGTCGCCAGATCGGGAGCCGCTGATCATGCCGATCGAACGCGATCTTCGCGGATATGGAAGGACCCGGCCCGATATCGTTTGGCCCAACGGCGCCCGCGTCGCGGTGTCATTGGTGGTGAATTTCGAGGAGGGCGCCGAGCTCGCGATCGAGCAAGGCGATGCGGAGACGGAACACTATGGCGAGGTCGCCTCGACAGCGCCGCCGGGCGTACGGGATTTCGTGCAGGAGCAGGTGTTCGACTATGGCATGCGCGCGGGCCTGTGGCGATTCCTGGACGCCTTTAACGAGGCCAAAATCCGTTCCACCTTCATGATGTGCGGCCGCGCCGTCGAGCGCGTGCCGGACCTTGCGCGTGCCGTGGTCGAAGCCGGCCACGAACCGGCGGTGCATGGTTGGCGCTGGCTGCCGCATGCACTCTATGGCCGTCCCGAGACGGAACGTCGTGACATCGAAAGGACGCGCGACGCCATCGCCGGCGCGACGGGTCTCACCCCCGTCGGCTTCATGTCACGCGGGAGCCAGAGCGCGTGGACGCGCGATATCCTGATCGGGCTCGGCTTCGCCTACGATTCCAACGCACTCGATGACGATCTGCCCTATTGGAGCCCGTCGTCCCAGGGAGCGATGCTGGTCCTGCCCTATGGCTTCGATACAAACGACATGAAGTTCTTCCATCCGAACGGCTTTGTGCAGCCGGAGGACTTTTCGAACTACGTCAGCGCCGCACTCACGACGCTGGTCGAGGAGGCAGAGCGCGGCCGCTCCGCGATGCTGTCGGTCGGATTTCATCTGCGCATTTGCGGCCGGCCCGCGCGTTTCCGAGCGGTGAAGACCATTCTGGCCGAGCTGGCGCGGCTGGAGGGCCGGGTCTGGGTCGCAACACGCGCCGACATTGCGGCGCATTTTCGTAAAGTCACGCGCTAGGGCCGCCCGCACGACACGGGAGATGTTTGCCCCGCAATTCCGCGGGAGAGCTGCCTGCACGCACCTGGCGAGATACGAACTCTTCCAATCTAGAACATCTCGACAACGCCCCTCCGAGCGTTGACTTGAAGAGGTCTCTGGCAGAACGATCGGCGCGGATCATCCGCGCCAGCCATGGTGCGAGAGCAGCCAAAGGCCAGAGGCTCATGCATCATTCGACACATACCAGACCCGTCGATCTTCCGGCGCTGAGCGCAGCGGAGCGGCTCTTCATTTGGGGCTTCAGGGCGAAGGCCCGCAGCGGAGGCGCCGTTCCGACCGCCGCTGATATCAAGGAGGTGTATGATCACTTCCGCGTAGGCGACGCCGTGCCCTCGCTGGACTCCATCATCGAGATCTTCGCCTGTACGGCCCACACGGCCATCGAAGTGCACTGCCCGACCTGCCCGCGCATGTCGGACAGCGAGCGCGGAATTCTGCGCGCCATCGCCGCAGCACAGCAGGATCGCGTCGACATCGCCCGCGAACAATTCGAGCGCTGGCTGCCGCCGGTCGGCGCCGATTGGGCGCTCGCGCCGGTCGAGGGGCTTGCAACGATCTTCCGTAGGGCCGGTCTCATCCTTCCCGACCGGCATGTGCGGTCTGTCGGCCATGACCGGATCATGGCGATGAAGAGCTGGCTGGTCGGAACCCCCACGCTGCACTGACGAGGACGTTTCATCATGCAGGATGCACGCGATTGCGTGGCGGTCGCGGACGCCGGCCAGTCGCAGCTTTGTCCGCTCCGGGCCGCGCTTGCGGCGCCGCCATGCGTCGAAAGCTACGACGAGTTCTGCCGCGTCGCACTGTCGCTGTTCCGCTTCATCGGAGCGGCCTATGCGACCGGCGCCTCGGATTGCTGGGAAGCTGCTTATCGCTTTGCCGACGAGGCGCCCGGCATTGCCGACAGTCCGCTGCTGGTTGCGCGGGCGGCCCTTGTCAGGATCCTCCGCGGCGGCCGGCCATGCGAGCTGTGCTTCATGCCGCCGTCCTGCCGGCGCCTCTCCAAGGACGAGGCGGAGCTGATGCGCCTGCTGGCCGTCGCACGCCGCAAGCAACCGGGCGAGCTCGAATCCATGATTTGCCAATTCGTCGGCTCGGACAAGGAGGATGCGGCGACACGGGCGGTCAACGCGCTTGCGTTGTGCTGACGCCCAACTTTCTTGTGCCGCCGAGCACGAGAGTGAACATGTGCGCGGCGATCCGGCGCGACTGCGCTCGATGCCCGCCAAAAGAGCTGATCGGCCGGTCACGCCTCGGATGGAGACGAAACGTGGACCTCACACGGCTGCAGCGCAGGCTTCCATGATTTCATCGAGCTCCGCCTTGGAGAGCACCCCAAGCTCCGCGATGAAGACGATCCGCGTCCGCGGCACGCCGGGTGCCGATGCAACGCCCGGTGCGAGCGTGGCGCGGCCGGCGGCGAACTGAAGCACCATCGGACGTCCGGGCTGCTCGATGCTCTCGATCAGGCCTTTGGCGCGCGCGAGCTTCGGTGCCAGCCGGTTGATGGCCTGCTGCAAACGGGGCAGCGACACCGGCTTGTCCGAAGTCCAGCTCAGCGTTTCGAAGCGCTCCTCGGTCGGCCGGCGCGGACCCGGATCACGTGCCGGCGCGCGATCGAGGTTCGCGGGGAATAACAGTGCCGCGGGTATCTCGCCGCGGTTAGCATCCACCACCAGGGCAGGCAGGCGTAGTGCGCGAAGAGCGTCGCGAATTCGCACGCCTGCCCCCTCGTCCGCCAGATCCAGCTTGCTGAGCGCCACGATATCGGCGACGCGCAACTGCGACCGCTGGAGCGCGTCCTCGAAGGCCGCGGGCGGCGCCGTGGCATCCAGCACGCAGACCACCGTCTCCAGCGGCGCCTCGCGCAGAATCACCGGGTCCATCAGATTGCGCACGATGTCGGCGGGATCGGCGACGCCGCTGGTTTCGATGACGATGTACTCGGGCTTGGGATCGCGCCGCAGCAGCGCCGAGAGCGTGCGGAGCAGATCGCCCTCCAGCGAGCAGCAGATGCAGCCATTGGCGAGGCTGACGACGCCGTCGCTGGCGCCCGCGAGCAGTTCCGCATCGATGTTGATCGCGCCGAAATCATTGACCACGGCGGCGATCCGCCGCCCCTCGGCATGCGCCAGCAGATGGTTCACGACCGTGGTCTTGCCCGCCCCCAGAAAGCCCGTCACCAGGAGAATGGGGACCGGCATGGGTCAGCTCCCGATGACGGGACGGCGCACCGGTTTTCCAGGCCGCGCGTTCACATCCAGCACGCCGTCGCTGATCAGCGGCTGGCCGCTGACGACCAGATGCCGCACGCCCTCCGAGGGACGGTTCATCGCGGTGAAGGTCGCGCGGTCCGAGAGCTTCTCGTAGTCGAACACGACGATGTCGGCATCCGCGTTTTTCGCGAGCCGGCCCTTGGCGCGCATCGCCGGCGTGCTCTGCGACAGGATTTCCGCCGGGATCAGCGCGCATTTGCGCACGCCTTCCAGCAGCGACAGGGTCTTGCGCTCGCGCACCCATTCGCGGATGAACTTCGTGAAGCAGCCGGCCGAGCGCGGATGCGAGGTGGCGTCGTCGGGCAGCGGCCAGGCATCGCCGGTGTAGGTGGTGCCATCGGAGAGCGTCCAGGGCATCGCGTCGGAGGCAATCGCTCCGCCGGGATACAGCACCGACATGTCGAGCAGGTCGCGGTGATGCGCATTGTTCTCGGTGTCGAGGATGTGCCAGAGCACCAGCGAGGACGGCTCCTCGGCCTGCGCCTTGAGCAGCTCCTCGCGATCGTGGAAGCGATAGCCATCGGTGACGCGCTGCACGGAATCATAGCCGGTGCCGTTGCGCTCGACGAACTCGGGATCGCTGAAGAAGGCGGCCGCCAGCACGGTCGAGCCGGTGCCGTAGGGGTAGGCCTCGACGGTGATCGGCAGCCCCTGCGCCTGTGCTTTCGCGATCAGCACGCGGCAGCGTTCGACGTCGGTCTTGCTCGACGAATTGAAATGGCAGATGTGCATGTGGGCGCCGGTAGCGCCGGCATAGCCGATCAGGCGGATATAGGCTTCCACCGCGCTTTCGGGATCGATGCGCGACATGAAGGCCACGTGCGTGAAGGTCGGCACGTTCTGCGCGGCTGCGAGCTGGCACACCGCGGTCAGCTCCTGCACGCCGGCTCCCGGCGCGTAAGCGTTCAGAATGCCGATGCCGATGCCGCCTTCGTTCAGGCCGCGTGCGAGACGCTCCAGGATGCCTGAGACCTCCGCATCCGTTGCAACATTGTCGATCCAGCGGCGATCCCGCATGGCATTGCCGAACGCCTCCAGCGAACTCTCCGCGTTTGAGCCGGTCATCGCGCCGATGCGGGCAAAGGCCCAATTGGTGGCAGCGCCGTAGTTCAGCACGCGCCCCTTCCTGGCCTGGCTCTCATACCAGGACCCGACGGGCAGCACGCCGGCTTCGAGGTCGAGGGTGGTCGTAATGCCGTCGAACGCCTGCATGCGGTCGGCCGGAATCGACTGGCCATGCGCGTGCAGGTCGATGAAGCCCGGCGCGACCACGAGCCCGGTCGCATCGATCACCCGCTCGGCGCCGCCGAGGCCAGTGCCGACGGCGGCGATCCTGCCGTCCACCACCGCTACATCGCCGATGGCATCCATCCCGCTCGCGGGATCCACCACCCGGCCGCCAGAGATCACCAACCCGCTCATGTCGTCACTCCACCACGAAGGCCGTCGCATCTGCCGGCCTCATCCCGGCCCCCATCAAGACAGATTTTCACTGCAACGACCACCTCCGGCGACGCCAAGGCGGCATGCAGAGCGATGCATGCCCTTCGGATATGAGCAATGGATACACAGCGCCACGGCCGGGCTCGTCCCCGCCATCCGCTGAGTGCGAAGAACGTGGATGCCCGGGGCGAGCCCGGCCATGACGGCCGCATCAAAGCCCGTCGAACCATGCCTTCCACTTCGGCACAGCCGTCGCAAAAGTGCCGCGATGGGTGGTCGGACCGGTGGAGACGGCTTCGACCGCGGGATTGCCGTTGCCGATCGCCTGCTGATAGGTCATGGCGAGCCGGCCGAGGCCGACACTGATGGCCTCGTCGGTCTCGCCGTAATAATTGCGCACTGGGCTCTTGATGATCCAGCGATAGGCCTGTGTCTGCGCGACGAGCCGGCCGTAGGCCGAAGCTGCGAAGAACTGCGGATCGAAATAGTCGGGACGGAGCAGCTTGTGCAGGTCCGTCGGCACGGCGGCGGCGTCGTAGGGTTCACGCAAATAAGCCTTGCGTGCCACGTCGTAATAGGCATCCGCGATCAGCGAGCGGGCCAGCCCGGGCACGCCATAATAGTTTTCGAACGAGAACGCCGACAGGATGAACAGCGAGTTGACCCAGCTCGCATCGTTCTTGCGGGGAAAATTGAGAAAGCCGTTCAGCGCCACGAATACGTCGACCGGCGCGCTGGCGGTCGCCGCGGCGTCAACCTTGATGCCGGCTTGCTCGAGCTTCTCCAGCATCGCCATGGTGACGAATCCGCCCTGCGACCAGCCGGCGAGAAACAGCTTGGTCGTGGCGAGTTTGAGATGATCCAACACGGCGCGGCTGGCCACGAGCATGTCGTAGGTCGCCTGCTGGTGGCTTCCCTTCACCATGTAGCCTTCCGTCTCTGCCGACGTGCCCATCCCGAAATAGTCGGCTCCGATCACGACATATCCCTGCCCCGCGAACTGCGCGATCATCAGCTGGGTTTCGGGTGACTGGTCGGGAAATGAAGGCACCTGCTGCTTGCCGTAGACCGTGCCGTGCTCGTAGGACAACAGCGGAAACGACGTGGCCTGTCCTTCCGGGATCGCAATCAGTCCGGATGCGACCGTCGGCTTGTTGCCGCGCTCGGGCACCACCGACGAATAGGTCACGCGATAGAGCCGGACGGGATTGCGCGCCGGACTGTAGGTTACGGTGATACCGGCGAAGGCGGGCGTATCGGCTTGCAAAATCCTGTTCAGCCGATCGACATCCCAGCGCGCAATGAACTGATACTGTATCGCAGCAGACAATCTGACGGGCTCACCATCCTGTGCCGCCGCCGGCCAAATGGTGATGACGTGAAGCAGAACGAGAAGGAAGAAGCGCGGGAGCAATGCCATGCAGGGACCCATTGAGAGAGGATGGGCCGGTCCTAGACAATTTGCGTTGAGATTGTGTTTCGCAACGCCTTGTGCCGTTGGGAATCCGCCGGTTTCGCCGTACGCAGGCTATCGGCTTCGCCAAGAGGCTTCGCCGGATATGGGCGCCGTCCGCCCTCGCGATCCGAGCGCGCTCTCGCCTTGCACGCAACAAACCGCCGTCAATGCCGCCGCGTCCACCGCGACCAAGCCAGCGCTCGTGACGACGTACGACCGCCCCCTTGGCCGAATACGCTGGATCCGAATTAGGTAGAATGGAATAATGTTCGGGGGGAGAGTTGAGAGCGGATTCGTGTTTCGCCCGACACCGCCCGGTGGACGATCCGTGCGTCGCCGATGAAGGTGCGACGCGCTGAACCGTGTCGGGAACAGCCAGTTGACAGCCCTTTGAAAATAAAACTAGGGTGACTGCGACGGTTCTCCTTCGGGAGATCAATAGGGAATACGGTGCGGGATTTCCCCAACGCCGTGGCTGCCCCCGCAACTGTAAGCGGCGAGCCTTCGCCAAACGCCACTGAGCTCGCGAGCTTGGGAAGGCGGCGCAAGGCAGCGACCCGCGAGCCAGGAGACCTGCCGTCAGTCGTGGTCACACGCGAGCACATTGGGCGGGGTGTCCTGGTGAGTGTTGAGCTGCCTTGCTCTTGAGGCAGCGGCCAAGCTGCGTTCGCGGTGACGTGCCACGTTATCGCGAGTCCATTGATGACCTCCCGCACAATATTTGCGCCACGACATCGGCGGGCGTTGCTCTGTTTAGCGGCTTTCTCCTGCCTCATGGTTTCGACCGATGGCTGGGCACAATCCGCAGGCCCGGCCCAGACGCTCGATCCGGTCGTGGTGGCACCATCGGCGAAGCCACCGAATGTCAGGAGTACCCGACGCAGCGAGGCTGCGCGTCTCGCGCGCTCACGACAACAGCGAAACCTGGCTGCCGCCGAAACGCGTGCTCCGACAGCCAGCCCGGCGGGATCGGCATTCGCCGCACCGACGCTCAATCTCACCGGCGCGAGCACGGCCGGCAGCCGGCTGGGCCTGACGCGATTGCAGACGCCGGCCAGCGTGGAGGTGATTTCGGCCGAGACGCTTTCCGAACGCGGCCAGCAGAACGTTCTCGACGCGGTGACGCAGAACGCCACCGGCTTCACTGCGAGCCCGGCACCGGGCAATGGCGGCGTCTCCTTCAACACCCGCGGCTTCACGGGCCTTGGCTCCGTCATGACGCTCTATGACGGCACACAGCTCTATATCGGCGCGGGAACGGTGACCTTTCCGTTCGACACATGGTCGACCGAGCGCATCGAGGTGCTACGCGGCCCTGCGTCGGTGATGTACGGCGCAGGTGCGGTCGGCGGCGCCATCAACATTGTTTCGAAACTGCCCTTGTGGGTCCCTCGCAACGAGGCGGAGGTCTCGCTGGACAGCAACATGACGCGGCGGATTGCCGTGGACAGCGGCGGTCCCGTGAGCAAGAACGTCGCCTATCGGATCACCGCCATCGGCAACATGTCGGACGGCTGGGTCGATCGCGACAACACATCAAACGTTGCACTTCATGCCGCGGTCCAGGTCCGGCAGAACGAAGACGTCACCTGGACGCTGTCCACGGACTACGGTGATCGCCATCCATCGCGGTACTTCGGCACGCCGTTGATCAACGGCAAGCTCGAAGAAGCGCTTCGCTTCAAGAACTACAACGTCAGCGACAGCCACATCCGCTACCAGGATAGCTGGAACCAGGTGAAGACCGACTGGCAAGCCGCCGACGGCATCTCGATCCAGAACACTCTCTACTACTTGAACTCCAAGCGGCACTGGAAGGACGTCGAAAGCTACGCCTACAACCCTGCCACCGGCCTGATCGACCGAGCCAGCTATATCGAGATCTTTCACGATCAGCAGCAGGTCGGCAATCGCATGGATACGAAATTCCGCGGGCATGTGCTTGGCATGGCCAACGAATTCCTGGCGGGCTTCGACGTCAACAGCATCAATTTCACGCACACCAACAACTCTCCTTATGGCGGCGCTTCGTCCGTCAACCCCTACGTCTTTAGCCCAGGCTCGTTCAGCAGTCCGAACGCCACGATTCCCGGTTACGGCAGCGTGACGAACCAATATGCGCTGTTTGCCGAAAACAGGCTGTCGGTGACCGAGCAGTTCTCCTTGATTGCCGGCGTCCGCCAGGATCAACCGACCATCACGCGCACCGACTATGTCGTGCCCGCAAACAGCTTCGAGAAGTCGTTCTCCTCGACGACATGGCGCGCCGGTGCGGTCTACACTCCGGTGAAGGACCTCGCTTTCTATGGGCAGTATGCCACGGCCGTCGATCCGGTCGGAGGGATCATCTCGCTGTCCTCGGCCAACAAGAATTTCGATCTGGCCACCGGCAGACAGATCGAGATCGGCGTCAAGCAATCGTTCTGGGGAGGCCGCGGCGAATGGACCCTGGCCGGCTACGAGATCGTCAAGAACAACCTGCTGGCGCGCGATCCGAACATTCCTTCCCTGACCGTTCAGGTCGGTCGGCAATCATCGCGCGGCGTCGAAGCATCGGTCGGTTTCCTGCTCGACTACGGCTGGCGAATCGATGCCAACACCGCTTTCCTGCGCGCGAAGTATGACGACTTCGTGCAGTCGGTTGGCGGCGTAGCCGTGAACTATGCCGGCAACGTGCCGGTCAACATACCGCAGAACGTATCCAATATCTGGGCGACGTGGGCCTTTGCACCCAACTGGTCGGCCAACGCGGGCGTGCAGATCGTCGGAAAGACCTATGCGGACAATGCCAACACGGTGACGCGCCCGGCCTACAACATCGTCAATGCCGGTGTGCAGTGGAAGCCCGATCTCCACACCACCGTGTCGTTCCGCATCTACAATCTCTTCGACGAGGTGTACACGACCTCGGGCGGCACGACCCAGTGGCTGCTCAGCATGCCCCGCACGGCGCAACTGGGTGTCAACGTGAAGTTTTGAGCGTGGCACGGCCCCTGAAACGCACGCTCCGGCGGTGGCTGTATATCGTCCACCGGTGGATCGGCATCACCACCTGCCTGTTTTTCGCCATGTGGTTCATTTCCGGCGTGGTGATGATGTATGTCGCCTTTCCCGGCCTTTCCGACAAGGAAAGGCTGGCAGCGCTTCCCGACATTCAATGGGAGAAGCTGGCGCTGTCGCCGGACGACGTGATGAAGACGGCAGGCGCCACCCGCTATCCGCGCGATCTCCGCCTTTCCATGCTGGCCGACGAGCCGGTGTATCGGATCACCGGCTGGGATGGCAGGCGGCAGACGATCTCCGCAGCCGACGGCCGCGTCATCGCGGGCGTTTCCGAACAGCAGGCGCTCGCGGTCGCGCAACATCATCCCGCGAGCAGATCACCGCAACTCGAAGCCATCATCGATCGCGATCAATGGAGCGTAACGGCCCGGTACGATCCGCTGCGACCGCTTTACCTCATCGGGCTCGGCGATAATGCCGGCACCAGGCTCTATGTCTCCTCGCGCTCCGGCGAGATCGCGCTCGACACCAATCAAACCGAACGCGTCTGGAACTGGCTCGGCTCGATCCCGCACTGGATCTACCCGACCGTGCTGCGCAAGGACGGGCCGTTGTGGCGGCTCGTCGTGCTTTGGATCTCCGGTATCTGCCTGATCGTCGGCGCCAGCGGCATCTGGATCGGCATCCTTCGCGTGCGGCTGAAGCGGCGCTATGCGAGCGGCAGGATCACGCCGTATCGTGGCTGGATGGCGTGGCACCACGTCACCGGCCTGATCGCGGGCATCTTCGTGCTGACGTGGACGTTCTCCGGTTGGCTTTCGCTCAATCCCGGCGAATACTTCGCAAGCCGCAGCACGACGCGCGAGGTGCTGCAGCGCTACGCCGGCCATGAGGCGCCTACGATTGCGACGAAGCTGCCAGCGCCGCAATCCGGCGCGGTCGAAGCGCGCTTTATCTGGCTTGATGGCAGCCCGATGATTGTCGTCGCATCGCGTGATGGCACGCAGAGGCCGCTGGATGTGACGTCGGGCCGGACTACGGCAATCCCGCAACATCGCCTTTGGACTGCCGCAGAGAAGCTGCTGCCGCAAGCCCGCGTGGCGGAACGGATGGTCCTCGAAGAATACGACTCCTACTGGTATGCGCATCATCACGACCGCGAGTTGCCGGTGCTGCGCGCTGTGTTCGATGATGACGCGAAGACATGGTTTCACATCAGCCCTGTCACCGGCGACATCCTTGGCCACGTAGACGGCAGCCGACGCACCTATCGATGGCTGTTCAACGCGCTGCACAGTTTCGATTTCTGCCTGCTGCTGATGCATCGCCCGGCCTGGGACATCGTGGTGTGGCTGCTGTCGATCCTTGGCGTCATCGTCTCGGTGAGCGGCGTCGTCGTCGGCTGGCGCTATCTGCGCCGTTGAAGCAAACCCACTTCGAACGAGTATGAGAGCGACGCGGGCCGATTAACCGTTCGCCGCAGTTCAGGAGGCGAACGCCGGCGCCGTGATCATGCAAACCGACCGCAAAGCAACTCCGCCGTCTTCTCGCCCCCATTGTCATTCAGGGAGCTAGGCGGGGCGGCGTTATGGTGGGCAAAGTTCCCGAGGGTTCCGTTTGATCGTCCGACATTTTCTGCAACGCGACTCCAATCATCCTGTTTCGCGCCGCGCGTTCCTCGGCGGATTTCTGTCGGCCGGAAGTGCCCTCGCGCTCGGCGGATGTGCCGGCTTGGGGGCGACCGGTGCGCGCTTCGACGCCTCATCGCTCTCCGTTGAGCCCACATTGCTCGTCACGACCACGCGCAAGCCCGTCAACGGCGGTCGCACGAAACCCTGGTTCGGTCCGGAGCGCGCGACCAGCATGACTGTCGCGCAGGTGAAGCTGTCGGCGCCGGACGAGAGCCGCCTTTCTCTCGCCTCGGTCGGACTTGGCACCTGGCGTCTCGATCGGGTCGAACCGGTGCCGGCGGACGTGGGCGATCTCGCCGCGCAGGCGGGCGGAGGGGACGTGCTGATCTATGTGCACGGCTTCAAGCAGACATTCGAGACTGCGGTGCTGGATGCCGCCCAGCTCTCCGACGGGATCAGGTTCCGCGGTCGGACCATGGCGTTTTCCTGGCCTTCAAGGGCAGGATTGTTCGACTACGCTTATGACCGCGACAGCGCGATGTGGTCCCGCGATGCTTTCGAACGCGTGCTCTCGTCGCTCGTGTCGTCGCCAGGCGGCGGCCGCGTGCACATCGTTGCTCACAGCATGGGAACCATGCTGACGCTGGAGAGCCTGCGTCAGCTTTATGGGCGATACGGCGATACGGTCACGAGCAAGATCGGCGCCGTTGTGTTTGCCGCGCCGGACATCGACATGGACGTGTTCTCGTCTGCGGTTCAGCGCATTGGGCCGCTGGCCGGCAAGATCACCGTGATCGCCTCGACGAACGATCGCGCCCTGGCATTGTCGGGGCAGCTCGCAGGCGGAATGACGCGGGTCGGCGCGGCCGAGAAAGCCGTGATCGCGCGGCTCGGCGTGCGCGTGGTCGATGCCTCCCAGGAAGGCTGGGGCATCATCAACCACGATCTGTTCCTGTCTAACTCGGAGGTACAGAAGGTGATCCGCCGCTCGATCGACGGCACGATGGCGTGAGAGAGCGCCCGGCGCGGCGTCCGTCTAGGCGATCAAGCGTTGCACCAAGGCGGACTCACTCGAGTAGGTCAGGAGCGCCTCGTGAGTTGCCCGTGTCACTCCAGCATACGTCAGCCGGACACATTCCTCGATCGTCTTGCCGTGGCGGCCGAGCAAGCCCAAGCCGGCGATGGCGACGCAGGGAAACTCCAGCCCTTTCGGATTGTGCATGCTCAAGAATCGCACCGCCACCCGCCTAATCGAAACCCTGTTGCGATTGTCCTTGGCCATATCGATCGGCACGTCATGCCTGGCGAGGATCTGCGCGACCCGCCCGCCGATCCAGTGCTCAGGGTAGAGACACGCGGAGCATGATGAAGTCGGGATGCCGGTCGAGCGGACCAACAGGAAGGTTGTGCCAGACGACAACCTCTTCGAGAAAATCCTTGAGCCGCTCCGCGAGTCGTAACTCTCCGCGGCTGTCGAAGCGCGCGAAGCCCAGACTTGGGATGAGGATTGCCATGTGACGACCGCAAGCGCGCAGTGGACCGCCGAATGAGCTACGTGTGTAGCAGGGCGGCCTCTCCAGGCCCACATGGTTGCCCAGAGGGTGCAGCTTTTCAATGGCTTAGGATTGAATGGCGCTCCCTAGGGGAGACGAAGGGCAATTCAGAAAATCACTGAAAAACAAGCGCAAATCAGCTTGGCTGCGTGTGCATTGCTACCACCATCTACTACCACCTGCAACGCAGTGCCTCTCCCGCAGCAATGGACACGCGCGCGCCACGGGGAAATGGGGCAGTGGACCGGGTTGATTCGGGCACCCACTGGCGCGGGATGTGGGATGACCTTGCTAGAAACCAGATCAAATTGGGCCAAGGTGTCGCCAGACGGTACTTTTCGCCATGGATCGGCGCTCTATCTCGCCTGCCGTACTTGCATCCTTGCCCCAAGCCTACTCAAATTGCATGATCACCATTTTGGTCACGCTTATGCTCTCCGAATAACGATCCCGCAGCCAATTCCACCATGCGAGGATAGTACTCCAGCTTCTTTATAGCCCGCATGTGTAGCACGAGATGCTTCACTTCATCTAGGAGAGCCAACTGGTCTCCCTCACCCGATTGATCATTGTCGGACTGCTTTTTCGAAATTAGCGACCTGACAAGCAAGAACGCAAAAAACGCCCCTGCACAAGCCTCTGGCGCTTTGCGCAGCTGGGTGAGTAAGCGCTTCCATACTGGCAGTGGCGCTGATTCTCCCGCGAATAAGGGGTTGAAATCGACCTTGGCGAGGGAGCCGTTCGTAAATCCATAGCGCCCGACAGCTGCTAACGCGTTTACTGCCTGCTCCTCACTAAACCCTTCCGGGCGCAAGTATCCGTCATTAGCAAGCAACACGAGGCTCGTCAGACCATCTACTCCGAAATACATGCCTTCCAGAGAGACGTTGAAGTATGTCGCTATTCCGTGCCGCCTTATCAGCTCCTCTGAAATTACACCGTACCAAGACCAAGCCACGGTTGCGAAAAAACTATTCGTCGGCGCGCCATCTACGACCATCTTTCTTAGCGCACTCTGCGCCTCAGCGCGGAGGTCTTCTGGGAGCAACGATGAGGGCCCTCTCCGCCCATACGAGTAGTCCGACATCGCGCGAAAAAGGTTCTCGGCAGCCGGTTGCTCGACCTTCCGAAAGGTCTTCACTATCAACTCCAAGAGCAATTTCCGTACAAACGAACGGCGTTCAGCTGAGCACTGAGCACAGTATTGCATCGCCCTCATATACTGCTCGTCGCTTCCATTCGTTGTGGCCTCGGCGAAGACGATTTCTACAAGAGCCTTAACCTGCGCTTCCGAAGCGACGAGGTACTCAAGTGACCGGGCGGCAAAAAGGCTCAGCGCCTTCTGCTCATCAATCGGCCGTGTTTCGCGTAACAATGCGATTAACGCATCAGTGGCCTGGTTCTGCCGTCGCAAGCTGCGATGTGTTTTAATTTGCAGACTCAGATGCGCGACAACATCCCATTCTCGCTGCAATACATGTGGAATGATTTCGTTCAGCACATCAGCTGTCATTCGGCTTGCAATATTGGCTCTGACTCATATGTGGAACGGCCCGGGCTGCAAGGTCTTTCTCTGGTTGAACAAGGGATGACGGTGCGGTCATATGTTCGGCCTGTGAACGCGNATTGGCTCTGACTCATATGTGGAACGGCCCGGGCTGCAAGGTCTTTCTCTGGTTGAACAAGGGATGACGGTGCGGTCATATGTTCGGCCTGTGAACGCGGCGCCTGGCCGCTGGCCACGATGATATCCGCGGAAGCAATCGCCCAATCAATTTCTCGCGCTCGAAGCGCAGTGAGTCAGGCGGTCTGATTGCTACCGGGAATGGCGTCATTCGGGGTTCATCCAGATTTGCACCTTGCCTCCTCGGCAGCGTTCTTCTTCCGCCGGAGAGCTCTTGAGATTAGGATTTCAGCATTGCGGCCGGCACCTGATAAATGCCGCCTCTGACCAGCAAGGCCCAGATCGTGCGCGCAATCTTATTGGCGAGCGCGACCGATACGACCTTGACCGGCCGCCTTTGCAGCATGGTCCGAATCCAGAGTGGGACTTTCAAGCCTCGTTTAGCAAGCTTGATGATAGAGGTCGCACCAACGATCAAGAGCGTCCGCAGTTGCCGATTTCCACGCTTTGATATCGCGCCGAGCCTTTCTTTTCCGCCGCTCGACTGTGCCCTCGGTGTGAGCCCCGTCCAAGCCGCAAAGTCTCGTGCAGTCGCAAAATCGCGAGCATCCAAGACGGATGTCCGAACGGTAGCGGCGATGAGAGGACCGACACCCGGTATGCTCATCAGACGCCTCGCATCGGGGTCCTTTCTGACGGCAACCAAAATCTCTCTGTCGAGCTTCTCTATGCGGGTTGTAAGCAGCTCAATCTGTTCAGCGAATAGGATCAGGGCAAAGCGGGCGGCGCCGGGGATCCTATTGTCCTTTTCGTCCCGGAGAAGCACCAGGAGTTTTGCGATGCTTGCCATGCCTGTGCCAGCGATAATGCCCAATTCGGCCATATGAGCACGCAGGGCATTTGCAGTCTGGCTGCGCTGCCTCATCAGCATCTCTCGAGTTCGCAAAATCATGCTGGCTGCTTGTTGCTCGGCAGTCTTCACCGGCACGAACCGCATTGTCGGGCGGGTGACCGCCTCACAAATGGCTTCAGCATCCGCCACGTCGGTTTTGTTTCGTTTGACGTAAGGCTTCACGTAGGTTGGCGGCATCATGCGGACAGAGTGGCCGAGCGCCGCTATCTCGCGTGCCCAGTGATGGGCACTCGCACAGGCCTCCATACCAACCAAGCACGCTGGAAGGCTCCGAAAGAAGGGCAGAACCTGCGATCGCCGCAATGTGCGACGAACCAAGACTTTCCCGTTTTCGGCAATGCCGTGAACTTGAAAGATCGACTTGGCCAAATCCAAACCCACTGTGATAATCTTCTCCATGGAACGGTCCTTCCTTTATGGCGCCTCTCTACGCGACCACGTTAGGCACTTTTGATGCCGGTTCGAAGGGCCGTTCCACACCATCACTTTTGATGCAGTTCGAGGGATGTCTGGCGTTTTGATTGGAGGAGAATCAGCGCCATGCAGCAAGCACTCCACCGCTCCAGTCTGGTGCCGCGTGGGTTTGTTGTAGAGAGTGCATGCTACGAGGGAGATAAGGCCGTCATCACGGTCCGGGCCTCCGGAAGTTTCGGCGTCTGTCCATCGTGCGGAACGGCTTCCCGCCGTGTCCACAGCCGGTATCGGCGACGCGTGACCGATCTGCCGCTTTCCGGGCGGRTCGTGGAACTCCTGGTGGCCGCCCGCCGCTTCCGCTGCGACGCCGTCCTGTGCGGACGCCAGATCTTCACTGAGCGTTTCGCCGACGGGATATTGGCTCCATCGGCGCGACGCACGGCGAGGCTGGACTCCGTCGTCCATCACCTCGGTCTGGCGCTTGGCGGTCGACCGGCGGCGGGCTTCGCAAAACGGCTGATGCTGCCAGTGAGCAAGGACACGCTCCTGCGTGTCGTCCGACGCCGCAGCCGTTCGCCGGCCGATCTTCTCAAGGTCATCGGCATCGATGATTGGGCCTGGCGGCGCAATCACCGATACGCCAGCATCATATGCAACCTGGAGAAGCGGCGGGTGGTTACCTTGCTGCCGGATCGTGAGCCCGCGACCGCCCAAGCCTGGCTGGCTGCTCATCCCTCGATCTCCGTCGTCGCTCGCGATCGCGGCGGGGGATATGGCGAAGCCGCAGCAAAGGCCCTGCCGCACGCGGTGCAGGTCGCCGACCGCTGGCATTTGATGGAGAACGCCAGCCGGGCCTTACTTGACGCCGTCCGCAAATCGATGCGCCAGATACGCACCGTCATCGGCGCGACCACGATCGATCCCAAGCTGCTAACAGCCGCCGAGCGCCTCCAATATGAGGGCTATCTGCGGCGCGAGGAGACCAATGCGGCCATTCTGGCCCTGTCGAGGAACGGTATCCCTATCAAGCAGATCATGCGTCAGACTGGCCATAGCAGGAAGCTAGTACGGCAGGTGGTCCGCGGCGAACGTCACGACGTGTTCCGAACCCGGCAGAGTTCGTTGGATCTGCACTTGCCATGGCTGGACGAGCAGTGGGCGTCTGGCTGCCGCAACGGGGCTGAACTTTGGCGCGGTTTGAAAGGGCGTGGCTTCCGAGGCTCGCTCCGCGTCATCAGCGAGTGGGCGACCCGCAGACGACGGGCTGAAAAGGCCGACGCGCGAAACCTTCAGAGGATTCCGTCGGCCAGAACCATCGCGCGCCTGATGACAATCGGCCGAGACTTGCTCACGAAAGCGGAGACYGTCACGATCGCGGCGATCGAAGCCGGCGTACCAACACTGGTCGAGGCACGCGAAATCATCGCTGAATTCCACCTGATGATCCGGCGCAGGACCGAGGCGGGCCTCGCCCCATGGATTGAGCGCGCTGGCGCCAGTCTCGTCGCCTCGTTCGCCAGCGGCGTCGCGAAGGATGAGGCGGCGGTACGGGCGGCAATCACTTCACCATGGTCCAACGGCCAGACTGAAGGTCAGATCACGCGCCTCAAGCTCCTTCGACGTCAAATGTACGGCCGCGGCAAAATCGATCTGCTTCAAGCCAGACTAATCGGTGCAGAATAGTCGGCGCTGCACCAAACTTGCGTCAGAGCCAAATTTGCAAGCCGATTGACATCGATCCGCTCGCCTATCTCACCGACGTCCTTAGGCGATGTAGATCGNGTTCGACGTCAAATGTACGGCCGCGGCAAAATCGATCTGCTTCAAGCCAGACTAATCGGTGCAGAATAGTCGGCGCTGCACCAAACTTGCGTCAGAGCCAAATTTGCAAGCCGATTGACATCGATCCGCTCGCCTATCTCACCGACGTCCTGACCAAGATCGTCAAAGGTCATCCCAACCGCGACATCGACCAGCTACTGCCCTGGGCCTACCGCACTCAATCCCTCAAAGCCGTGGCCTGAAGACGACGCTTACCACCAAACGCGCGCGCCACGCCCAGGATCGTCGCACCCGGCTGCAACGCTGCAGCGACGATGCGCTCCTTGTCAACCCGCGACCAATGCCGCCGTCGCTGCTCCGAAGTGATTACTTCCACTTCCGCTTTGGCCATAGGACTAGCTCCAGGACTAGTCCTATGGCTTCGCGAAGCCTCACTGCTGACGCAAGGCGGCCGTCACCGGGGGCTTACAGCGAAACGTCGAGGCCGACGTAGATCATGGCTTGTCCTCCTTGAATGGAATTGGTCCATGATCGTCAGTCAAAACGTGCTGCGCGGCAAATAGCTCAGGCGATCGGGACCGAATACCCCATCTCTTCCGTGAACCGACTTGGCTTCATGATCCATCTCCTCAGAGATGACGGACTCTACCCATTCTTGGAGGAGTTTGCGGGGCTCAGACCAAAGCCCGCCTTAAATCGTATGGCTTCGATCAGCACACCATCGGCATGGAAGTGTACGTCCGCGCGCGAGGAGCACCGCTTCAAGCCTGATGTTGCTGAAGGAGATCAACAACCTTTGCCATTCGATGATGGTGGATGGTGCCCGGGTTGCCAGATCGCGCCGACAGACCGCGTGGCGATGAAGAGGTAGACGAGGGATGACTAAAGATAGATGCTCTTAGTAGAAAGGAGAATCTCGCCTCTAGTCCCTCCTTCGCATCTCCGAGTTTTCCAACGGACATTGCACGGCCCGCCCCAGCAAAAGAAGTGCATCATTCCCGGAGTCCCGCACGTACAAGTTCCTGATGCCACGTGGGCCACTTCGTCATCAACTGAGTGAACTTCGCGTGCTCTGAACTTCCTCCGAATGAGTGGACACCTGTAGTAGGCTCGTTGAGCCTGGAGGTGTTGAATGGAACGTGCACGTCGGTCGTTTACTGAAGAGTACA
>NZ_LMQJ01000016.1:0-105215 GCF_001424605.1 Bradyrhizobium sp. Leaf396
GCGCCATAGGTGCGGTCACTCGCCAGGAAACTGGCCTTGACCTTACCGCCAAGCTCTTTGTCACTGCGGGATCTGGCGCTGGGAGAGCGGTTCAGCCAAGCATGGAAGCCCGACCGCGACACTCCCAGTGCTTCGCATAGCCATGCCACCGGCCAGACCGCCCGGTGCTTCGCGATGAAGACGAACTTCATGTCGCTTCCTTAGCGAAGAAGGCTGCGGCCTTAGGTCTGCACGCTGGGAGACGCCCACCGGCAAGGCCTTCGGGCTGCTCTACCTCGGCTCCAGCGCCAAGCTTGCTTTCGTCGAGACGATCCTTCGAGACCGCGCCGACGGCCGTAACGGCGACTGCGTCATTGAGGAAAGTGAGATCGAAAAGCGCTCCATCGCGACCATCAGTCCCGCCGTACCCCTCACGTTGGTGCATCACACCGGCGACGGCCCTATAAAAATGGGCGTCCCGTCCGACGTGGCCGGCGCACGTGACCAGTCGATGGCTCAGCACTTGTCAGTACGTGCAGTCGCGAGACACCGTGAGGGTAGCTCTGCAGAAGGTGAAGATGAGGCGGCCATAGAGCGCGCCCAAGCTCAGCCCTGAAGTGGCCAAGCGGTACGAATTGCCGAGAGCACGGGCAATTTCGAGCCAGCACGTGACCTCGTTGTGCACGGGCGTCATATGGATTCCGGCCAATGGCAGCATCAGGAGTTGAATGCCGATCTCGCTCATGACAGCATGGCTCCGGCGCGCGGGAGCGGCATGAATTGCGCAAGATAGGCGCTGCGCCATTGATAGGGCGTATCGCCGACGAACCGCTTGAACACAGTCGTGAAGTGTGCCTGGGTCTGGAATCCTACGGTCAATGCGGTGTCGACTAGGGAGACGTCCCCCTGCTTCAGCAGCTCCTGGGCGCGCTCGATCCGGCACTTCAACAGATATTCGTGAGGCCGCATGCCGACCGCTGCCCGGAACTGCGCGGCAAAGTGCATCCGGCTCAGCCCGGCAACGGCTGCGAGGTGCTCAAGCGTGATCTTCGCGCCCAGGTTTTCGTCGACATATTGCATTACGCGCTTGAGGCGCCATTTCTGCAACGATCGCACGGTACGACGCGCACGGCCCTCTCGCTCTTCGACATCGGGCTCGGCCTCCCTGCGTTGGGTCACTGCCTGCGCGCTGGCGCGGTGGGTCAGAATGGCAAGGCGCAATGCGTCGGCCAGGATGGCGGAATGCGGATGGTGCAGTGCCTCCGTCGCTGCAAGCGCATCCGAAAGCTGCCGCAGCACGGGATCGATTAAGTCCCTTGGACGGCTCTCGGACCTCTGTGCATCCGGCGCCTCGATAGCGAGGGCGACATCGAGATGACCCCGAGGCAGCGTCGTTCCCTCGCAGCCGGCCTGATCGCAATATCCCGAAGGCCGACTTCTGCCGCCGAGGCTTGAGATATCGATCGAGCCGATCGCATGATCCTTGGTGGTAAGCGGCCGTGACAGCTGTAGCGACATCGTCGAATCTCCTTTTCCCCATTTCGACTCGGCGAAGCCTGACCGGCTTGTCCGAACGTCATGGCAGCAGAGTAATTCGACGGGCCCCGCGCTCCATTCTACGGGCGGGTGAACCGGTAGGTTCTCGGGTTGATCGCATCATACCTAGGTATGATCACGCCCTCGTCGTTGGGTCGGATGGCGGCGGGATAGTGCCCGCATGACGACTCGACTGGCCGCACTGCTTGATACAAGTGCGGTAAGTTGACGCGCTTCGCTTGGCAGATTCGCGTAGAATCACTTTTTCCTGCGGAATTGCTGCCCCTCATCGGCCGCGCGGCGCTCGGCCGATAAGGCCGGTCTTCCAAGAGAGCACGAAAATCGCGCAGTGGGATGTTGTCGGCGCGATCAAATCGCGGCATCAACGCCGCTGGAATGATGCGAACGAAACTGGCGACGATGACGACTCCTGACCGGGCCACGCATTCGTCCACGAGCCGTGTGGGCCTGCGGTTCTGGTCAGCCTTCCTTGCCCTCGCGGTCTTCCTCGTCGATGTGCTGACGCCGCTCGAGGGCGCGATCGCCGTTCTCTACGTTGTTGCGATCCTGCTCGCAGCGAGAACGAACAGGCGGAACGACATCCTCGTCGCGGCGTGTGGCTGCGCGATGCTGACGATAGCGGCGTATCTCCTCTCGCACGATCTGCACCACATCGCCTCGCCGGCCCTTCGCGCCGTGGTGAGCCTCGCAGCCATCGCCATCACCACACTGCTCGCGCTGCAGAATCATGCCGCGACCAATCGCCTGGCGGCACAGGCGCGCCTGCTCAATCTCTCGCATGACATGATCTTCGTCCGCGATCACGCCGGCGTGATCAGCTTCTGGAATAAGGCCGCGGAGCAGACCTATGGCTGGCCGGCGGAAGATGCGCTCGGGCGGTCCGCCGACGAGTTGCTGCAGACCACCTATCCCGATAGGCGAGAGACCATCGAGCGTGTTCTGCTCGAGACCGGACGCTGGGAAGGCAGAGTGAAGCAGCGCACGAGGGCCGGCGCCACACTCACGGTCGATGCGCGCTGGGCCTTGCAGCACGACCATCTCGGCAAACCGGTCGGCGTGCTCGAAACGCACACCGATGTCACGGATCGCGTGGCGGCGCACAGCGCGCTGGTGCAGAGCGAGCAGCGATACCGCCGGATGTTCAACGCAAGCCGGATCGGCGTCGTGGAGGAGGACTGGACAGACGTACGGGCCACGCTGGGAGCGCTGGACACCGGCGGCGCCGAATTGCGCGACCATCTGGCACGACATCCCGATGTCGTCCGCTCCGCCCGCAGGCTTGCCAGGATCATCGACGTCAATCCGGCCATGCAGAGGATGGCGGGCGCCGACGGCGCTTCGGCCTTCATCGCGAATGTGGACAAGCTCCTCAGCGAGAACGACCGCAGCTTCGTCGGCGCATTGCTGGCCTTCACGGAAGGAGAGCCCTTCTACGAAGGCGAGACCGAGATCGTCAGGCTGGACGGCCGCAAGGTTCCCGTGCTGTTCACGATCAGCTTTCCGGCCGATCCGGATGGAGATCGCAACGTGCTCGCTTTCGTCATCGATATCACCGAGCGCAGACAGGCGCAGGATGCGCTGCTCGCCGCACAGGCCGATCTCGCGCATGCGGCGCGCGTCGCCACCTTGGGCGAGATCAGCGCCTCCATCGCCCACGAGGTGAACCAGCCGCTGGCAGCAATCGTCACCAGCGGCGAAGCCGGCCTGCGGTGGCTCCGACGGGACGTGCCGGACCTGAGGGAAGTCGCCACCACAATGGGCCACGTTGTCGCCCAGGGCCGGCGAGCCAGCGAGATCGTGGCTCGGATCCGCAGTTTCCTGAAGAAGGCACCGCCCCAGCAGGACGAGTTGCAGATTGACGAGATTATCGAGGAGGCAACCGCTCTGGTAGCCCGCGAGTTCGCGAAAGACGACGTCGCCCTCGCCATGGAGATGGAACCCGGCTTGCCGCCGATCCGCGGCGATCGGATCCAGCTTCAGCAGGTTCTCGTCAATCTGCTGATCAATGCCGCCCAGGCCATGTCCAGCCAATCCGGTTCCCGCCTCGTCACGTTGCGCACCGGCACCGTCGATGGCGAGAGCCTCGCAATCACGGTGCAGGACAGCGGCCCCGGCATCAGCCCAAACGACCTGCCGCGCCTGTTCGATCCGTTCTTTACGACGAAGCACGGCGGAATGGGCATGGGGCTTGCGATCTGCCGAACGACGGCGGAAGCTCATGGCGGCCAGTTGTCGGCAGAGAGCATCCCTGGCTCGGGAGCGACTTTCCGCCTGACGTTGCCGTTCAGCAAACACCACGCCTCACCATGACACGACCAAGCCAAGCGCATCCGCCGGCCACCTCCTCCAGTTCAGTCGTCATCATCGTTGATGACGACGCAGGCATTCGCGCCTCGCTCGACAGCCTATTCCGGTCGGTTGGCCTCGAAACACGCCTGTTCGGCTCGCCGGCCGAACTGCTCGGCGGCACGCTGCCTGACGGCCCGGGCTGCATCGTGCTGGACGTCAGGCTTCCTGGCGTGAGCGGGCTAGACCTCCAGGGCCAGTTGACCCGCCAGGGCATCAATTATCCCATCGTCTTCATGACGGGCCATGGCGACATTCCAATGTCGGTGCGTGCGATGAAGGCCGGCGCGGTCGACTTCCTCTCCAAGCCTTTTCGCGATCAGGATATGCTCGACGCCGTGACGACAGCGCTCGAGCGCGACGCGCAGCACCGCGCCGAAGCCGCGGCGAAGGAGGATATCCGAGCTCAATACGAGACCTTGACGGCACGCGAACGCGAAGTGATGGGCCATGTTACCGCCGGGTTGATGAACAAGCAGGTCGCTGGCCTGATCGGGCTCAGCGAGATCACGGTCAAGATCCATCGCGGCAACGTCATGCGCAAGATGGGCGCTAAGTCGCTGGCCGACCTCGTTCGCAAGGCCGAGGCGCTCGGACTTTCCCAGACCCGCAGGACTACGGACCAAACCTGAGTATAGTTTCAACAAGGGCGACCAACGGTGCATAAGGGGCCATCAGCCGCGCAACGGGAGATGTCCTCCTTGCGGAACACCGCGGCCAGGATGTGTGCCAAATGGCCAAGACCCCAGTGATTGCGATCGTGGACGACGACGAAGGCGTTCGCACGTCCCTCGCAAGCCTGGTGCGTTCGCTCGGCTATGAGGCGCACGCCTATGAGTCCGGGGTCGATTTCCTGCGACAACCACCGGGAAACGATCCGGAATGCATGATCGCCGACGTCCAGATGCCGGTCATGACGGGCGACGAGATGCAGGCTAAGCTGGTTGCCTCCGGCCGCCGTTTCCCGATCATCTTCATGACGGCATTTCCGAGCGAGACGGTGCGCCAGCGCGTGATGGCGGCGGGCGCGCACTGCTACATCGGCAAGCCCTCGAGCGGCGACGAAATCATCCGCTGCCTCGAAGAGGCGCTGGCAGGCGCCGGACCACAATAGTTTCCCCGTTCATGAACTCGCCGCCGCATTACTGATCCTGAATCGAGGCCATGCAAACCCCATGACACTTAGGCCATTGATCTTTCTGCTCCAATCAACGGCCATGCGATCTCCGGCCCCACCGCTGCATTCGCAAAATTTAACACGGTTTAAGCAACTCTAACGAGCCTTGTGACCCGTCCAGACGTATCGTTCGAGCATGGACCAACAAGGTTCAGCTGCGGTGACGCCGCAAGTTGGATCAAGGACGGGACGAACGATGTTCACCGATGTGCAAGCGGCGGGCGCCCGGCTGACGTATCAACCCAGCCCTCGCGAACAGGTTTTGCCCCAGGGGCAACGCGCAGTTCCCAACGAGCGAAGATGGCGCCAGCCTGAGCAGCCCACCGGCAATGGGCGTGACGACATCATGATCTCGCGGTGGACCTCCACGCAGGCGGCGGTGGGGCGGGAGGAAGCAACGACGCCAACAGACCGGTACTTCTTCGCCATCGCTCTGAAGACGACCCGTCTCAAGCTGACCAGAGGCGCTCAAACCATATTCGACGGCATCATGCCCGCGGGCACGCTCTATGTCGGCGCACCGTCAAAGTCGCTTTGCGCACATTTCCATGCGTCATGCGATTTTCTGCACTTCCACGTTCCGGCAAAATGTCTGCCGTTATCGCCGACGGGAGAGCACCCGGTCACTCCCGAGGAGTTGAACGACATGGTTCTACTGCGCGACCCGTTCGCCGCGCAACTCGCAAAGGCGCTGACCGAACACGGCCATCCGGTCGACCGCGACTTCGCGCGTTGCATCGCCCAGACTTTGGCAATGCATGTGGCCCGGCGCGAAGCGCCGCGCACGAAGGTCAACGCTCTGCCGAAATGGCGTCTGCGCCGCATCGAGGACTATGTCAGGACGCATTTCGACCAATGCATCAGCCTGTCGGACCTGGCTGGAGTCGCCGGACTATCGCGGATGCACTTCGCCGCGCAGTTTCGGGCCGCGACCGGGTACCGACCGCGTGAATATCTGCTGCATCAGCGCGTCGAGCAGGCGAAATCCCTGCTGCTGAACTCCGAGACCTCCCTGGCCCAGGTGGCGCTGGCGGTCGGCTTCTGCACGCAGGCGCACTTCTCCACCGTCTTCAAGCGCATTACGGGCAACACTCCGGCACGCTGGCGGTGCTCGAGCCGGAACGCCCAGGCCTCATCCGCGCCGGCTGGCGACGATCCAGCTTCGGGGCGCAAGGCCGTACCTCACCTTCTGCCGTATGCGCTTTCGTGAATGATGCGAAATGAGAAACAAACCTTGTTTCGTGAAATACTTCTCCCGCCCGATCGGCGACGCTGGAGATGTTAGTGACTGAGAGCCCAAGTCACGGCTCGCGCCTCTCCTCCCAGGCCTACGAGCATTAGGGCCGTCCTCTCGCACAAGGAGGACGGCCCCTCTTTTTTGGCAGCCCACGCGCCTATTCGAGGCTGGAGGCAATTGAAGGGCATTTCTCATCGGTGAGCCAACGCGCAGCCAGATGCGTACACCCACAACACTCCTGAAATCATCCAGCGCATGCGCCGGCGGATCGGGCCGGATGCCCCTGACCATCGCGCTCAACGCGTGTCCTGGCCCACGCCCCAGAAACGCCGTGGCGCGGGCCGCCAGACAGGCCTGCAGCCAGCTCTCCCATTGCGCGGTTTGTGAGATCTGCGCAGCGAGCTTGTCGAGACCTGTCTCGGCGGAGACGATGGGAGCGCCGTCGATGCCACTCAGCACACGCGCGCCGCCGCCCGGCGGGAATGCCGCGGATGCCGATCGCAGGATATCGCGAAACTCGGCCAACGCTTCGGCGAGCCGTCGCGTGCGGAGGCAACCTCGACAGGCAGATCCTTGGCCGATGCATCTCCATTGCGGCCGCGGTGCCCGCAGCGACTGCGCGAAAAGTCAGGGCACGAAGACCAGCCGTCGCCGACGCGGGTGGACGCATCCATGGCTTCCGCCCGGCGCGCCACGATATCCAGCCGGGCCGCGACCTCGCCGACACTCTAGCCGGCGACATGACGCTATTCGGAATCGCCTCGTCGAGCGCGACTGCAGCATCCAGCGCCTGCAAGGTGCGTATGATTTGGCCGCGCAGTTGCGAACCCCCGAATAACCAAGGTCCAGCTTCTTCGCGGCCTGGGGCCGGTCGTTCCGGTCGGATTCATGGAAATTTCAAATGAGGCAGTCAGGCCGGCGGGAGTGCTGTCTCTCCCGCCGTCCCTCCCTTCGCCGGCCGTGCGTCAGGACCGGCAAAACGCGTCGTGGTCAGCGCGCGGCCTGCTGATCGATGCTGCGCGCAGCGCGGGTGATCACGGCCGCCACTTCCTTCGGATGCGATTCGTAGACCGAGTGGCTGGCGCCCGGGATCACCGTGGTGTGGCTCTTGGCGCGGTCATAGTACCAGCGCTCGAGATCGGGATTGATGATCTGGTCGCTGCCGGCAACGATGCCCCAGCTCGGCGTGGTCTTCCATGCCGCCGCCGTCAGCGGCGTGCTGAACACCTGTGCGGCGGCCGGGACCTGCGAACGTGCGACGAACTCGGCGCGATCACGCGGCAGATCGGGCGCGAACAGCTTCGGGAATTGCACGGGATCGAGATAGGTGAACTCGTCGGGCGTGATCTTGATGACACCCTCGGTCTTTCCGAGCACGCTCGGCGTCTTCTTGCCCAGCGCAGATTCGTCCTCGCCGACGTCGGGGGCGTGCGCGGCGACGTAGACGAGGCCGACGACGCTCGGATGAACACCCGCTTCGGTGATGATCGAGCCGCCATAGCTGTGGCCGACGAGAAGCGTCGGGCCGTTTTGAAGGTCGAGAATCCGCTTCGTCGCCTTGACGTCATCGGCAAACGACGTTTCCGGCTCCTGGACCATGGTGACATGGAAACCTTCCTTGGTGAGGATCTCGTAAACCGGCTTCCAGCCGGACGCGTCCACCCAGGCGCCGTGCACCAGGACGATGTTCTTTAGCGGCTCCGCACGCGCCGTGTCGACGGTCGCGAACAGCGAAAGGGTGACGGCGAAGGCGAGGCTGGCGCGACGAGGTTTCATTCCGGGATCCCTCCGTGTTGGAATGGCGCGAAAGTACGCCGAGACCGCCCCCGCGGTATTTCCGCAATTAACTTTCCTTGCCACTTCGCACGCCCGGACATGCCGTTTGGTCCAATGCTTTCTCGCGATTCCGGAGAAGACGACCTAGCTAATTGCGCATCCAGCATGCACAGGACCGCATCAATGACATCCACCGCAAAACGCCAGCCTGCACTCCTCATTCTGCTGTGCGCGGCGTCGCCAGCCGTCGCGGGTACCTGCGCGAACGAGATCGCTCGCACCCAGGTGCAGCTGGATCGGGTCATCGAAAAGGACGCCGGCTCCTACGGCTGGCAGCCGGAGAGCCTCAGCGCATTGCGCGGCCATCAGCCAACGCCCCGCTCCCTTGCCGAAGCAGAGAGCGGCGACGGCTTCGATTTCACGGCTGCGTTGGATTCGCTTGATCGCGCTCGCGCCGCCGATCACGTCGGTGACATGCGCGCGTGCCGCCGGGAACTGGCACGCGCGCGGTCCATTCTGAGATAACAGAAGTAGAAGTCACGACCGACGCCAGCGCGTGCTGATGCCAATGCAGTGGGCGCCTAGTCGTATGACAGAGGACGCAAGCAAACTCTCGTCGTCTTCGTGCAGGCCGGGAGCGGGACGTGCGTTCTAGAAATACCGGACCTACCACGGCTTTCTAATGTTCGACGGCATTCAGGCCGGAGCGATCGTCCATGCGGAATCAGCATTCACCAACCCATATCGTCACGATAAGTTCGAATTCACACCGGCGCACCTCGATGCATCCGGGCATGACGCTTGCAGCCGGCATGCTTTGGCTGATCTCTACTGCGGCCGTCGCTCAAACGATGGTGCCCGGAATACAACCTTCTCCCGGCATGCTCGCGACATCGCCGCTCAATCCGCAATCCACCCGGCCCGTAGGCATCCCGCTGGGATCGACCGAGATTGCAACGCCCGGCACCTCGCCGCTCAATCCTGCGCAAGGCATGTCGAACTGTCCGACATCGGCAAACTCCGCCTCGCCTGGCGCATTGTTCGATGGCGGCGGACTGTCCGGCAACTCATCGAGCGCATGCGCTGGCAGCGCGGCGGCTCCGCCGCTTTCGTCCTCGCCAATGACCGTCGGACGCGTCGGGATACCGTTGGGGGCCACCGAGCTCGGCGGTGCCGGAATCAGTCCCTCCGTTCCGGTGCCGAACCCCGTCCCTGCCGATGGCGCGATGTCGATCAACGGCACGCCGTTGATCGGCGGCGCGGGCAATCCCTGACCTCATCGAGGATCATTGTCGTGAAACGCTCTTTCACCGTCGCGCTCATCGTTCTCGCCGCAATCGGAGCCGGAGCAGGCTTATGGTTCTTCGCGGACCGCAAGCCGGTCGTCGCAGCCGCGCCTGTGCCGGTGCCCGCTGCCGTGCCCGTGGTCGCCACCACGGTCAGAGGAAAGGACGTGCCGATCTACTTGCGCGGCATCGGCACGGTTATCGCGTACAACACCGACGTCGTGCGCAGCCAGATCCAGGGCCAAATCGTCAAGATCGCTTTCACTGAGGGGCAAGCCGTGAAGGCCGGCGACTTGCTCGCCCAGATTGACCCTCGCCCCTATAAGGCCCAGATCGAGCAGCTGACCGCAAATCGCGATAGGGACCAGGCGCAGCTCGCGAATGCCGAGGCCAATCTCTCCCGCTACAATCAGCTTGGCGACAAGGGCTATGCGACGCCGCAATTGATTGATACCCAGACGGCGCAGGTTGCCCAGCTCAAGGCGGCGGTGAAAGCCGACCAGGCGCAGATCGATCAGGCCAACGTCCAGCTCAGCTACACGCGCCTGACCTCGGCCATCCCCGGCATCACCGGCGTCCGCCAGATTGACGTCGGCAACGTGATTCATCCGACCGATCCCAATGGCCTCGTCGTCGTCGCTCAGATCGAGCCGATCTCGCTGCTCTTCACCTTGCCGCAGACGGACCTGCCTTCGATTCAGGAGCACGCCGCCAAGGGAACGCTGAAGGTCATCGCCTACAGCCAGGACAACAAGATGAAGCTGGACGAAGGCAGGCTGCTGCTGGTCAACAACGAGATCGCGGGAACGACGGGCACCGTCCAGCTCAAGGCGGAATTTCCCAACCACGAGCACCGGTTGTGGCCGGGGCAGCTCGTCAACGCGCGTCTGCTGCTGGAGATGCGGAAAGATGCGTTGACAGTGGCCGGCTCGGCGGTCCAGCAGGGTCCTCACGGCAGCTATGTCTATGTCGTGTCTGCCGACCAGACCGTGACCTTGCGTCCGGTCCACGTTGCGCAGATCAGCGATGGCCAAGCACTGATCGATCAGGGACTAGAATCAGGTGACGTCGTTGTGGTCGACGGTCAATACCGGCTCACGGAAGGAAGTCACGTCCACGAGCTGCACGGCAAGGCCGCGCGAGAGGCCGACCTGCAAAGCGCCGTGCAGGATGCCATCCCATGAATATCTCTGCGCCGTTCATCCTGCGGCCGATTGCAACAGCCCTGCTGATGGCGGGCCTGCTGTTGCTCGGGCTTGCGGCCTATCCCTTGCTGCCGGTCGGCGCGCTCCCCAACGTCAATTACCCCACCATCCAGATCTCCGCGCAATTGCCCGGCGCAGACCCGGGAACCATCGCGTCATCGCTGGCCACGCCGCTCGAACAGCAGCTCAGCCAGATCCCAGGCATCACCCAGCTCACCTCGTCCAGCGCGCTCGGCGTAGCGCAGTTGACGGTGCAGTTCGAACTGTCGCGCACGGTGGACAGCGCCGCCGTCGACGTGCTCGCCGCGATCAACGCCGCCAGTCCCTTCCTCCCGCCGAACATCCCCTACCCCCCTACGATTCGGAAAGTAAATCCCGCGGAAACGCCGATCATGCTGATCGCGCTGACCTCGGACTCGCTGCCGCTGACCACGGTGGACGCCTATGCCGAGAACATCCTGCTGCCCAAGATCTCGCAGGTCCCGGGCGTGGGTCTCGTGGGAATTGGTGGCCAGCAGAAGCCCGCGATCCGCATCCGGGTCAATCCACAGGCCCTTGCCGCCCGCGGCATCGGCCTCGAAGATGTCCGCAACGTCATCGCCGGCGCCAATGTCGATCTGCCTAAGGGTACGCTCAACAGCCCGCGCGTGACTTACACGCTCAACACCAACGATCAGCTGCTGAAGCCTTCGACCTATGAGGATCTCATCATCGCCTATCGCAACGGATCTCCGGTGCGGCTGCGCGACGTTGGCACGGCTATCGAAGCGCCCGAAAACGATCTCCTGGCAGGCTGGTATGGCAAGGACCCCGCCATCATTCTGGCCGTCCAGCGCGTTCCCGGCGCCAACGTCATCGAAACCGTCGACCGCGTCAAGGCGCTGCTGCCGCAACTGCAAGCCTCCGTTCCGCCTGCGATCAAAGTGACGATCGCAGCCGACCGCACCGCCACGATCCGCGCCGCAGTCTCGGACGTGCAGTTCACGCTGATGCTCACCGTCGCCTTGGTGGTGATGGTCATATTCCTCTTCCTTCGGAATTTCTGGGCCACCGTCATCCCGGCTATCACGGTTCCCCTGGCGCTGATCGGAACGTTCGCAGTCCTCTACGTCCTCGGTTATAGCCTCGACAATCTGTCGCTGATGGCGCTGTCGATTGCGGTCGGATTCGTTGTCGATGACGCCGTGGTAGTGATCGAGAACATCGTTCGTCATCTCGAGCAGGGCATGACGCCGATGGACGCGGCCCTCAAGGGCTCCAGCGAGATCGGCTTCACGATCGCCTCGATCACCTTCTCACTCATCGCGGTGTTTATCCCGCTATTCCTGATGGGCGGCTATGTCGGCAAGCTGTTCCAAGAATTCGCCATCACGATCACCGCCTCGCTGTTGCTATCGCTGATCATCTCGCTCACGCTCACGCCGATGATGTGCGCGCGCCTCCTAAAGGACAGTTCGCGCAAGAAGCACGGCCGACTTTACCTCCTTTTCGAACGCGGCTTCGACGCCCTGCTTGCACTCTATACGCGCGGCCTGCGCATCGTGCTACGCCATCGCTTCCTGACGCTGCTCGTGATGCTCTCGACGATTGCGCTGACCGGCTTTCTCTACGTCATCATCCCGAAAGGGTTCTTTCCGCAGCAGGACACCGGACAGATCGTCGGCATCACCGAGGCCGCCCAGGATATCTCATTCCCGGCCATGTCCGAGCGTCAGCAGGCGATCGTCGGCGTCCTCACAAAGGACCCGGCCATCCAATCGGTAGCCAGCTACATCGGCCCCGGCGGCCCGACGGCGACGCTCAATCAAGGACGCATCTTCATCGTCCTGAAGCCGAAGCCCGAACGCAAGGCGAACGCCGACCAGATCATCAACCGGCTGAGACCACGGCTCGCCCACATCCAGGGCATCACGCTCTACATGCAGGCGGCTCAGGACATCACCATCGGCGCGCGCCTGTCGAAGACGCAATACCAGTACACGCTGAGGGACGCCGATTCCAACGAGCTCAGCCACTGGTCGGCGATCTTCCTGAAGAAGCTCCGCGCGCTCGACATCATTACCGACGTCGCGAGCGACCAGGCCAATGCCGGCCCGAGACTGCAGGTCACCGTCAATCGCGAGATTGCTTCCAGCTTCGGCATCCTGCCGACGACGATCGACAATGTCCTCGACGACGCCTTTGGCCAGCGCATCGTCTCCACCATGTTCACCTCGTTGAACCAGTATCACGTCGTGATGGAGGTCGATCCGAAGTTCCAGTATGGGCCTGAGGCGCTCAAGGACATTTACCTCAACTCGGCCAGCGGCCAGCAGGTCCCCCTGAGCACGCTGGTTCACAGCGTCATCGAGCCCGCCCCGATCCTGATCAACCATCAGAGCCTGTTTCCCTCAGTCACGATCTCGTTCAACCTGCGGCCCGGCGCTGCACTTGGCGATGCCGTGGCGGCGGTCCAGAAGATCGAGAAGGAGACCGGCAAGCCGGCTTCGCTCTCGACCTCGTTCCAGGGCAATGCGCAGGCCTTCCAGTCGTCCCTGTCGGGCACGCCGCTGTTGATCGGGGCGGCACTGATTGTGATCTACATCATTCTTGGCGTGCTCTATGAGAGCCTCATCCATCCGATCACAATTCTCTCGACACTGCCGTCCGCCGGCATCGGCGCATTGCTGCTGCTGCTCGCGGTCCACATGGATCTCAGCGTCATCGCCATCATCGGGATCATTCTCCTGATCGGCATTGTCAAGAAGAACGGCATCATGCTGGTCGACTTCGCTCTCGAGGTGGAACGCCGGCAGCGGCTGAGCCCCGAGGAGGCGATCTACCAGGCCTGCACTCTTCGCTTTCGCCCGATCCTAATGACGACGATGGCGGCGCTGCTTGGCGGCGTGCCGCTGATGCTCGGCACCGGTACCGGCGCGGAATTACGCCAGCCGCTCGGCTACACCATCGTCGGCGGCCTGATGCTCTCGCAGATCCTGACACTCTACACGACGCCCGTGGTCTATCTCTATCTGGACAAGCTCGGCAGCTGGCTCACCGGACCCAAGTCTGTTGCAAGTGAAGCACCCGGCACTTCCCCCGCCGGCGGAGCTAAGGGATTGACCCGCGAATCCGTTTGAGGCGTCCGAGACGGCATGTCGACCAAAGCACTGGTGACCGTCACGCCGGAGACGACCATCGCTCACTTGGTGCCCGGCATCCGGCGCTCTACACGCCAACCATGTTCATGCACATGGAGATGGGAGCAGGAGCGACAATCCAGCCGCTTCTGCCGGCCATGGCAACGTCTGGATCACGGTCAACGTCTGTCATCTGGTGACAATGCCTGGCGCCGAAGTGTGTACACAGTGGAGTGGTTCGCTGAGGTGGCGACCAAGAGCGTCCCGTTGGAGGTCGAGGCCCGGGGGGCCGGGCGACCGCAAGATCGGCGGTGGCACCCACCGGCGCGCGTCATCGATGTGCCGCATTCAAGCGGCGATTTGGCGTGATGCGCCCCGTGGCAGCAACAGCTTCGGCCCACGACCGGAGAGTGGCTGCGACCCATGTCGGCGCGTAGCGTCATGCGTTTTGACAAACCGCCTGCGGAAACGCAAAAGACGGCTCTTCCGCACCTCAGTAGACGTTCGTTATGACGTCTGAACGCCCGAATGGCTCCCATCGCGTACAGCTCCGGCGATGGTGGCGCGACGTGCTGCCGACCGAGACCAAGCAGAATCGCGTTCTCCTGTGGGCCTGGGGCAGTGTCGCCTTGGCCCTGTTGTCGCTCGCCTGCTTCTTGCTTGAGTATGATTTCACGGTGATCGCAGTCGCAGCTTTCCTGGCTGCATCGCTGACGCTCGTCGCAGCAGCCATGGACATCGCCGCCCGGAATAGGGCGATCGCCGAACTGGAGCGGAGCGAGCAGCGCTATCGCCAGCTGTTCAGCCGTATGCCGATCGCATTCCGGCAACTCGACGCCAGCCGGTTGGTTGCACTGTTCCGAAAGCTGAGGGCCGAGGGCGTCGAGGATCTCGGTGCCTATTTCGACAGCCACCCCGACTTTCTCAAAACATGCATGGAGGCGCTCTCGTTCCAGGAAGCCAACGAACGGGCCATTCAGATGTTCGGAAGAAGCTCCGATCAGTATATCGGACGGTCCATGGTCGACACCTGGAAGGAGCGCCCGGACACATTCCGACGCGCCATGGAATCCCGCTTTCGCGGAGAGACCCACTTCGAGGAAGAGACCCGGATGGTCACGTGGGACAACCGCATCCTCGACGTCCTATTTACGACGGCGCGGGTCGGTCCTATAGATGATCTCGAGCTGAGCCTCGTCGGCACGATCGATATCTCGCAGCGTGTCCGCGCTGAGGAGAGGCTCCGACAGGTGCAGGCGGAGTTCGCGCATGCCGCGCGAATCTCGGTGCTCGGCGAGCTCACCGCCTCGATAGCCCATGAGGTCAACCAGCCGTTGTCGGCCATCACGACCAATGCCGCAGCCGGCCTGCGATGGCTCGACAGACCCAATCCCGACTTGGCCGAGCTACGCAAGGTGATCGAGAACACGGCCACGGATGCCAGACGCGCCGCGAGCGTCGTGGCGCGCGTTCACGGCATGGCGGCACGCAAGACTCCGGAGCGGATCTTCCTCTCGTTCGACGATGTCGTCCGGGAAGCCCTGTTGTTCCTGCGACATGAAATGGAGTCTCGCGACGTCGCGGTCCAGCACCGCCCCGATCCGGCAGCGCCGCTGGTGCTTGGCGACCGCACCCAGCTCCAGCAGGTGATCGTTAATCTGGCAATCAACGCCGTGCAGGCCATGACCCAGGCCGGCACCGAAAACCGCAGGATCGTCATCACCACCATTTCCCTGGATACGAAAACCCTATGCTGCTCGATGGAAGACAACGGTCCGGGCATCGACCCCGAACATGTCGGTCGGCTGTTCGAAAGCTTCTTCACGACCAAGGATAGCGGCATGGGCATGGGCCTGCCGATCTGCCGCTCCATTGTCGAAGCGCATGGCGGCCGGATCCATGCCGAAGGTAAGGGCGCTCAGGGAGGCGCACGTTTCTGGTTTACGCTGCCGATCTCCGAGCCGGTGGGCTCGACCTGATCCGGGGAGGACGCGGATTCAAAGCCTCTCTGTTGCAGTCGCGACGTCGCTCGAGCGCACCAAGCGGATCGGAACACCCTTGAACGACGGCGTGAAGCTCATGGGATCGCGGGCATAGAGCGGCACCAGCGGATTGGCCTCCGGATAATAGGCTGCACAGCAGCCGGCCGGAAACGAATGACCGACCACGCGGAAGTTACGCACGACCCGCTCGACTCCATCGGTGGATTCCGTGATGAGGTCCACGCGGTCGCCCTCGGCAAAGCCGCGCTTTTTCATCTCGTATTCGCTGAGGAACACCACATCGCGCTGTCCGAAGACGCCGCGATAGCGATCCGACATCGAGTAGAGCGTGGTATTGTACTGGTCATGACTGCGGATCGTGCTGAGCCATAGGAAATCGGGATCGCATTGCTTTGGATCCTCGCCACATCCCTCGAATACCAGGAAATTGGCCTTGCCCGACGAGGTGGCCCAGATTCGTTCCCGCGCCGTCGAGGTCAGATGGAAGCCGCCGGGTACGCGGATCCGCGCATTGTAGTCCTGGAAGATGGGGAAGACCGCCTCGATGGCATCGCGGATGCGATCGTAATCGTCAACAAACCCATCCCATTCAACTACCGTGCGGTCGCCGAGGGTGGCCTTGGCGACGCCGGCAACGATCGCCACTTCGCTGAGCAGATGCTCTGACGCCGGCGTGTTGCGGCCACCCGAAGCGTGGACCATCGACATGGAATCTTCCACCGTGATGGATTGAGGTCCCGTCGCCTGGACATCGATTTCGGTGCGGCCGAGACAGGGCAGGATCAGGGCGGCGCGACCATGGATCAGATGGCTTCGGTTCAGCTTGGTGGAGACGTGGACTGTCAGATCGAGCTTGCGCAGAGCCGCCTGCGTTGCACGCCGGTCGGGAATGGCAGCGGCGAAATTGCCGCCCATGGCGAAGAAGACCTTCACCTCGCCGCGGATCATGGCTTCCAAAGCCGTCACGACATTGTGTCCCGGCTCTGACGGCGGCTTGAAGCCGAAGTGGTGTTCGAGCCGCTCGAGAAAATCCGGCTTGGGGACCTCCGTGATGCCCACGGTGCGATCGCCCTGCACGTTGGAATGGCCGCGAACCGGGCAAACGCCGGCACCCTCGCGTCCCACATTGCCGCGCAGGAGCGCAAGGTTGGCGATCTGCTGCACGTTGTCCACGCCTCGCTGATGCTGGGTGATCCCCATGCCATAAACGAGAATGGCGCGCTCCGACTTCCTATAGGCTTCGGCCGCGCACGCCATGTCCTCGCGCGTCAGGCCGGACTGACGTTCGATGTCTGGCCATTGCGTTCGCTTGAGGTCGTCAATCAGCGCTTCGATCCCCGTGGTGTGCCCCTTGATGAAATTCCAGTCCAGGATCTCCGGCTGCTCGGCGGCGCGGGCCGCGTCATCCAGCTCGACCAAGATCTTCATGATACCCTTGAGGACCGCGACGTCGCCGCCAACACGCACTTGGAAAAGCTTCGAGCTGATCTTCGTCGACGTCAGCGTGATCATCTCGACGGCACTCTGCGGCGCCTGGAAGCGCTCGAGCGCCCGTTCGCGAAACGGGTTGAAGGAGATGATCGACGCCCCGCGGCGCGACGCATTGCGCAGGCTCGTCATCATCCGCGGGCTGTTGGTGCCCGGGTTCTGGCCGAAGATGAAGATGCAGTCGGCCTTGTCGAAATCCTCCAGCAGCACCGTACCCTTGCCGACGCCGAGCGATTGCGGCAGGCCGACGCTGGTCGCCTCATGGCACATGTTCGAACAGTCGGGAAAATTGTTGGTACCATATTCACGGACGAAGAGCTGATAGAGGAATGCTGCCTCGTTCGAGGTCCGTCCGGACGTGTAGAACTCCGCCATGTTCGGATCCGGCAACGCCCTCAGCTCACGGCCGATCATGTCGAAGGCATCGCTCCACTCCACCGGAAGATAGCGGTCGGATGCGGCATCATAGGCCATCGGATGCGTGAGCCGCCCGACCATTTCGAGATCATAGTCGCTCCAGGTTGCCAACTCCGAGACGGTATGTGCAGCGAAGAATTCGCGCGTGCATCGTTTGGACGTTGCTTCCCAAGCGATTGCCTTGCCGCCGTTCTCGCAAAATTCGAATGACGAGGTATGCTTCGGATCAGGCCACGCGCAGCCGGGACAATCGAACCCCTGCGGCTGGTTCATGCGGCTCAGCGTCACTGCGCCCTTAATCGGCACGCGCTGCACCAGCAGGGCCTCACTGAGTGCCTTCAGCGCTCCCCAGCCTCCGGCAGGCTCACGATAGGGACGAACCGATTTTCTTTTCATCGAAGATATCTCTGAATATGGTGATCCCATCGAAGTTAAGGATCGCAGCAGCTGTAGCGTCTTTTCAAATCGGCCCTCGAATTTCGCAATTGCACACCTTCAGTCCCGCTGCGAGCGCGCAGGCCTTGCGGACGTCGATAGTGCATTCCGGAAAAAAGAGCGTCGTTCGCGGAAGCTGGACGGACAGGACGAAACTAGGCTTCAACGCTGGAGTCTCGCTGGAGGCTCGACAATGCGTTGAGGAGCGACCAACATGTTTTCACGACGAGAATTGCTGGCTATGTCAGCGGCGGGCGCCGCAATGGTCGGCTCCGGTGCGCAAGGCGCGACCTTCGGTAACCCGGATGAGCCGCCGCAGGGGGCGATAAATGCCAAGAATGCCAGCAGCCTGAGCGATCACGGGCCACAGAATCCGGCTCTGGGGAAGCAATTTCCCTCCGCGCAGACGCCGCCGGCGACGGATGTCGGCGGCCTGCCGATGAATTGGGCTTCCTTCAACAACGCGCCCAGGCGCATCCAGAACGGCGGCTGGGCCCGCCAGGTCACTGTTGCCGACTTCGCGCTCTCGAAGGAGATCTCCGGTGTCAACATGCGACTGTCCGCCGGCGGCATCCGCGAACTGCATTGGCATCAGGCGGCCGAATGGGCGATCATGACCTACGGTGGCTGTCGCATCACCGTGCTCGACGTCCAGGGCCGCCCTTATGTGGCCGATCTCAAGGCCGGCGACCTCTGGTACTTCCCGTCGGGCGCGCCCCATTCCCTGCAAGGACTTGGTCCCGACGGCTGCGAGTTCGTGATCTGCTTCGACGACGGCCACGCCAACGAGTTCAACACACTGCTGGTGACAGATTGGTTCGCCCATACTCCGCCGGAGGTGCTGAGCAAGAACTTCGGCGTGCCGGCCGAAACCTTTGCCAAGATTCCGTTGCACAATCTCTGGATCTTCCAAGGCACGCTTCCCGGCGATCTCGCCACAGATCGTGCCTTCATCGCCGAACATGCCGAGGCGCCGCCTTATCCCTTCGTCTATCCGCTGGCTAGTTCCGCACCGCTCAAGGAGAGTGCTGCGGGAAGCATCCGAGTCGCCGACAGCAGCAACTTCAAGGTGGCAACCACGGTTGCGGCAGCGCTGGTGACGATGCCGCCGGGCGCCGTCCGCGAGATGCATTGGCACCCGAACGCAGACGAGTGGCAATACTACATCAAGGGCAAGGCGCGAATGACGGTGTTCGATACGGGGCCCAACATACGCACGACGGATTTTTCCGCGGGGGACATCGGCTATATCCCGCGCAATCTCGGACACTACGTCGAGAACGTCGGCGATACCGATGTGCAGTTCATCGGTGTCTTCCGGGCTCCGCGCTACGAGGAGGTATCGCTCTCCAACTGGCTGGCGCACACCCCGCCGAGGCTGGTCGCCCAACACCTCAACATCGACGAGAAGTTGATCGCGCAGTGGCCGGACAACAGTCCAGGCGTCATGCCGAAGACCTGACGGGAACGGCGCCGAAGCCGGCGCCCTTTCTTTATTGCTTGATTGAGCATGGCTGCTATCCAGCGGAAAGCCACCACAACGGGCGGCATTCCGCCTGGTCGCTACTTGCGGCCAGTACGAGGTCGTTCCCAAAGGAACTTGCTCTTGAAGACGCGGAAGCCGATAGCGAAGTAGAGCAGCCCCAGCGGAAAGACGATGAGGGCCTTTCTCCAGGACATCACCCGACACGGTCAGGAGAGACCCGACAAGCAGTGATCGCTCGGGATCATCGACGCCGGCCCGCTCCTAGCCGGCAACGACCAGGGATCTGGCTTGCATCACGGCGCCAATTTCCCGCGAGATCAGGCCTCAGCGCGCTGCGGCCTCGTCGGGCAGCAGAACGCGGCGTGCATGCGTGAAAACGCCGTATCCGTCGTCGCGGGCGATCGCAAGCAGAGTGATGCCCGCCTCCTCCGCGGTCCGGATGGCGAGTGCGGTTGGAGCGGATACGGCCACGACGACCGGTGCGCCGATCCTCGCGGCCTTCTGCACCATCTCGACCGATACGCGGCTGGTCAGCAGCACGGCGCCGTCGACAGCGGGGCGTCCCTCGCGTGCCATCGCACCGATCAGCTTGTCGAGCGCATTGTGCCGGCCGACATCCTCGCGCACCAGACCGATGCCGGTGCGCGGATGCCAGAACGCCGCCGCGTGGACAGACCGCGTCTGCTGGTTCAGGACTTGGAGCGGGGACAGCGCCTGCATGGCGCCAAGCAAGTCCCGCGCATGAAAGACGATGTTTCGGCTCGCGACCTGCGATGGCGGGCGGCATGCCTGTTCGAGGCTCTCGATGCCGCACAGCCCGCATCCGACGGGCCCGCTGATGGCGCGGCGACGCGTCGCCAAGGACGCGGCGCGGTCGCCATCGAGCCACATCCGAACCTCGACACCCAGCTCGTTCGGGAGAATCTCGATGCTTTTGATCTCGCTCGCGCGTTCGACGATGCCTTCGGTGAGGCTGAAGCCGATACCGAAATCCTCGAGATCGCCCGGGGTGCCCATCATTACCGCATGGGTCGATCCGTTATAGGTAAGCGCAAGCGCGGTCTCTTCAGCGACCAGGCGCGAAGTCGACCGTATCTGACCGCCGCGCCAGGCGATCTCCTGATGCCGGGTGAACGTCGAAGCCGTCATCATGGCCTATACCGTCGCCGGCTGGACGTAACGGGATTCACGGCTATCGAGCGCGAAGCTGAATGCGATGCCCGCAGCGAACCCGCGCCGCTGCGGAGCGAACAGCGCGCTGACCCCGTGATCAGCTCGACGACGACCATGCCGGTCGGCACATCTTGAGCTTACGAAGTCGGACCGGTACGGCCGGTCTCGTACAGGAACCAGATTCGTCGCTCGGTCTCGTCGATCCAGTTCTCCAGGAGGCTTGCTGTGGCGACGTCGCCGTATTCATCGCAGAGATCGTGAATTCGGCGCATCTCCCGCGTCAGCTGCTGGTTGTCGCTGCGCAGCTCAGCGAGCATGTCCTGCGGGTCGACATAGTCGGCGTCGTTGTCCAGAATTCGCTGCTCGCGGGCAATGTGGCCGATCGAGCGCAGGGTGGTGCCGCCGATCTTGCGGGCGCGTTCGGCGATATCGTCGGTCATCGAGAAGATCTGCTCGGCCTGCTCGTCGAACAGCAGATGGTAGTCGCGAAAGTGGCGGCCGGATACGTGCCAATGGAAGTTCCTGGTCTTCAAATAAAGGGCGAATACGTCGGCGAGCAGCGCTCTCAACGCGGCTGGCACGTCCCGGTTCACATTGGCACCGAGATCGGTCGGTGTCTGGAGTTCGACTTTGGTCATCATCGTTATCCTTGCTTGGAGATTGGAGAATTCTCGCCGCGGTGAGGTCCGAGGGTCATTCGCCGTCCGTAGTTCTGTCTCGTACGCGCGCCAGCGACATCGTGCCGAAAACGCCGTCGCGCCGAACCCATGCGTGGAATAACCCCGCTGCCAGATGCAGCAGCACGAGAGCAAAGAACGCAAAGCCCAGATAAACATGGGCGTTCCAAAACAGCGTGTGCGCATGGTCGCTCTGCGGCAACAATGCTGGAATTTGAATGCCGCCGTAGAGAACGACCGGATAGGACGCTGTCCAGAGCATGCCGAGGCCGAGCAGCGGCATGACGATCATGAAGCCATACAGCAGTAGGTGCGACGATCTTGCTCCGAGCTTCACGGCTCTCGGAAGATCGTCCGGCAATGAAGGGACGCCGTAATACAGCCGAAGTGCCAGCCTGATCAGAACGAGGCCCAGCAAGGTGACGCCGAGCGTCTTGTGGATGAGAATCAGCGGAAGATACTCTGGTGCGACTGTCGAGACCATGCCGGCACCAATGAAGAGCATGGCAAGGATGCAGGCCGCCATCAGCCAGTGCAGGAGCCGCTGGACCAGCGTGAAGCGATGAGAAGCTTTGATCACGGCTTTGCGGCTCCGGTACGCGGATAGTCCTTGGCTTCCGCGGCGCGCAAGTCATAGGACCTGCGATAGACCGATGAGCGCGCGGCCGGGAACGGATCGTCGGACACTCGGATTCCCTCGGGCAGGACGGTGGGATCGAAGTTGATGTCGCGGCACGGTCCATCGCGCTCCGGTTCGATCCGCTGCACGATCAGCGTTCCGACTTCAATCTTGCGACGGGTCTCCGGCCAGGCTTTGCTGGGGTCTGCGGTCGGATCACCGGGATCCGCGACGGTCGTGACCATGGTCCATCGCAGCGGACCGGCTGTCCGGACCCGCTCCGCGATCTCCTGCTCGAGATAATCGGGAGCACGCTTCTCGAGATCGGCTTGCGAGATCGGGACAGGTTGTGCCGCGGGCAGCAGCGACCATCGCACCGCGTGATTGCCGCCCTTGGCATTCGTGAAAATGAAGCTGTTGAGACCATGATAAGACTCCTCCGCATAGCTGGCGGTCCACGGCGCCGCCTTGGCCCAGGCCGAGAAACGACCGAACTCTGGATTTGCCTGAATGAACGCCTTCATCGCGTCCGGATCCTTCTTGCCGGACGCGATCAGCAGGTCGTGAAAGGCTTGGGGGGTCGAGACCGCGAAGAACGGTGGGTTGATCATCGCCATCCGCCAGACCTCGCCATCTGCCGCGATCTGAAGTCCGAGACCGCGCACGCGCACGGTCGCGTCTACCGCGTTCGGATTGGGGGTACCGAGATTGAAGCGGCCGAGAGCCGGATATCTCCCCTGCAGGAAGACTTTGGCTCGGGAGAGTTCTACGCCGTTTCCGTTGGCCTCGAACGTGCCGGTGAAGCAAATTCCCTTGGCGTGGTTTCGCCGGTGTCCGAGTGGTGTAATGCCGGATGGCGTCAGCGCCTCGATCATCCGTTCGGGCGTCAAACGCCCCGGCGAGAGCCATCCTGCGGTGTAGGCGAACGCAGCTGCGCCACCGCCCACGACCGCCGCAATCAAGATGAGCGATCCGAGGCTCGACCACGGTAGTTTGCCTGGTAGATTCATTCAGTCTCCTTCCGAGCCACAAGCCGCCCGGCGAGCGGAGCGAAACGGTCGCATTGTCGGATAACGAGAAGGTTTCCTAGCCGGCCGGCGCGGCTCCGATCTTCTTAGACTCAACGCCAATTTCGCAAAGGCACGCCTCGTTCATGCCTTCCGTGCGGCTGGACACGACTTACTTGCGCCGCGGTTCGGGCGCTCTGAAAATTCTCCGTGCTATATGAAAATTGTACGTAATGCGCGAAAGACCGCCCTCGCACCTCGCCCTAAGTCACATCCTCTTCGCGCATGGGTAACGACCGCCAGACGACGGGTCGCGTCAGCGGCGAGGCCATCCTCGCGGAGACGGAATGCGAGTGGGGATCCAATGAGCAAAGTGATCGTCGTAACGGGAGCTGGAAACAACATCGGGCGAAGCATCTGTGAGGAACTGGCGCAGGCGGGGCACACGGTCTACGTCTCAATGCGGGAAGCGGGCGACCTGAGCGAACCTGGCTCCGGCAGGACGGGGCCACAGGCCGCTGAGCTTCGTACCATCGACTTTGATATCTCCTCGGCAGCCTCCGTGACCGCGGCCATTGCAGGCGTCATCGCCGAACACGAACGCCTCGACGTGATCGTGCACAATGCGCGACAGGTCCTCTATGGGCCAACGGAAGCCTTTACGCCGGAGCAACTCGCCGAACTCTACGAGATCAACGTGCTGAGCGCGCAGCGCCTCAATCGGGCGGCGTTGCCGCAATTACGCAAACAGGGCCAAGGCCTGATGATATGGATCACATCGAGCTGTGCCTCTGGCGTCGCGGTGCCATTTCTTGGCGCCTATGCGTCGTCGAAAGCCGCCATCGACACGCTAGCGCTTGCTTATGCCGGCGAACTCGCACGATGGGGGATCGAGACCAGCATCGTCGTTCCGAGCGCTCTCGGACCCGGCCACTACGTTCGCTCCGGTCGGCCAACGGACACCGCTCGCGCCGAGGAATACGCCGACGGCCCGACCGGCGATGTGACGGAGACCGCGCTCGCGGGACTGGCGCAGTTTTCGCCCAGGGATCGGGCTCCGCAAGACGTCGCGAGAGCCATCGTCGATGTCGTGAATATGCCATTGGGGCGGCGGCCGCTCAGGGTTCATTTCGATCCCGATGACGATGGCGCAGCCGCCATCGACGCCATCGCCGGCCGCGCACGCGCCGAATTGCTGCGCCGTATCGGACTGGAGGACTTCTTCTCGCCGGTGATCATCGGCTAGAGCCGAGCGCCGTTGAGTGACATATCGCCGCATCAAAGGCTGAAAGCGCAAAAGCTCCATATGCGGCCGTGACATGCGGCGCATAGCGACCATCCTTTACGTCGATATGGCCCGATGTTAGTTTTGAGCATGCACAACCTCCACACGTCCTAGCGAGGTCCCGAGTTCTAGAACCCGACAAGTCGTTCGTCGGTTGAACTCCTAGAGGGGCCGCCAGTTGGCAGAGCGATATTGACATGGCCGCTGCTCTCCCATCTGACCAAGAGAGCGCCTCTCGGGAGACTTTCGTCTTCGGCCCGTTTCATCTCGACGCCGGGCAGCGGCGGATTGAAAGGAATGGCGAGCAAATCCAGCTGTCGGCGCGGGCCTTCGACATCCTGCTCACATTGATCCGACAAGCGGGAACCGTCGTCAGCAAGAGCGATCTGATCACCAGAGCGTGGCCCGGCTCCAGTGTCAACGAGAACAGCTTGCGCGTTCACATCGCGGCGCTTCGCAAGGCGCTCGGAGTCGGCAATGCCGGCGTCCGCTATCTGAGCACCGTCTCCGGAAGGGGCTATTGTTTTGTCGGGTCGATCTCCGAGCCCGACGAGGTACAACCGGAGCCGTCCAGTCTTCCTGATGTCCACAACCTGCCGGCGCGTCCCCGGCAGATGGTGGGACGTGAAAGAACCATCCGGGAAATATCCGAACGGTTGCGAGTTCAGCGTTTCGTAACCGTCGTCGGGCCGGGCGGCATCGGTAAGACGACGGCGGTCGTTTCGGTCGGTTACACCCTGCTCGCCGAATTCGCAGGCCAGGTCCGCTTCGTCAGTCTGGGCGAGACTTGCGATGCCGCCCTCATGCCGGCCGTCGCCGCAGCTTCGCTTGGCTTGCCGGCCAGATCGAACGATCCCTCGACGGATCTTGCGACTCTCCTTCGCGGCAAGCGCATGCTGCTCATTCTGGATTGTTGCGAGCATGTCATCGATGCGGCGGCCGCACTGGCAGATCGGCTCTTTCAGGAGGCACCGGAGTTGCACATCCTTGCCACCAGCCGGGAGCTGTTGCGTGTCGAGAGCGAACATGTCTATCGCCTTCTGCCACTGGCAAGCCCGCCGGAGAAGGCCATTCTGACTGCGGCAAGCGCGCTGGCCTATCCCGCCGTCGAGCTCTTCGTCGAGCGTGCGACGTCCACAGGGAGCGAGTTCGCGTTGACGGATGCGAACGCCTCGGACGTCGGAAACGTCTGCCGACGTCTCGACGGCATTCCGCTGGCAATCGAACTCACCGCGGGCCATGTCGGCGCATACGGCGTCGGCGCAATGCTCCGACTCCTCGATAAGCAATTCAATATGCTCTGGGAGGGACGGCGCACTGCTTTGCCACGCCACCGCACGCTACGCGCGACCATCGAATGGAGCTACAATCTCCTGCCCGGAGCAGAGCGCGAGGTTCTCAATCGGCTGTCCGTATTCGTCGGCAGCTTCACCTTAGACGCCGCGCAGGCGATTGCCGCGACTGCAAAGGACGATGGCGCCATTCCGGCGATCATCGACAGTCTCGTCACCAAATCGATACTTGCGTCGAGCGCCGATCGGCAATCGACCCGCTATCGGCTTCCTGACGCCACCCGGGCCTACGCGGAGGAGCGGCTCGCCGCCGACACCGATGCCGATGAGGTGGCGTGGCGTCATGCCAACTACTTTCTCGCCCTGCTCGAGGACACGGATGGCACGGCGAGCGACGGTTTCTCGACCGCCGCCGATCAGTTCGGCAACATACGAAGTGCTCTGGTATGGTGCTTTTCGGACCGGGGAAACCGTGGCATCGGCGTTGCGCTCACGGCCGCAGCGATTCCTCTGTTCTTCAAATTGTCGCTCCTGGCCGAATGCGAGCATTGGGCTGCCCGTGCCCTCGAGGCTCTCGATGAAACCGCCGAAAGCGCGAAACACAGTCTTGTGCTCTACGCCGCACTCGGATCCGCCCGAACACTCACCGGGCAACTTGACGATCTGGCCATGATCTGCCTCAACCGCGCGCTCGCGCTGGCAGAGAAGAACGGCGACCTCTCCGGCCAGGTCCGGCTGATCAATCGGCTGCATCTGCTCCAACTGCTCACCGGAAAATTCGACGACGGCTTGACGACGGCCAGAAGAGGCGAGCGCGTTGCACTCGAGAGCGGCGATCCCGGCGCCCTTTCCCGCATGCGCGTGGCGCTCGGCATCTCCTGCCATTATCTCGGCAACCTTGCCGCCTCCCGCGCGTACATAGAGGCGGCGATGTCGCGTCCCGATGCGAATGCGGATGTCGATGGCGAGCCGACGCTCGACTACCCCGGCCGCGCGCCAATCACCTTGGCCCGCAACCTTTGGCTCCAGGGATATCCTGACCGGGCCATGGAGACAGTGCGAAAGGCCGTTTCCGATGCGCGCACCATGAACCACCCCACCATGCTCTGCCGGGCGCTGCTCTGGGCATTCGACGTCTTCTATTGGAACGAGGAACTGGACAGTTACGAGGATTCTATCGACACGCTTCTGGCCGAGAGTCGCACGCACAAGCTCGCCACGCTCCACATCGCCGCAGAAGCCATGAAAGGAATTGCACTGCTCGCGCGCGGAGCCGATTCGGGTCTCCCGTTGCTGGAGGGCTCGGTCGAGAAGCTGCAGGACCATCGTTTCGGTGCGGTCGCAGGGTTGAGCGTACCGCTTGCTGCGGCGCTGGCGGCGGCAGATCGCGGCGACGCGGCGCTGGAAACGATCAACCGGGCAATTGCCCAGGCGCGACGTTGCAGCTTCCTGCTGGAGATGCCCGACATGCTGCGGGTGAAGGCCGAGGCGCTGATACGGAAGGCCACGCCGGACGTGTTGCTGGCGGAGCAGACCCTCGAGCATTCCCTCGAATTGGCCCGCCAACAGGGTGCGCTCGGTTACGAGCTGCGTACGGCAATCGCTTTTGCGAAGTTGCGGCAGCGGCAAGGCCGCCACCGGGACGCAGAGGAACTTCTTGCGCCTGTGTATGCCCGATTCACCGAGGGATTCGGTGCACGCAGTCTCAAGACAGCATCGGATCTGCTCATCGAGCTGCGTTTCTCCCGGTCGGACAAGCTTGCGGTTCACTAAGCGAGCTCGTGCGCCCGCTCCGAGACATCGGACGCCACGCCGCGACGTGAGCTACCAAGCCGACAGCTGCGCCATCATTGTCCTCGCGCGGCGCAGATCGGAGATCTCGAAGCCCTCGGTAAACTTGCCGTACACGGAATCGAGAATATGCCACGCCTCGGCCGACCGGCCCTGGCCGATCCGCAATCGTGCCAGGCTGATCGTCGTTCGCAGTTCCCAGAACAGAGCTCCTTGGCCCCGCGCCACCACCAAAGCCTGGTCGAAGGCCTGCTCGGCGGCGGCCACGGAATGATGCGCGCCAGAGCGCAGCAGCAATTCGCCCTTGATGCGCCAGAGTTCAGCTACATACCAACCCTCTTCACGCGCTTCGCATAGCGCAAGCGCCTCTTCGGCGGTTGCAAGCCCTTGCGAAACCTCGCCGGCTTCTCCAAGACATGCCGCCAGTTCTCCAAGAGGAAGCAAAAAACGCGGCAGGAATCGCGCCTCGCCCGCCATGCCTAGCGCCTTGCGTAGCAAGGACAGGCCGCCTTCAAGGTCGCCACCGCGCGCCATCACCATCCCCCTGAAGGCGCGCGCCCAGACGTTCCACAGCCGGACCGGGTGCCGTTCGGTCTGCTCGATCAGCATCGCGTAGTAGCGCTCCGCCAGGGTGAGATCACCGGCGAAAAAGGCAACTGGGCAGGCGTCCTCTCCGAGCAAGCTGCAAAACGTCAGGGCATGACCACTCGTGCGACCTTCCTCGAGATTGCGATCGACCACGCTCAGCGCCTGGTCGACGCAGCCGAGCAGCCAGAGGATGCGGGCCTGGACGCAATACGCTGAAGCGCGCAGGTCGAAACGGGAGCGAAACACCTGCGGCTTTGTCGTGAGATCGTAAAGACGGGCCAATGCCCGGTCGATATGACGGCGCGCCAGCCGCTGGTCGCCGAGATAGTGCATCGAAGTAGCGAGGAGCCGTTCTGCCATCATCCGATCCACGGAGTTGCGTGATCCCGCCACGATATCCGCAAAACGGCGCGCGAGACCGAGTGCCTTGCGAAATTCGCCATTGTTGAATCGATCGATGCACAGCCCCCAGAGCGATCGCAGCAGATAATCGTCGTCGCCGAGTTGCTCGGCGAGCCCCAGCGTTTCGGCCCAGGCAAGACCCGCCTCCCCGGCTCTTCCAATACCATGCATCAGCGACCAGCCGCGCGCAGCCAACAATTGCATGCGCAGCTGCGGCGCATTCGCAGCACTCCCCTCGAGACGAGCCAACGCCAGGTCGGTCCGCTCGCGGCACTCGGCAAACAGTGACAATTGCATCCATAGCGGGACCGCCGCAACGGTCAGCGCTGCTCCGATCTGCGCGTCCCCCGCCGGCGAGAGGGCCCAATCGAGGCTGGATCGCACGTTATCGATATGGCGACCATAGAACGTAAGCCACTCGGACTGCGGCTGCTCGCTATCGGCTTCGGTTCGCGCAAAGAAGCCGCGGTAATATTCGGCGAGACGCTGCGCCGCGCCGGCAAGCTCCCCGCGGGAGCGCAGCTTTTCCAATGCGTATGCGCGCGTGGTATCCAGCAGTCTATAGTGAGCATGATCACCGCCAATGTCGACAAGAACGAGCGACTTGGCCACCAGATTCGCCAGCCGACGCGTCACCTCGCTCATGTCCTCGCCAGCCACCGCGATCGCGGCTTCGAGCGAGAACTCTCCGGCGAAAACGCCGAGCGGCCGCAAGATCCGCGCCTCCACCTCCGGCAACAGATCGTAACTCCAGTCGAGCGTCGCACGAAGGGTTTGCTGCCTGGGTAATGCCGTCCGACGGCCGGTCGTCAGGAATTTGAACCTGTCGTCCAGGAGCACAGCAATCTTCGCTGGACTTAGCATCACCGTGCGCGCCGCCGCGAACTCGATCGCAAGCGGAATCCCGTCGAGCCGCCGGCAAATGGAGGCAACCGCTTCGAGATTTTCCTCATCCAGCGCAAAGTTCGAACCGAGCGCCCTCGCCCTGGTCACGAATAATTCCACGGCGGTATAGGCAAATGCGCCGCCGCATCCGAGCCGGGATTCCGGCGGCACGCCTAGAGGAGGAACGCGATAGACGTGCTCGCCGTCGATGCGCAGCGCTTCACGGCTGGTCGCAACGATGGTGGTCCCGGGACAGCGGCTGACGATCGCGTCGGCCAGTTGGGCCACCGCTTCGACGACATGCTCGCAATTGTCGATGATGAGCAAGAGCTGCCGCGCGCCGATCGCACGTGCGACCGCCCCCGGCGAGATGTCCTCTCCTTCGAGCTTGACGCCGAGCACGCCGGCAACGGCCGAGCAAACCATTTTGGGGTTGGACAACGAGGCAAGCTCGACCATCAACCGATCTGCCGCAAAGCCGGGCGGCGGCTTTCTGGCGGCTTCCAATACAAGCGCCGTCTTGCCAATGCCCCCAGGGCCGACAAGGCTAACCACTCGATACGCCGAGAGAAGCTCCCACAGATGCGCGATGGCGGTGGCCCGCCCGATCAGATCGAAGGATGCGCTCGGAATGTTGGTCGAGCGCAATTGTTCGGATGCGACAGATTGCAAGGGCGCATTCATCTGGCGGATCTGCCATGTCCCCTGCAGGCGATAACCGCGTCCGACCTCGGTTGCGAGCATGTCGCGGCCCGAACCAAGGGCTCTTCGGATCGCCGCAATGTGCACCCTGAGTGCGCTCTCCTCGACGAAGACGCCCCGCCAGACGCGCTCGACCAAATCGTTCTTGGTAACCAGATCGCCTTCTGCCTGGACCAACTCCGCGAGTATCTCAAAGGCGCGTCCGCCCAGAGGAACGACGTCTCCCAGCGAGCGCAATTCGCGCCTGGCAAGATCGATCTCCCACTCCGAGCAGGTGTAGACGGGACGCTGGCCTGTCTCAGCCATGATTGGCACGGCCCCGAATGGTTTCATTGTCTTGCGTGCAAGTCTATCACCATCCTGTCAGGAGACACAGCTAGTCCCGCGGAAGACCGCCGGACCCGGCTTCTGGTACCCCTCACCTGTCAACAGCCGCGGCAGATCGCTCCTTCCAGCATTTTCTCGAGCCGGGCATCTTCCTTGTCGATGGCCGCGTCCGTGCCGAGCAGAGGCCGTTTCATCGCATGACCGTCGCCCTCCGACGAGGGAAGTGCAATGCCGAGCGAGTTCGTTCCAGGCGCCGCGGCACTCGTACCGAGAGCACCGCCTCTCGCCGTCGACATATGCGATCCCATGCCTGTGTGGGCAGATGCCGTGCCCGAAAGTTCAAGACAAGCTATCACGCAGAGGAAAGAGAGCAGTTTCATGGTTTGCATTCCGCATGTTCGATGACTGCCCTTTAAACTGGACGCCGCGACTGATACGACCACGCACGATCGCGCGAACGATTATGACAAACGTTACAGAATTCGACGTCGGAGATGGACCATTCCTCCTCAATCGCCCGCGTACATGCCTGCTACCCAACTCGTCTTCGCGCAAGAGTGATGCGTACCGGACAAGTCTTTACGACTGCATTGCCTATATGACTCGGCACAGAAGACGATTCGGAAACGTCACCAGCCGAGCAGCGACAATCGCCAAGCGACACTCCGCGCCTCACGAGTAATGGAGAGTCGATATGAGTGTATTCAAGACCATGATCGCCGCGGCGCTGATCTCTACGGCAACGATATCCTCGGCCTCCGCGACCTGGTCCTTCGCCGACCAGGAACCCGCGGCATTTGCATCAATGTATCCGGATCGCGACGTGCTCAACCGAGGCGCGCTGACGCCGGCAGGACGGATTGGTCTGGAGCGGCCCGGTGGCGCCGCGCCGGTGTTCGGAGCACGCCATCCCACGTCTATCAATGGCATCGTTGATGGAGCGACAGACGGGCAGCCTGCGTACGCAGCTGACCACGCCCATCCGTGAATCCGCACGGGAGTGCGCCCGCGCCAAGCGGCGCACCCCGCCGGGCCCACACTGCGGCAGCCACGTAATTTCGCGGACCAGCAGCTGCGCACCGAGCCGGCCACGACTCCGTGCAAAGGCGAAAGCGATCGTTCGATTGATGCTGCTGATCCGGCATGCGCGTGCCCATGTTTGACGTGCGAGCCGAGGCGTTCCCGGCGTCGCTTTTTCAAGGAGACATGCAATGACTACTCTGAAGCTCTTGTCGGCCGGACTGGCCGTTGCGGCCCTGATTGCCTCCCCCGCGATGGCTCGCGAAGGCAGCAACAACACGCGTCACACGAACGTCGACTCCTATGCGTCGGTTCAGCGCGTGCCGGTCACTGCCAAGCGCAGCTGCGTTCGCGCTCCCGACGTCGGTGCGTACGCGACTGCTCCGTGGCACCGGCCTCCATGCGAGCCTACCTCTGGCTACTGAGCCCGTGGACCGGACAGACCCTTGGCTGCAAGGCAAGCGACAGGCGCTGAGCCGAGGAAGCTCCTCGCAGCGTTGAGGGCCTTTGTCTCGCTGACGGAAGAACGGCAGTCTCATGCAGCGCCGTTCTTCCGATCAGCACGCTGCACTCGGCCGCTATTTCCCGATGGCCAGATCAAGCCGACCGGGCGGCATTGCGCCGTCGACTCGGCGCTGGCTGCTGAGGCATTTATTGCTGGTATCGCGCCAGGCCAGAAGATGCGCGGCCGGCGGAATCCGCGATCGTTGAAGGCCTCCATCGAAACGACCGTAGCAAGACGCGATTTAGTCGCAGGTTAAGGGTGCAAGATCGGGAAATTTCAGACGCCCCCACACCGATTATCGTCACGAATTCCTGTATGGAACAACCAGCATATCGAACACTGGCCCGACGGCGGAGGCCCGAGGGCGGCGAAGGTCTTCTTGACATGCCAACGGCCTCCCCTATACGAGACCAAGGCATAGTCATGCTTCCATATTATTGCCAAGTGACGGTGGTCCTCGGGGGCCATGACTTTGCCGGCATCGCGACTGTGAATCTGATCTACGGATCCCAATGTCGTCTTCGCCGGCCAATCGAACCTTTACTTTCGGAAACTGGCTCATTGATTGCCAGCGCAGGGAGCTGAGACACGACAACGTCGCGGTGCCGATTGGCAGCCGTGCGTTCGAGCTTCTCGAGAAGCTGGCGGACTCTGCCGGCCTGCTGGTGACCAAGGATGAATTGATCGGGACCGTCTGGTCGGGCCAGGTCGTCGAGGACAACACGCTCCAGGTCCATATTTCCGCCATTCGCAAGGCGCTCGGCAAGGATCGCGATCTCCTCAGAACGGTCTCAGGCCGAGGATACACCCTCGCCGGAAGCTGGCGAAGCGGACATCCGGATCACGGGGCGGCCACTACGATATCCGCTCCGTCCAGCTCCTTCTCGAGCAACCTTCCGAATATGCGTGCGCCTCTGATCGGTCGCGAGGATTGCCTGACCGAACTGGTCGACATCCTGTCCGCATATCGGGCGGTGACGCTCGTCGGCCCCGGCGGCATCGGAAAGACGAAGCTGGCCATCGAACTTGCTCGGCACGTCGCGTCATCGTTCGGCGAGTCCGTCGCACTGATCGAGCTCGCGTCCTTGCAGGATCCGGCACTCGCGATCGCTGCAACGGCCCGCGCCCTGAAGCTTGCCTTGAACGACAAGAACGTCTCCTCTGCAAGCATTGCCGAGGCCATCGGCACTCGGCGCCTGCTCCTCGTGCTCGACAATTGCGAGCATGTCATCGACGTGGCCGCACAAATCGCCAGCGCGGTACTTCGCAATTGTCCGAATGTCACCGTCCTTGCGACCAGCCGCGAAGGGCTGCGCATCGACGGCGAATACGTTGCAGCCATCCCGCCGCTGTCAGTCCCCGGACCAGATATCCTGGATCCCGATCTGCTTCTTCGGGAAAGCGCGGTGCAGCTCTTCGTCGCACGCACGCGGGCGCTGCGTGCAAGCTTCGTTCCCGACCCAAGCGATTTGCCCAAGATAGCCGCCGTCTGCCGGCGGCTCGACGGAATTCCGCTCGCGCTGGAGTTCGCCGCAGCCCGGGTCGCGAATCTCGGGGTGGACGCCGTGTTGACACGCCTGGACCGGCGCTTCGAGCTCCTGAGCAGCGGTCGTCGCGACCAGCTGCCCCGGCACCAGACCCTGCGAGCGACGCTGGACTGGAGCTACGATCTGTTGTCGTCCGAGGAGCAGAGGCTGCTTTGCCGGCTCGCGGTGTTTCCGGCCGGCTTCACGCTGGACGCGGCCATTGCAGTGGCAGACGACGACCTTACACGATCGGACGTCATAGAGACGCTGTTCAATTTGGTCGGCAAATCGCTGGTCGCTCTGGATCCCTCCTTCGAGGGGCGGTGGCGCCTGCTCGAGACGACGCGTGCTTACGCCTTGGAGAAGCTGGCGCGAGCGGGCCTCGTCGCGCAAGTGACACGACGGCAAGCGAGCTTCCTGAGGCAGCTCGTGACGCCGCTTGGCGACACTTCCCCAACCTCTGACGATGTTTCCCGCCTCGCCCAGGAGATCGAGAACGTGCATGTCGCGCTCGACTGGGCCTTTGCGCCTGATGGCGATGCCGCGCTCGGAGTCGAGCTGACGGCGGGCTTCGTTCCGGTATGGATGCAGTTACTGTCCTTCGTGGAGTGCTCCAGCCGGATCGAGCACGCCCTCGCCCATCTCGGCCCTGAGCTCACCTCCGATCCAAGGCTCAAGGCGCAGCTCCATGTCGCATTGGGATTCGCCCTTCTCAACACTACCGGCTCTGCCGACCGCATGAAAGCGGCCCTCAACATCGGCCTCGTGCTCGCCGAAGAAATGTCCGATCTCGAGCTGCAGCTCAAGGCTGTATGGACGCTGTGGAGCTACAATCTCAACTCGGGCCAATATGACGCCGCCAAGTCCGTCGGCGAGCGATACCTCGAGATCGCCCTGCGAACGGAGAATCCCGCCAACGAGACCGTAGGTCGACGCCTGATCGGCGCCGCCGCGCATTTCTACGGAGCGCAAGAGGATGCGAGGCGGGAGCTCACCCTGTCCCTGGATCACGAGGCTCACGGATTGGAGGACGGCCCGCACCAGATGTGGTTCCTGCTCAACCAGAGCGTTTTGGCCAAGGCCATGTTGGCCCGCGTCCTGCTGCTACAGGGACAGGTGGTGCAGAGCAGGGCTCTTGCCGCCGAATGCCTCCAGGAGGCGGAGCGGGAGAAGGACAAGCTTGCGATTGCCTACGCGTTGCGGAACGCCGTCTGCCCGATCGCTCTCATGACGCATGATCTCGCCGCGGCCGATCAGGCGATCTCGGCACTTCTCGAGCTCGTGACCCGCGAGGGAATAGCTTTCTGGACGAGCTGGACGTCGTGCCTGAAGGGACAGCTGCTCGTCCTGGAAGGTCAGTACGACAATGGAATAGCGTTGCTGCGGAGCGGACTGAAGGCGCGGGCCGAGAATGGATGGCTGATGCGCAATCCCGAGTTTCTGGGTTCACTCGCCGAAGGCCTGCTTGCGACCGGTGAGACCGCGCCAGCCTTGGCCGCCGTCGAAGAGGCCTTGAACATCGCCAGGCAAGGCCGGCAATTGTGGTGCCTTGCGGATCTCTTGCGCATCAAGGCTGAAATTCTGCTGGTCGATGCTCCGCTCGATCTCTCCCGGCCGGAACTGCTGTGCGCCGAAGGGTTGTCCGTTGCAAGAGAGCAACAATGCCGCTTCTACGAGCTGAAGATCGCTGCGGCTTGGGCAAGGATCATGGCAGGATCGGACCGCAAGCAGACCGCGCTCGATCTCGTCGGCCCGATCACGGCGATGTTCGACCGGGAAGTCGATCTTCCCGCGCTCGCATTCGCGCGCGGTCTGGTTGCAAGCCCGGCGACGGCACGTGGCGGCGGCCGATCCGCTTCCTGCACCTGCCATTAGCCAAAGCGCTTCTTCCCCCAATCCTGCGGACGACGCTGGATCACGATCTCTCGATGACGACTGCTGGACGGCGAATCCATGTTCCCACCAAGGGCCGAGCTGCGCCCGGCCTATGAAGCAAAGAGCCCTCAGCATCCCGGCGGCAGGATCGGCGACACGCCCGGCGTCGGCGCTGCACCTGTAGCATTGGCTGGCAACACAGTCGCAGGCGAAGCCAGGTTCATCGAGACCCCTTCCATGCAGGCAGAGCTGTTCGGGCTGGGCACGATGGAGTTTGGATCAAGGCCGGTGCCGCCAACATCCATTAGATCCACCGAAATGGTGCCCGGTGCCCGGCTGGTCGGCACCTGCGGGATCGACAGCGGCAGTGATGCGGCAGACGTCACCTGGCCGCCCGGCACGGAGCTGCATGCAACCGTCGGACCCGTTCCTATCGACGCAGCTGCGGGAATGGTTCCAGTGGAGCTGCCGCTCAGTCCCATGACCGGCAATGTCGGAGCGGCGCTGCCCGGCGTCGACAAGCCCGGGTTCGTCGCGATCGGCGGCTCCGGCATCGGAGACGGCGATGGCGGAGCGCAGACAACTACGGTCCCCGGCGACGTCGGGTCCGAGGCAAGCGGAACGGGCGCGAGCGTCGTGTCGGGTGCGTTTGGCTCGGTCGTGGCGGAAAAAGGACCGGGACTGTTCAACGGCGAGATCACGATCGCGCCCGGCACCGTCGGCAGGCCCATCGCCGTGCTGCCGGTTATGGCCACCTGCGCGTTGCTCGGAGAGCCAGCGAGCAGCAACGAAGTGAGCAACGTTGCGAAAATGGTTCTTACCATCCCCTCGCCCTAACTCACTACGACCTTGCGAACGGTTACCTTGCTGCCCTCTGCCAGGCTCACCGCCGGATTGAGAACGACCTGATCGCCGGGCTGCACGCCTTCACGGACTTCGACGGTGGTGCCGAAATCCCGCGCGATCGAGACCTGCTGCAAATGAACGGTGCCATTGCGCACGAGCACGACGTGAAGACCGTTTTCATCGAACACCAGTGCGTCGGACGGGATGATCATCGACGGCGTCTTGCGCGGAATCGATAGCTCGACCGTGCAATAGATGCCGGGGTTGAGCAGGCCATCCGGATTTGGCACGTCGATCTCGGTCAGCAGCGTTCGGCTGCCCGGCTGCAACGCGGTCGCGATCCGCGTGACCTTCCCCGGAAACGTCCGGCCCGGAATCTCGGGGACGCGGATATCGGCATCGATGCCGGGGGTGACTCCAAAGGCCTCGTCCTGCGGCACAAAGACCTGGGTCCGGATCACCTTGGAATGCATCAGCGTGAACATGAAGGTCGACCCGGCCTGCACCAGGCTGCCATTGTCCACGTTGCGTTGCGTGATTACGCCGTCGAACGGCGCCACCACGCGCTGGTAGGCCTTCTCCTGCTGGAGGACCCGAATCTGAGCCTCCTGCGCCGCGATGTTCGATTGGGCGACGCCCACAGCAGCCTGCTGCGCACGCAGCGTGAGCCGGTCATTGTCGCCCTGCTGCGCCGTCAGCCAGCCCTGCTTGACGAGATTGCTGTCCCGCGCATTAGTGACGTCGGCAAGTTCCCGGCTTGCTTGCGTCTGCTGCAGCGTCGCCTGGTTCTGAGCGAGCGTCGCCTGTGCCTGTGCAATCTGCTGGTCCAGCTCCGGAGCGGTGATGTCGGCGAGGAGATCGCCCTTCTTCACATGCGCGCCAATATCCACGTAGCGCTTCTCGATATAGCCGCTGGTCCGCGCAAAGATGTTTGCCGCCTCGAACGCCGTCGTCGTCGCTGGCAACGTGATCTTCATGATGTCGCCGCTGGGCCGAACAACCGCGACCCGAACATCCGGAACGGCGGTTCTGACCTGTTCTGCCAACGCCGCGGCTTCACGCGCGGCCTGATAGTGCCGCCAGCCGCCAACGCCGAGACCGCCCGCGAGCATTAGAACGATGCCTCCTCCGAGCAACGCAGCACCGTAACGGCGGCCCAATCGTGGCTCCTTTTCGGGCGGCTCCACCATCCGCCAGCTCTCCGCACCTGGCCGGCCCGTCTTCTCATCATTGGTCCGTACGCGAACGTCACTCATTGCGGTTGCTCCTCGAATACGCCGTGATGAGGCTGGCCATCATTGCGCTTGCGCAGCATGGCGAACAGATAAGGCACGATCAGCAATGTCGTCGGGGTCGCGAACAGCAGCCCGCCGATGACGGCTCGTGCAAGTGCCGCATTCTGCTCCTCGCCCGGACCGCCGATCGCCATTGGGATCATGCCCACGATCATCGCGGCAGCGGTCATCAGGACCGGACGTATCCTGGTACGGCCGGCGCTAAGCGCCGCCTGGAATGCAGAGTGTCCTTTCAGTTGCTCATCGCGCGCGAACGTCACCAGCAGGATGGAATTCGCCGAGGCCACGCCGACCGCCATGATCGCCCCCATCAGAGAGGGCACGTTCAGCGTCGTTCCGGTGATGAAGAGCATCGTCACGATGCCGCAGAAGGTTGCCGGCAACGCAAGGATGACGACGAAAGGATCGCCGAAGTTCTGGTAGTTCACGACCATCAGCAGATACACCAGGATGGCCGCGAACAGCAGTCCAATTCCCAGATCGCGGAACGACTGATGCATGCTCTGGATCTGGCCCAGAACCTGGATCGAATTGCCGGGCTGGAGCTGCTTCTGCAGCGCGGACGTGACCTTGTTGATGTCGGCCGCGACGCTACCGAGATCGCGTCCCTGCACGCTCGCATAAATGTCGAACACCGGCTGGACGTTGGCCTGATTCGAATTGGTGGGAACCGTGCCACGCTTGAAGGTCGCGACATTGCTGAGCAGGCCCGGTACCGTCTGCCCGCTTGCCGCAGGCGAAGCCGACACCGGCGTATTCCCCAGCGCATTCAGCGAATTGGCCCTGTACTCGGGTGTTTGCACGGCAAGGTAATATGGGATACCCGACGCCGGGTCGGTCCAGAAATTCGGCGAGACCTGCGCGGACGAGCTGAGGCTGACATTGATGTTGGTCGCAACCGTGCTGGCATTGAGGCCGAGCTGCGCGGCCCTGGTCCGGTCGATGTCGGCGTAGAACGCTGGAGCATCGACCTCCTGCTGGAGGTGAGCATCGACGACGCCCGGGATCGTGGACAGGCTCTTCTGAAGCTCCTTTGCCACGGCCAGATTGTTGGCGCCATAGCCGACCGTGCGAACGTCAATTTGCGCGGGAAGCCCGAAGTTCAGGATCTGCGTAACGATATCGGCCGCCTGGAAATAGAAGGTGTCCTCGGGGAATGCCGATGGCAGCACCTGGCGCAGCTTGCTGACGTAATCCGCGGTCGGCTGATGTCCATCCTTCAACGACACGAGGATGGTGCCGTCATTGCCCCCTATCGTCGAGCCGTCCGTGAATGCGAGGTTGTAGGCGCGCGCCGGAAGCCCGATATTGTCGACGATCAGCGCACGGTCCCGCTCCGGAATCACCTCGCGAATCTTGTCCTCGACCGCCTGGAAGATCGCTTCGGTCTTCTCGATGCGAGTGCCCGCGGGCGCGCGAACGTGAAGCTGTATCTGGCCGCCGTCGATCAGGGGATAGAAGTCGCGTCCGACATAGACGAACATGGTGGCCCCGAGCGCCAGCACCAGGACGGCGACGACAGGCGCGATGGCGCGCCGCTGCAGCAAGGTCAGCAAAAGTTCGGAATAGCCATTGCGCAACCGATCGAAGCCGCGCTCGAACGCAGCCGAGGCGCGCGCGAAAATACCTGACGGGGCTTCACCCTTGCCGTGGCGCCGCTCGCTCTTCAAGAGCAGGCCGATGGTGATCGGCGTCAGCGTCCGCGACAGCCCATAGGACGCCAGCATCGCGAACACAACGGCAAGACCAAGCGGAGTGAACAGGTATTTGGCAGGTCCCTCTAGGAACACGACCGAAGTGAAGACACAGCTGATCGCCAGCGTGGAAACCAGAGTAGGCATCGCGATCTCGGCCGCCCCGTGCAGCGTCGCGTCCGGCAAAGGCATGCCATCCTCGGTCCAGAGCCGGTAAGTGTTCTCGATCGTCACGGTGGAATCGTCGACCAGGATACCGACCGCGAGCGCAAGCCCGCCGAGTGTCATCGTGTTCAGGGTCTCGCCGAGGAAGTACAGGACGACCAACGAGGAGAGCATCGCGAGCGGGATGGAGATCAGAACGACGAGCGTCGATCGCCACGATCCCAGGAACATCAGAATCATCAGCGCCGTAAGTCCGGCCGCGATCGCTCCCTCGCGCAGCACGCCACTAACCGAATGGGTGACGAATACCGACTGATCGAACAGCTCCTTGATCTTGAGCCCCGCAGGCGCCGACTCACGAAGCGATTCCAGAGCCTTCTTCACGCCATTGACCACGGCGAGCGTGGAAGCATTGCCGTTCTTGATCACACTGAGCAGGACGGCGCGGTGGCCGTCCTCGCGCACGATGTTCTGCTGCACCTGAGAGCCATCACGGACCTGGGCCACGTCTTTCAGAAAAATCGTCGCCCCGTTGACGAACTTGACCGGGATCATGTTGAGATCCTCGATCGAAGCCGGCGTCGCATTGGTCCGAACGGTGTATTGGGTGTCGCCGATCTTGGCCGTGCCGGTCGGCAACGTGAGATTCTGGGTATTCACGGCATTGACGATGTCGAGCGGGGTCAGCCCGCGCGATAGGAGCTTGTTCGGGTCGATGTCGACCATGATCTGACGGTACTTGCCGCCGGCGGGCGTCGGCAGTGTCACGCCGGGAACGGGCGCCAGTTGCTGGCGGACCCGATAGATGCCGAAGTCATAGAGCTGCTGCTCGTTCAGGCTGTTGGATTCCAGGCTGAGCTGGAGCACCGGCACGCTAGATGCGTTGAACTGAACGATGATCGGCGGCTGAATGCCGGGCGGCATCAGGGCGCGGATGGCGTTGGTCGCCGACACGATCTGCGAGATCGCCAGATCGAGATTGACGTCGGGCTGGAAGTAGATCTTCTGGATCGACAGGCCGTTGAGCGTCTGCGCCTCGACGTTTTTGATACCGCTGACATTTGCGCTGATCGAGTATTGGCTATAGGTGCTGACACGCTGCTCCATCTCGGGCGTCGAGAGACCGGTATAGCTCCAGATCACCGTGACCACGGGGATCCGGATCTCCGGGAAAACGTCGGTCGGCATCGACCGGATGGCGATGCCGCCGAGGAACAGGATTAGCGCCGCAAGCACATAGAATGTGTGCGGAAATCGCAGCGCGAAACGAACAATACCCATGACGGTGTGCCTGGAACGAGTGAAGCGGGATCGAGGGACAGATGACGGGCGGATATCCGCTCAAATGAAAACGAATTCATGGGGCGGCGAGTTCGCGCAGCCGGGAGCGCCTGATGCCGTCAAGCCGGGCATCGCGCGCCGCGGGCGGCAGCGCTTCTCGGCGCGTCGCATCCCGCGCGGCGAGAATGACGGCGCGCCTGACCTTGGCAAAGGCGCGGATCTCGATCTGCCTGACGCGCTCGCTGGAGATCGACAGTTCGAGGCCGAGCTGATCGAGCGTAACGGGGCGGTCCGCCAGCCGCCTCGATTCCAGGACGTGGCGCTCGCGCGCGGTTAGCGCGCCCAGCGCAGCACGCAGGGCGCTGCTTCGGTTGTCCGTTTGCTCGCGATCGGCCAAGATTGTCTCCGCATCGACCGCGTCATCGACGAGCAGCGTTTCCCACTCGGCACCATTCTCCTCGCCGCCGACGCGCGCATTGAGCGACATGTCGCCGTTAAGGCGCGACTCCATCTCCATCACCTCGCGCGCGGTCACCTCGAGTCTGTCGGCGATGACAGTGGCGACCTCTGGCGTCAGCCGCGCCATCGCGCCGCCCATGGCTTTCCGCATCTCGCCGCGCAGCCGAAAGAACAGCTTCTTCTGCGCCGCCGTCGTACCGATCTTGACCAGGGACCAGGAGCGTAGGATGTAGGCGTGGATGGTCGCCTTGATCCACGGCACCGCATAGGTGGAGAACCGCGCGCCGCGGTCGGGCTCGAAGCGAGAGGCAGCGATGACGAGACCGAGATTGGCTTCGGCGATCAGATCAACCAGCGGCAGGCCGTATCCCTTGTAGCCACGCGCTACCCTGGCCGCGATCCGCAGATGACTTGTAACGAGCGCATTCGCGGCGCGCTCGTCCCGCGTCTCCTGCCAGCGCCGTGCGAGCTGTTGCTCCTGATCACGCTCGAGAAGCTCGTAGCGCTTGATGGACATTGCGTAGGCCCTGAGGAACGGGACCGGTGCGGATAGGCTTGGCGCGGCGACGGAATCATGCCTCTGGATTTCGTGACTGGTCTGCATCTATTGCTCCCACATTCCCAAACGGTTGACTGATCCTAAGAGGCTTGCGGTCGCGCCGGCCACTAAACTGGATGTCACACACCTGAATTCTGTTTCAGACATCCGGCATGTCCCAACATCGAGGCGACCGCGGATCGTCCTATCCACTTCGCGCTTGCGTGACCTGAGATCCGAGATCGGAATGCAGCGTGTCTTGCCTTCCCTTGCGGCGTCGGCCACGATTTCAATTCGCCCGCCGGGAGCCGGACCGATGATCAGTCGAAAACCATGCAGCTTGATGATCGCGGCCACCAGGCTCAACCCGAGCCCGACGCCCGGCGTGTTGCGGATCTTGTCGGAGCGGTAGAAGCGCCGCAGCACCGCTTCGCGCTCCTGCTCGTTGATGCCGGGCCCGGTATCGCTCACGCGCACGAGCGCCCGCCCGTCGTCCAATTTGAGTTCGAGCTCCACCTGTCCGCCAGGTGGTGCGAACTTGACGGCATTGTCTGCGAGGTTGGCGATTGCCTCGAACAACAGGTCCCGATCGCCCCACACCTGCACGCTGCGATCGATGACGACGCCAAGCGCAACACCTTTGTCCTCGGCAATCGGCTCGTAGACGTCGCACACCTCGTGCAGGATCTCGTCCAGCACAACGTTGCCGAAACCGGCGGTACGGCTGCTATTCTCGATCTCGGCCAGGCGCAACAGGGCGGTGACGATCGCAAGCGACTGGTCAATGCCAGCGATCGCCTTGTCCGTGACCTCCTGCAGCTGCTCAAGCGTGACTGCGTGCGTTCGCCCGCGCTCCAGCGCCAGCCTTGCCCGGGTGAGCGGGGTCCTGAGATCGTGGGCGATATCGTTTCCAACGCCGGAGAGCGCGTTGATCATCGTCTCCATCTCGTCGAGCATGCTATTGACGATCCTGGCAAGTCGCGCGAACGGATCGTCCGCATTGCCCTCCGGAAGCCGCTCGCGCAGCTCGCCGGCAACGATTCGTTGCACCCGCTGGTTCACCACTTCGACGCGCTTCTGGGCCCGGGCGCTCAGCCACGCGCCGGCGAGCACGCAGAGACAGAAGGCAGGCAGCACGCCGAGCGCGAGCGCTTGCCCGACCACGCTCGATATCTCGCGTGTCTCGTCAACGTTCCTTGCTACCACCAGAACGTCGCCGTCATCGAGGCGCCTGCCGACGATCCTCACGATGGGGCCTCGGCCCGCCGCCGCCTCCAGCGGATTGAGCCGCGCGCCTTGCACCGTCCCGTCAAGGGCGAGCCCGCTTGGCACGCGATCGATGTTGCCGGCAAGGCGCGTGCCGGCGGCACTGAACAGCCCGACATAGTGCACATGCCGGGAGTCTTGCTGGAGATGATCGGCGACCGCGCGGACGCGGCGACCGTGCGGCAGATCGCTCATGAAGTTGATCTGCGTGGTGATCATGCGGTCGGAGCGCGCGATCAGGTAGTTGTCGAGCTTCTGGTAGACGAACGCGAACAATCCGGCGACGAACAGCGCGAGGGTGGCCGCGACCGCCAGGGCCCAGAGAAACGTGTTCGAGCGGATAAACTGAATATGCCGCATGGCCATCTCGCTATTCACGCGCGCGCAGGATGAAGCCGGAACCACGGACATTGTGGATGAGCTGTACCTCTCCGGGAGCATCGACCTTGTGCCTAAGCCGGCCCATGTGCACGTCGATCAGATTAGTGGTGGCGGGAACGAACTTGTAGTTCCAGACCTCTTCGAGCAGCATCGCGCGCGTCAGCAGTTGATCGCTCCGGCGCATCATGTATTCGAGCAGGCGGAATTCGCGCGGGAGCAGGTCGATTTCGCGTTCACCGCGTCGGGCGGTTCGTTCGATCAGATCGAGCTCCAACGGGCCGGCCAGCAGGATGGTTTCGCGGCTGTCCATCGGACGGCGCAGCAAGGCCTCGATCCGCGCGATCAGCTCGACGATCGCGAACGGCTTCGTAAGATAATCGTCGCCGCCCATGCGCAAGCCACGGACGCGATCGTCAACGGCGCCGAGCGCGCTTAGAACCAACACTGGCGTCTTGATCTGGTCGTTGCGCAGCGCCTCGATGACGGTCAGCCCGTCCATGCCGGGCAGCATGCGATCAACGATCATGGCATCGGGATGCGAGGTACGCGCCCGGTCGAGCCCTTCGACGCCGTTCGGCGCCCAATGCACCTCAAAGCTCCGCTCGGCAAGCTCGGCGACGATCGCCTCCGCGGTTTCAGTGTCGTCCTCGATGAGGAGAATCCGTGTCATGAGCCTCGTCCCACCTTCTGCGCGGCGATTCGGCCTGCGGCGGGTCGGCGTGGGCCCGGCAATCTGCGACGTCATAATCACCGTCACGCTCCGAGCGCACGGTGCCGCGACCGCCTGCGATTGGCCACGCGTTGCATGACCAGATGGTGCTGCGGCGATGCGAGCAGAACTGAATTAATATTCAGGAATGCGGCCGCACCTGCCGACAAAGGCGTCAACAGGACGAGAATGCGCCTTGCCATTGTCATGACCATCTTCGGCCTCCATTCGAGCTGCGCTGCAACGGAGATATGCCCGCAATCCGCTCGCCGTTACTCTCGAAGGCAACGAAGGTTGTCTGTTCGCACGATCGTAGCCACGCTGGCGCAGCGGTTCACATGCCGTTGAATGCCGGTGAGCAATTCGTGCATTTGGATCGGGCTCGGTCGCACGCATCTTCCCGAAGAGCCGACCTGACCGGTCTGCTATCATCAAAGGAGAAGCCGAATGATCACGTCCAAACTCTTGCCGATGGGTCTGATTGCGGCGGCCTTGATCGGAGGCCCCGTCATGGCGCGCGAACACCATGCCGGCATGCGGAAATCCGCGATGGAATCGGACACCGTGGCATCGAGCGCACCGACCTATCAGGGCGGCCACGCGTGCATGCCAGCGCCGCGCATCGGCGCGTTCGCGACGGCGCCGTGGACTGGCAACGACGTGCCGTGCGAGCCTGGCACTGGCGCGTTCTGACTGCCCGACATAAGGCGGCTGGCCCCGGCACCGACACCATCGCTTCACATCTAAAATAGGAGCGGACTGAATGTTCAGCCCGCTCCTTTGCATGGCCGCGGCAATCCGCGCGAAGCACCTTCCCGGCAGATATCCCCTCATTCCTGAAGCCGAATTTAGTGGGATTCCCGTGCACCCTACCTACCTGTGGTGCATCACGAGCGCAGTCATCATGTGTCCATCTCGTCGAGAGCATGGCGAGGCACGACACGAACACGCACTGCAATGATGGTTGACGGCTCGCCACGAAAGGAGTGTCCCATGAAACGAGCAATCATGATTTTGGCAACGGCGGCGCTTGCCTCGACCTTGACCGTCGGTGCGGCCGCAGCGCATGGCGGTGGAGGTGGTCACGGCGGTTTTGGCGGTGGCAGCCACAGCTTCGGTGGCGGTGGCTTTGGTGGCGGCCATATGGGCTTCGGCGGCGGCGCTCATTTCGGCGGCATCGGACATGCCGGCGGCTTTGGCGGGGGACGGCTCGGCGGCACGCATTTTGGGATCGGCCACGTCGCCTCCGGCGGCTTAGGCTTCCGCCAGCATGCGTTCCACCGCTATGGCCACTATCGCCCCGGCTATGGATTCTACGGCTACTATCCGGATTGCTACGATTGGTACGAGTTGCACCCCGGCGTTCCGTTGCCGCTGAGCTGCAGCTGATCTGCATGCTCGATCTTGGGCCCGGACGGCATGTCACGATCCGGGCCCACGCAGCGTCTCGTTCTCGCGTGTACCGGCGGTACGCACGGGGCGGGCAGGCAATCAACAGTCGCGGACTTTTCAGAAGCCGCCAGGGTGAAGAACCCGGCGGCTTCTTCTGTGTTGAGGGACCACCAGGCCGGAGCGCTGCCCTTGCCGCCAAGGCAAACAGCGCGAGCGCCGCGATAAATGCCGCTATGACGTTGTGGCGCCCCCAGTACGGCTTACGTGACACTTCGGGCTTGACCGACGGTGAGCGCTGCTCGCGAAGCTGGGCATCATGGTAGCCCCCTGCGTGGACGCCAGCCAGCGCTGCGCACCCGCTCTCTATCCGCCAACGTTCTGCGGACGTCGCGCAGCTCCAACGAAGGACCCCGACGCATGCTTGCGATGGATATTTCTTGATCTCCCGGTGCACACGTCACGCACACGGCGCTCTATAACCGATTGAAAAATTGAACTCTCGATCCAATCCATCATGGGGGCGACAGAAAAGCGATAAGGCAGCATCGGGACCATATAGACATTCAAGTGCCCGGCGGGAATAGGGGATTCCGCGAAGACGGGGGGCCGACGACCGGAGGCATGAACAATCAGATTGCCGCCAGGACTTTCTGACTTTGTAGGGGCTCCTCGCAACGACTGTGCATCGAGATCCTTCAACATCGACTCGACATTCTCGCGCACGACGCTGCCGCGTCCACTGCAAGCTCAGCTCGCGAACACGACGACAGCTGATCGCTCGTCAGGATGAGCCGGATGGGCCGCACATACACTCTCTCCGACATTCGATAGAGCAGATCGATGAAGACCAATCGAGCTCAAGCCGCAGCCGCCTGATACAAGCACTCGCGAAGCCAGGCGTGACCCTTGTCGTCTTGATTGCGCGGATGCCACAGCGCGACGATGCGAGCGGGCGGCAGATCCAGCGGCGGCGGCCTCAGGTCGAGCTCATGGGCGAAGCGCATCAGAAAGCGCCGAGGAAGCGTGCAGATGCAGTCACTGTGCGCAAGGATGATCGGCGCCAGTGCATAGGTCTGGATTGAGACGGCGACGCGGCGGGAGCGGCCGAGCGCGGCCAGCGCATCGTCGACGAGACCCGAGAAGCCGCCCCCGTCGGCGGAGATCAGAAGATGGTCGAGCGCGCAAAAGCTGTCGAGATCAAGCAGGCCATTGCCGTGGGGATGGCCTTTACGCTGTGCGGACAGGAAGCTGTCCTCGAACAGAGGGCGCTGCATCAGCTCGCCGTGAGCTCTGTCAGCTCCCGTCACCAGAAGGTCGATCTCCCCCCTTTCGAGCTGATCCACGACATCGCGCGTCGGGTGAACGAGAGCGAGCCGCGCTCTCTCGGCCTTCGCGGCAAAACGCGCCACCAGGCCCGGCGCCAGTGTAACGGCTGGATTTTCGTGGATGGCAACGACGAAGGTACGCTGGCTGCGGGCGGGGTCGAACACAGCCGGCCCCTCCAGCATGCGACGCAGCTTGCCGAGCACAGCTGCAAGCTCCGTCTGCAGCTCGACCGCCCTCGCCGTCGGCACCACGCCGCGCCCGGACGTCGCGGGTACGAACAGCGGATCGGCAAAGACCTGCCGCAGCCGATTCAGCCGCGCCGATAGCGCGGGCTGCCCGATATTGAGCCGGGAGGCCGCGCGCGTCACGTTCCGCTCATGCAGGAGAGCCTCCAGTGCCAGCAACAGACCAAGGTCGATCTCGGCCAGATCACTGTCGTCAGCCGGCCGGGGCCGACCGCGTTCCGCATCCAGCATGGGGCACTCCCTTTCAAAGTACATGATCGCGGGCAGGACGAGCCGCGATGACACAGGTAAGCCCGAAACGGTGCCGTGAAAACCCTGGCGACAGTTTCGATATCGACGATGTCGATGGGACCTATCGAGCCCGCGGCCCTCCCGTCGGGCGGCGAGCTGCGTACCTCACGGTCACGGCGGCGCAGGGCATCAGGCTCTATCACGCCGCTGCCTGGAACGGAGGACATCCTGGTGACGCAAGCGACGAGCACCTATCGCCTTGGCGATGCAACCATCACACGGATCGACGAGTTGCGGCTTGCCGCATTCAAGTTCGACGCGCTTTATCCGGACGGCGAGTTGCAGGCGCTGGAGCGCCATCGCGAGCGCCTGGAGGCGGGCTCGTTCGATGCTGCGACCGGCACCTTCATTCAGAGCATTCACAGCTGGCTGGTCAGGACACCCGACCACACGATCCTGATCGACACGGCCACCGGCAATGACAAGAACCGGCCAGAGATCCCACCGCTCCACCGGCTCAATCAGCCGTTTCTGGCGCGGCTGGCTGCAGCGGGCGTCACCCCGGAGCAGGTCAACTACGTTCTGCTCACCCATGTGCATGCCGATCACGTCGGCTGGAACACTCGTCTCGTCGATGGGCGCTGGACTCCGAGCTTCCCAAAGGCGACTTACATTTTCTCCGGGATCGAGCAGGCCTACGGCGAAAGCCTCGCGACAGGTACGGAGCCGACCGGAGCAGCCCGCCCTGATCCGGTCCTTGGTCCGGCGCTGCGCAAGCCGGCCGACCGTGTCTATGACGACAGCGTCCGTCCGGTGATCGATGCCGGACTGGCCAGACTCATCCCGGTGGACGGCGACGAGGTCCTCGAAGGCATCTCGTTCATTCCGACGCCAGGCCATAGCATCGATCACGCATCCATCCGTCTCGTGTCTGGCGGCGAGCAGGCGCTTTTCGCCGGCGATGTGATGCATCACCCCCTACAGGTGTATGAGCCCTCGCTCAATTCCTGCTTCTGCGAGTTTCCGGAAGCAGCCTTGCGCTCGCGCGCCTTCGTGCTGGAGGACGCCGCCGAGCGTGGCGCAACCATCTTCACCACCCATTTTGCGCAGTCATCTGCCGGCCGCATCAGCCGGACCGGCGAACGCTTTATCTGGAAGTTCGTCTAAGAGGGAGACCGATCATGAACAAGCACGCTCGCGCGCACGCAGTCAGGCCAGAGATCATGGTCGAGGACCTCATGATTCCGAGTGACACGGTCGGGATTTCACTCCACCTGCGCAACAAGCGGCCGGCAGCGCTGAAGACCTTCTCTGCCGAGAGAACCATCCTGATAATGCACGGCGCAACCTATTCGTCGGAGAGCCTTTTCGATACGCCACTCTGCGGCCTCTCCTTCCTGGATCATCTCGCCGGGCACGGCTACGACGTGTTTGCGGTGGACGTGCGCGGCTATGGCGGATCGACTCGACCGCCGGAGATGGACGCGCCGCCGGAGGCGTCCGAGCCGCTTGTGCGCACCGAAGTCGGCGTACGCGACCTGGCCAGCGCAGTCGAATACATCCTGAAACACCGCGGCATCACGCGCCTCAATCTGGTTGCCATGTCCTGGGGCGGGTCGGTGGCCGGTGCCTACACCGCGGCCAACAACGATAAGGTCGTCAAGCTCGCGCTGGTCGCACCACTTTGGTTGCTGAAGGGTCCGGCTCCAATCGATGCCGGCGGGCGCCTCGGGGGCTATCGCAACGTCCCGGTTCTGGACTTCAGGGAGCGCTGGCTTTCGGCCGCGCCGGAAGCAGCCCGATCTCGCTTGATTCCGGCTGACGGCTTCGAACGCTGGGCCAACACCTCGCTCGCCACCGACCCGCAGGGCAGTTCGCAAGCGCCCCCGGTCATGCGCGCAGTCAACGGCCCGATCCTCGACATTCGCGAATACTGGGCCGCCGGCAAGGCCCTCTACTCCGCTAGCGACATTCGCGTGCCCGTGCTCCTGGTCCACGCGGAATGGGATCAGGACGTTCCCATCGCCTCGGCGCAGGATTTCTTCCTGTCGCTGAAACACACGCCATATCGGCGATGGGTCGAGATCGGCGAAGGCACGCACATGGTTCTGCTGGAGAGAAACCGTATGCAGGCGTTCGACGCGATCAGTCAATTTCTCGGCGAAGACTATAGCTAGCCGCTGCTCTCGCTCTGGAAAGCACGACAAAAGACATCCCCTTACAACCCGCCGCTAAAGCGCGGCGATATCGTCATAAATCGCCATCGCGCGTTTGGGCCGTTGTTCGCGCATGATCTTTTCGGACAACCGATGCACACTTCGGGGATCAAAAACGAAAGATTCCGAAAACAACCCCATGCACAGTAGAGCCTCCCTGTTTTCAAAGGCAAATTTCTGAGAGCAGACCTCCGCGGCCACGACTTTGACTTGTCGGGCAAAACAGCGGCATGATGCCATCATCCGAGCCGGAGCTGCGGCACCCCGATCAGATCTGCTCGCCCGTGATCCGCATCGGACACGGCCGCAGTGGCGGGCTGAGCCGGCGCGGGACCGGCACCCTCGGTCATTTCTGCGTGTTCCGCTACCGTCGGGGCGGGTCAGCCCTTCCGGCCAATCCTCACAATGAGGTCGCCGGGCATAAGTGCTTTGGCTTCGAGGGGATGCAATCGCCACAGGCTCTCGCCCTCGACCAGCGGCGGCACAGGGAGTTCTCGGTCGGCGAAATTGGCGACAATCTGCAGAACGTCGCCCCGACCTGTCTGCCAGCGTACATCCAGACCTCCCATGCGGGAATCCGATCCCAAGAGTTCTCGCTGCGCCGAAACGACCCCCCGCTTGATGAGGGGCACGATCTTCTCACGCCGTATCATCAACAACTGCGCTGTCAGCGCCCGAAACCTTGCGCCAGCCGGGGATTGATCGATGCTCGTCCAGTCCAGCTTGGAGGCGCGGAAGGTTCTTTCGTCGCAAGGATCCGGGATTTTCGCGCGCGTCTCGGGCGTGGCGAACGCCTTGAAATGTGAGAACTCCTTGCGCCGGCCTTCCCGTGTCAGTTCGGCAGCTTCGCCCGTCCAGTCTGCGAAGAACAGGAAGGGCGTTTCGGCCGCGGCTTCCTCACCCATGAACAGCATTGGGATATGCGGGCTCAGCAGAACCAGCGCGAGGGCCTGCTCCAGCTTCTCCGCGCCGACCAGCCGGGACAGCCGCTCCCCGAAGGCGCGGTTGCCGACCTGGTCGTGATTCTGGGCGAAGAAGATGGTCGCTTCGGGCGGCAAATGCGCACTCGGTTCACCGCGCGGCTCCTCGTGCAGCGGAAAGACTTCGCCCTGATAGGCAAACCCTTCGGTCAGGGATCGCGCCAGATGCTCGAGCGGCTTGTCTGCGAAGGCCCGGTAATAGCCTTCGTCCTCGCCGGTGAGCAGCACATGCAGCGCATTGTGGAAATCATCGCCCCATTGCGCGTCGTAGTACCTGGCTCGTCCGTGTGAACGCTCGAGCAGGTGCGCCTGATTGGCCTCGTTCTCCAGCATGAGATGGACGCGCCGGCCCGCCAGCTGACTGCGAAGAGTTTCGGCGAGCTCGATCAGGAAATGACGCTCGGAATCATCCTTCAATGCGTGGACCGCGTCGAACCGCAATCCGTCGAAGCCGTAGTCGCGCAGCCACATCAGGGCATTCTCGACCAGGAATCCGCGTACGAACGCGCCGTCGTCTCCTTCGAGATTGACGGCCGGCCCCCAGCCGGTGCTGTGGCGCGCGTTAAAGAAGTTCTCCGCATAGAGGTGCAGATAGTTCAGCTGCGGTCCGAAATGGTTATAGACGACGTCGAGATAGACCATGATATCGAGTGCGTGCGCGGCCCGCAGCAGCCGCTTGAGATCCTCCGGCCGGCCATAGCGCGCATTCGGCGCGTTCAGGAGCACGCCGTCGTAGCCCCAATTGTGCCGGCCCGGGACGTCGTTGAGCGGCATCAGCTCGATGGCGGTGATGCCGAGATCGCGAAGATAGGGCAGCTTCTGCTCGACGCCGGCATAGGTCCCCTCTTCGCTGAACGTGCCGACATGCAGCTCGTAGATGACGGCTTCCGCCCAGGGACGACCCGGGTAGAGAACCGGATCGCGCAACGCCGCGGCATCGATCACCTCGCTCGGCGCGCCGACGTCGTCCGGCTGGAACAACGAGGCGGGATCGGGAACGACGAGATCCTCATTGATCCTGAACTGATAGCGCGTGCCGGCGCGCGCGGTCTCGCTGAGCAGCTGATACCAGCCGTGCTCATCGCGCGGCATCCTGCGGGGCGGCTGGCCAATTTCGAGCAGCTCGACCGATCGAGCCGTGGGCGCCCACAAGTTGAACGAGACACCATGATCGATGATCTGAGGACCATGGCGCCGCCCCTGCTCGGCCGTTCCCAGTCTTTGATCCAAGGCCAATCCCCTTTCGCGCCGGCATGTTCGGAATTGGACATGCTTCAGCCAAGCGCGTTGCCAAACGGAGCCAGCTTACGTTCGCTCAATCATGTCTCGGGACGAGAAGCTGCCGTCGGTGCATTCGTTCCTTCCGAGGCATGTCAGCAGGCGACCTCTCCGCCGGGCTGCTGACCGGACTCGAAATGCCGGTGCCGCCCGCATGTACACTTTTGCATTCAGCGTAAAAACAGCGCGCTCATTGGCAACTCTCAGGAACCTTTGCTGCGCCGCAGAATTTAGCTTCGCTGGGGGAGACCGGCTTCCTGTTTGACCGCGCATCGGGCGCCGGGTTTCCTGGAAGCCTCTGCCGAGCGTTCTCGACCTTCGGCATGAAAGACCGGCTCGACCACACGCGCAGGGCTGCCATGGCGCAGGCCTTCAGCTGGACCCAATCAAATCCTACGCTGAACTCTACAAGTCGTCGATCTAGCCAGGCATTTGGGGGACGGCCATGAAGATGGCGCAAATCTCTCCACTGGCGGCGAGCTGGCCCGCGACCTTACGAAGGGACTGAGAGTCCGCTGTTCGCGAGCGGAGACCCGATCATGTCAGCCGAGCTTGCGCCATGCTCGAAGATGGCCCTGCGCCTTGATCCCACCGTCAAGCACATGACACCTCGAAGCCATGGCTTGCGGCACGCCAGTGATCGCCCTGGCCCATGGTTCGGTGCCTGAAGTGATCGGCTACGGCGTCAGCGGTTCGTGGTGAACTCCATGGAGGAGGCCGTCGCGGCGGCGAGTCCGCTCGGCACGTTGGAGCGGCAAGCGATCCGCAAGCGGTTCAAGCAGCGCTTCACGGCCGAGCGGATGGCGCGGGAGTATCTGGCGGCTTATCTCCGGCTGCCAGCGCTGCGGCAAACGCCGCAACTCGACCTGCTCGCGATCGCCAAGAGTGAGAACGAGATCCGGATGCCGATACCCACTGTCGGCTTGACCATGATTGCGGCCGGCGCCGGCTGGCACCGTCTTCAAGGCGCGGGAACCGAATGTCCGGGCGACTGTTACGATCACACACAGGAGCTGTCGACATGCGCCGCTCGAAACCACAAGCAGTCCGTAACAAGCTCGACCTGGCCGACCGCGCCCAGGTACGGCTGGTCAAGAAACGGCTTGGGCTCTCGGATATGGAGCTTGCCGCAATCGTCGGGCGCATCGGCAATTCGATTTCGGCCATCAGCAAGGAGGCCGCTCAGAGGCCAAAAGTGCTGAACAAGCCTTCCGAAGCCGTGATCGCCGCGACGGTGGCCGGCGAACAAGCGACCACCGAACTCGCGGCGGCCGCGCCGACATCTTGACGGACTATCGGGGGCGATCATGGACCAAAAACTACATTCGGACGACGCCCTCACCCGGGCCGCCTCGAGGTTGCGCCGCACCCGGATCACCGAGGGCAGGCCATTCCCGCTCGGCGCCACCTGGGACGGCCTCGGCGTCAATTTCGCTCTATTTTCCGCCCACGCCACCACGGTCGAGCTTTGCCTGTTCGATGACGCCGGCGAAACCGAGCTCGAGCGCATCGAGCTGCCCGAATATACCGACGAGGTCTGGCACGGCTATCTGCCTTCCGCCCGCCCCGGCACAGTCTACGGCTATCGCGTCCATGGCCCCTATGAGCCCGACGCGGGCCACCGCTTCAATCCCAACAAGCTCGTGCTCGATCCCTACGCCAAGCAACTGGTCGGCCAGCTCCGATGGGGACCGGAGCTGTTCGGCTACCAACTCGACCATGCCGACAAGGACCTCTCCTACGACGAACGCGACAGCGCGCCCTTGATGCAGAAATGCCGCGTCATCGACCCCGCCTTCACCTGGGGTACAGCGCGCAAGCTGGAGGTGCCGTGGGAGCGCACGATCGTCTACGAAATGCACGTCAAGGGATTCACCCAGCTGCATCCGCTGGTGCCGGAAGCCGAGCGCGGCACGTTCTCGGGGCTGGCACATTCGGAAGTCCCGGCCTACTTGCGTTCGCTCGGCATCACCAGCGCCGAGCTGCTGCCGATCCATGCCTTCGTCGACGACAGCTATCTGGTCGAGAAAGGCCTGCGCAATTACTGGGGATACAACTCCATCGCCTTCTTCGCGCCGGATCCGCGTTACCTCAAGGCGACTTCAGCCAGCGAATTCAAGGCCATGGTCAACCAGTTTCATGCCCATGGCATCGAGGTCATTCTCGACGTCGTCTACAATCACACGGCGGAAGGCAACGAGCTCGGCCCGACCTTGTCGTTCAAGGGCATCGACAATGCCAGCTATTACCGCCTGCTGCCGGACCAGAAGCGCTATTACATCAACGACACCGGCACCGGAAACACCGTCAACCTGTCGCATCAACGCGTACTTCAGCTCGTCGCCGATTCCTTGCGTTATTGGGCGACCGAGATGCGGGTCGACGGCTTCCGCTTCGACCTCGCCACCATCCTGGCGCGCGAACCCTATGGCTTCGATGAAGGCGGCGGGTTCCTCGACGCCTGCCGCCAGGATCCCGTGCTCTCCAGCGTCAAGCTGATCGCCGAGCCCTGGGACATCGGTCCCGGAGGCTACCAGGTCGGCCAGTTTCCCCCCGGCTGGGCCGAGTGGAACGACAAGTTCAGAGACACCGTGCGCGCCTTCTGGAAGGGCGACCCGGGCACGCTGGCCGACTTTGCCAAGCGCGTGTCGGGATCCGGCGACCTCTTCAACAAGCGCGGGCGCCGGCCGTGGGCCAGCGTCAATTTCGTCACAGCCCACGACGGCTTCAATCTGAACGACCTCGTCTCGTACAACGACAAGCACAACGAGGCGAACGGCGAGGACAATCGCGACGGTCACAGCAACAACCATTCGTGGAACTGCGGCGTCGAAGGCCCGACCGACGATCCGGAGATCATCGCGCTCCGCGAGCGCCAGAAGCGAAACCTGCTCGCGACGATGCTGCTCTCCCATGGCACGCCGATGCTGCTCGCCGGTGACGAGTTCGGACACACCCAGAACGGAAACAACAACGCGTACGCCCAGGACAATGAGACAACGTGGCTCAACTGGATGGGCATCACCGCCAACGGGCGCAGCCTCCGCGAGTTCACGCGCAAGCTGATCGCCACCCGCAAGGCGTTTCCGATCCTCTACCGCAGCCGCTTCCTGGTCGGGTCACACAACGAGGAACTCGACGTCAAGGACGTGACCTGGCTGTCGCCATCCGGCGAGGAGATGACGACGGAGCAGTGGCATGATGGCAACGCCAAGTGCTTTGGGATGCTGCTCGACGGCCGCGCGCAGGAGACGGGAGTCAAGCGCCGCGGCTCCGATGCGACCATGCTGCTGGTCTATAACGCGCACCATGACGTCGTGAACTTCACGTTGCCGGAGGTCGCGGACGGACGCAGCTGGCTCGGCCTGATCGACACCAATCGCCCCGACGCACCGATGGCCGAGTTCGAGTTCGGGCACGACTATGCGGTGACGGCGCGTTCGCTCGTGGTGTTTGGCCTGGCGAACGATAGCATCGCAACCCGACGCCTCCGCCAAGGCCTCGGCGCGCTGCTGGACGTCGCCGATACCCCTCTGGCGGATTGAACCGTTCGCCGCTCGCCGAAGCGCAATGAGATCGAATGACTCGTCATCGGACTTCAGGTCTTGCGCAGACCTTCCGGGAAACCGATTCACGTTTCCGGAGCTGATGTGATTAGGTTTGATTGCGCCACCGGCGGTGCGCTCCTTCTCCCGCTTGCGGGAGAGGGTTGGGGAGAGGGTGTTTCCGCAATCGGACAATCGCCAAGAGAAGAAAGCCCTCACCCGGCGCGGTCATCGATTCACTCTAAAGCCGGGCCGGCGATCAGCGGTCGACCTCGCCGAACACGATGTCCAGCGAGCCCAGGATCGCCGAGACGTCGGCGAGCAAGTGCCCCCTACAGAGAAAATCCATCGCTTGCAGATGAGCGAAGCCGGGGGACCTGATCTTGCACTTGTAGGCCCTGTTGGTCCCGTCCGAGACGAGAAACACGCCGAATTCGCCTTTGGGCGCCTCGACGGCAACGTAGATCTCGCCGGCAGGAACGTGGAAGCCTTCGGTGTAGAGCTTGAAATGGTGGATCAGCGCTTCCATCGAACGCTTCATTTCGCCGCGCCTGGGCGGAGCGATCTTGTTGTCCTGCACGAGCACCGGGCCCCCGCCGTCAGGGGACTTCAGCTTCTCGATGCACTGCTTCATGATGCGGACTGACTGCCTCATCTCCTCCATGCGAATGAGATAGCGGTCATAGCAATCGCCGTTCCTGCCGATGGGAACATCGAAGTCCATCTCGGCATAGCAGTCATAGGGCTGCGCCTTGCGCAAATCCCAGGCGGCCCCCGAACCACGCACCATCACGCCCGAGAATCCCCAGGCCCAGGCCTGTTCGAGCGTCACCCTGCCGATATCGACGTTGCGGCCCTTGAAAATCCGGTTGAGCGAGAGCAGCCGGTCGAGATCGTCGACGACCTTCAGAAATGGATCGCACCAGGCCTCGATGTCGTCGATGAGCTTGGGCGGAAGATCCTGATGGACGCCGCCCGGCCGGTAATAGTTGGCATGCATCCGGCTGCCCGAGGCTCGCTCATAGAACACCATGAGCTTCTCACGCTCTTCGAAGCCCCACAGCGGCGGCGTCAAGGCGCCGACATCCATGGCCTGCGTGGTGACGTTCAAGAGGTGCGACAGGATGCGGCTGATCTCGTGATAGAGCACGCGGATGAGCTGGCCGCGCCGCGGCACCTCGATTCCGATCAGCCGTTCGATGGCAAGGCAGAAGGCATGCTCCTGCGTCAGGGGAGCGACATAGTCGAGCCGATCGAAATAGGGAATGGCCTGGAGATAGGTCTTTGCCTCGATCAGCTTTTCGGTGCCGCGGTGCAAAAGGCCGATGTGCGGATCGACCCGCTCCACGACCTCTCCGTCCAGTTCGAGCACGAGCCGCAGCACCCCGTGAGCGGCGGGATGCTGAGGACCGAAATTGATGGTGAAGTTTCTGAGGCTGGGAGATTGTTCCGGCATTCTGCTTCCGATCGAAGACGTCGCGGCGACACCTTAGCCGCGATCCGGAACGACCGGCTTCACACAGGTTAACGGCTCGCCTCAAATGGCGAGCATCAGTGCCCTGCGAGCGTTTTGGAACACCACATCTCGGGCCGCGTTCAATGTCGAAATTGGAGATCAAAGATGAAACATCGCCTGCTTGCCGTCGCTCTGGTGATCGCGGGTGGCTTCGCCTCCTCGAACGCGGCTTTCGCGCAAGATCGCTACTGCCTGCAGGGTCGCATCTGGGGCTATCCAGGCAATTGCCAGTTCGCCAGCTACGCCCAATGCATGGCGACAGCATCGGGAACGAACGCCTATTGCGGCATCAATCCCCGCTATGCCCACGCACGCCGTTACAGGGGATACCGGTGATCAGCCCCGAACTCCGGACTGGCCACCGGCGTCCGTCTTGACCGATCCTGCAGCTGAGCGGAGCGGGGTGGCGGCGGCAGAGCGCCCTCTCACCGCCATTACCTTTTCCGGCGGCCTCGGTCTTGGCGCCTATCACGGCGGTGTGTTCGAGGCGTTCACCTCTCTTACGTTGCCGCTCGATTGGGTCACCGGTTCATCGGCAGGCGCCATCACCGCTGCACTGATCGCGGGCAGCCCGAGCGCCGACCGGCTGCGCAATCTGCGCAGCTATTGGCACGCGCCAAGCAATCCAGCCGCAGCGCCGAACGCAGGCCGCCATACGTTGGCCTGGCTGAGCTCGATCAATACGCGCGTGCTAGGTCATTCGGGCTTCTTCCATCCCCGCCTCCCTCTCCCGGCATCTCACTTCGGCGGTCTCTACGATCTCGGCCCCACCCGCGAACGCCTCCGGCGGTTGATCGATTTCGAACGTTTGAACGGCGGCGATCCGCGCATCACGATCTGCGCCACGGACGTCGAAAGTGGCGATGCGGTCTTGTTCGACTCCGCATTGGAGCGGATCGAAATGGATCACATCCTGGCCAGTTGCGGATTCGTCCCGGAGTTCGCTCCAGTGCGGATCGCCGACCGCTGGCTCGGCGATGGCGGGTTCTCGCTGAACGCGCCATTCGACCCGGTCCTCGAGAATGCGGGCCCGCTCCACCTCTATGTCATCGATTTGTTTCCACGCGACGGCAAGGTCCCTGACGGGCTCGAGGCCGCAGCCGAACGCAAGAGCGACCTGACCTTCAGCAACCAGACCTTCCAGCGCCTTGGATATGCCCTGGAAGCCCGTCAGCTGCGCGCCGAGCTTCAGGACCTCGACTATGACGACAAGGTCTATCTCCTGAGCTACCGCCCCGGCCGCGAGGAAGCAGGTCCTGAAAAATCCTTCGATCTGTCGGAGACAGCCATGGCGCAACGCTGGCGGGCAGGCTTGCTCGATATGCAGCATGCCGGACGCCTTGCTCCGGTCAAGAACGGGATCTGCAGCGTGCGGCGGCCATAGCGGCGTCTCCGACGAAAGCACGCGAGCTGCGGCCTAGATGTCATGGTCGAGATGCCGGCAGATCTCGCCAAGCAGCTGCTTGACGCCCTCGTCTGCAGCGATGCCTTCCGGCGGAGCAATGGTGGTGATGCCCCAGTTCGCGAGCACGGCCTCCTGGACCGGATTGCGCTGCGTGACGAATACGAAGGATTTCGGCCGGTCCTGGTTGTGCCGGGACCCGTCCCAGATCTGCCAGATCCGGTGCAGCAGCAGGCGGATGTTGGGATCGGACATGCTGTATCCGATGAAGAGCAGCGTGCTGCCGAGGGCATCGGCGCGAAACCGGATGTCGAGCGGAGAATTGAAGGAGAGCCGATTGAGAAAATCGGTCTCGGTCAGAACGAGCGAGGCGTCATCGTCGAAGTCGCCGTGGAATTTGATGATGTGGGTGACGCCAGGGTCGGCGCTCGCGATCTCCTTGGCGTTGCTGATTTTCGCGTACGGCTTCCTGAGGACGTCGAAGGCGGTTTCGAGATTGCGATCGTAGTTGGTCGTGTAGATCACCGGAAAGTCGAGCTGGACGATCATCCGGTGAAGCTCCGAGGCCGCAATTCTCTCGGGATCGACGCGCCAGTTTCGGTCCAGCCAGCTGCGGAGCGGCCCGATCGCGCCACGCTTCAGCCGGTAATACTCCGCGAGCATCTGATAGCCGCCGTGCATCCCGTCGATGACATTGCGTTCGAGGCCAAGATCGTCGAGCAGATGGTCGATCAGGGATTGCCAGGACGGCAAGCCGACTGCCATCGAGACACCGGCGCCGACGAACAGGATTGCGCGGCGTCGCTTGATGGCCGCCGCCAGGACTTCATGAGGCGCTTCCTGCTCGGATGCGAGCCCTGTGGTTCGTTGCTCCATCCTGTTTGAATGGTTGGCCGGGAGGCACGTTCCTAAAGCAGCATCGTCGTTCAGCCGTCCAGCGGCGAGGATGCACCCTCCTCCGTCTGTGCTGCGAACCGTGCGATCAGGCGCCGAAGCTCGGCCTTGTGCACCATGCGTGCCGCCCTCTTTGGCGAGACCCAGATCGCCTCCCGCTCTCCTTTCTCGGGCCACCAGCGCTCGCGGCCGTGCACCTGCATCGGAAAGACCGCGACGTTCAAGGTCCGCTTGCGATCGCCCTTTCCCTTGCGATGCTTGAAGCTGCCGACTGCCCGGGTTGCGATGACGCCGATCAGGCCGGCCTCCTCGTAGGCCTCCAGTGCAGCGGTGAGGTGCGGCTCCTTGTTGCGCATCGGCGATCCCTTCGGGACGCTCCACCTGCGCTTGCGTCTGGTCGTGATCAGCAGCACCCGCAGTTCGGACTTGTCCAAACGAAACGGCAACGCGGCAAACTGTTTCTTTCCCATCAAACGCCTCCGACTCGCGTTACCAAGCGAGCGCTGCAGCCATGGTTCCTGTCTGGAAGCTTACGCCTCGGCCCCCCGATCAGAACTTCCGCTCCACCATCTTGAGCCGCAGCGCCGAAATGGCTTCGCCGGGATTGAGGCCCTTTGGACAGGCTTTCGCGCAATTGAGAATGGTGTGGCAACGGTAAATTCTGAAGGGATCCTCGAGCATGTCGAGGCGATCGCCCGTCGCTTCGTCCCGGCTGTCGTTGATCCAGCGTGCCGCTTGAATCAGCGCGGCCGGCCCCAGGAAGCGCTCGGAATTCCACCAATAGCTCGGGCATGACGTCGAGCAGCACGCGCAGAGGATACATTCATACAATCCGTCGAGCTTCGCCCGATCCTCATGGCTCTGCCGCCATTCCTTCTGCGGCGTGGGGGATGCCGTCTGGAGCCATGGCTCGATGAGCGCGAGCTGCGCATAGAAGTTGGTCAGGTCCGGCACCAGGTCCTTCACCACAGGCTGATGCGGCAGGGGCAGCACGCGGAGCGGCTCGCCCTCCTGAATGTCCTCATTCATGGACTTGGTGCAGGCGAGCGTGTTCTGACCGGCGATGTTCATCGAGCAGGAGCCGCAGACGCCCTCGCGGCAGGATCGCCTGAATGTCAGGGTCGAGTCGATGTTGTTCTTGATCCAGATCAGGCCGTCCAGCACCATCGGCCCGCAATCTGTCTGATCCACGAAGTAGGTGTCGAGCCGCGGATTGCGGCCATCATCGGGATTCCAGCGGTAGACGTGAAATTCGCGCAAGCTCGTGCCGCCCGGCTTTGGCCAGAGCCTTCCCTGCTCGATGCGCGAGCTCTTCGGAAGCCTGAACTCCACCATTCTCTCCTCCTCCGTCAGGCCGGCGCAAAGCAGCGCAATTGCAGGAGGTCATCGACGGACAGCCCGAACAAGAAGACGCGAAGCGCCGGCGCTGTGGCGAGGACCAGCAGCAACAGAAAGATCGTGTAAACGAGGACCGGCGGCGTGCTTCTAACGAGCCTGTAGGCTGCCTCCCGCATCCGCTCCCTCCCGCTTGCCCGCTCGCGCCATCGCAGCGCCCATGATGACCATCGCAGCCCCCCACAGCAGGAAGCCGATATCCCAGAAGATGCGTTGCTCGTCCGGCACCGTCTCATTCACCCGATGCAGCTTGAGGATCTGGTGATCGATGACGCCCTCGACCAGATTGAAGATGCCCCACCCGAGCAGGATCGCGCCGAGACACTGCCAACTGGACCAGCGCAGCTCGCTCCCGCGCGCCCGCTGCCACATCAGGTAGAGACCTGCGAGCAGCAACACGTAGGTGGCGCTGTGAAAGATGCCGTCCCATGTCGTGTTGAGTGTGATGTTCTCGATCGAATTGAGCGGATACCAGCCGCTCACCATATGATGCCATTGCAGCAACTGATGAAAGACGATGCCGTCGAAGAACCCACCGAGGCCAAGCCCGAGGAGGACGCCCGCGGAAGTCGGGAAGCTGTCTGATCTCTTGTCATGCATTGAATGGCTCGCGCGGGCGGAGGCACCGTGAAGCGAGTACAAGACGTGCCACACGCAGACGTTCCTATGGATCAGAGTCCGCCAGGCACCGCATGCGGAGAGCACCCACGCGCTTCGTCGGCCGTAACATACGTTAACTGGAGCGAGGGCTCAGCAGCGCTCGGAACGTGGCATCGCGATCTTCTCGGTCGACAGGAACGTTCGACCGCTGCGAGCGTCTGTTGTCGACACCGTGGAGGTGCAGGAGAAGATCACACCATGGCCTATGCGCTATTCAAGGACGCAGAAAGGCTAAGCCGGACATTTCCGACGAAAGAGGAAACGTTGGAGAAGGCCGACCGCGCCGGGCTGGTCGAACACAGCGACGGCCAGCCCGTGCTCGAGGACGATCTGAAGATCAAGCCCTGCTCTCCCGACCCTGGGCCGCGCGACGACGCGGATCTCGACTGGACGCCGGACGAGCCGGCGTCCTGATCGTGCGTCAGCATCCCTTGCAGATGCTCCTGATCTTCCGACCGACATCGGAGTCCCGCGACGTCTCCGAGCGGATCTGGTCGTCCCCGTCCAGCGAGGGACCCGGTGTTACCGTTCCGTCGATACGCCCGATATTGACGCCGCCGGCCGGGTTGCCGGGTCGCCCCACCGTGATCGATCCCCGCGGAGCAGCGCTACCGCCGGACTGGGCGGTACCGGCCGCGTTGGTTCCGGGAGCTGACGCGGTGCCGCCACTGCTTCCAGCCGCAGCACCGGCGGCGCCTCCGCCCGCACTGCCGCCTCCGCCCCCCTGTCCCGATGCCGGTCCGATGGCAGCTGCCGCAAGCACAGAGACCAACACGAGACCCGTCATTCTCTCATGGCATCTGTTTCGGTCGAGCATCATCGATCCTGCTGATAGCCCTGATTGGTCGTGTTCTGCTTGATGTTGCCGTGGCGTCCCTGCGTATCGAAATTCTCGCGGCCCGGAACGCGTTCTTCCACCTCGGTGGCCGGGTCTGCACCGGGTCCCTTGTTGCTTCGCTGTTCTTCGGGAACTGGAGGCATCTTTGACATGTCTTGCTCCATGGCTTCGCACCTTGACGTAGAATAATGAACTGACGCCCGGGGGTGTTCCTGCGCCGATCGCCGCAGCACGCACGGACGGCCGAGGCCATGGAACAACCTGTTCTGGCTCGGGTTGGTCAGCAAGCCGCACCGCCATAGCCAGAGAAAAATACATGCCAAAAGCGACTGAAAACGATCCGCGAGAGACACCACTCGACGATCCACGTCGGCAGACGGACATGCCCACTCACCGGCAGACGCGGGAACCCTGGCAAGGTAATCCCGAAAAAGACCAGATCGATCCGGAACGGCCGCCGGTGGACCTGGAGCGTTGGCAGAAATCGAACACGCACTAGGGAGCAGCCGCAACTGGCGGCGCCTGCCTCGGCGTCAGGTCCTGTCGAGATCGTGGATGACCGGCCGTAGCGGGCCGCTCCGCTCGATGTCGAGCGTCGCCAGCGTGATCGGCAGCGCGAAGCGTCGTTTCCCTGCACTTCCCGGATTCAGGTAGAGCACGTCTTCGGCAGTCTCGATCCGCACGCGGTGGGAGTGGCCCGATACTACGACGTCGATCCCGAGTTCAGCAGGATCGATCGAGAGTTGCTTGAGATCGTGCAGGACGTAGAAGCGGCGGCCGCCCAGGCCCAGCGTCAGCGTCTCGGGAAAAGCTTCAGCCCACGCGTCCCGATCGACATTTCCTCTGATCGCGGTGACCGGCGCTATCCGGCAAAGCCCGTCCATGACAGCCTGGCTGCCGATATCGCCTGCATGAATGATGTGCGAGACACCGGCGAGGCAGTGCACCGCCTCCGGCCTCAGCAGTCCATGCGTGTCGGCAATCACGCCGATCCTGAGCGTCATGTCAGATCACACTTCAATGCAAGACGTCCAATGGCATCCGACCGATTTCCTCACCATCCTCGTTCGTGACGAGGATATAGAAGTGACGCCCCTTGAGCTCGGGCCTCTCCCCGAGCAGGCGCTTTGCAATCTCCTCGGCGACATCCAGGGCGTCGATGTCATCCGGCAACTCGGCACCTCCTTCGTCTACAACGGTTTTTGAATCCACCAGATCAAAATGATAGCGCGGCACGTCCGGTCCTCGGGCTTCCGCAGGGAACGCGCGGTCGCGAAGCTTCGTTCCGGGGCGAGCGCCGTCGGCGATCTTGTCCTTCAGGTCCCCAAGACGTGGCGGTCGACGGCGGCCCCTGACTCGGAGGAATGCTGGGCGATTGCGTCCGGGACACGCATTGCCAATCGACTGAAGTAGCCGAACTGGTCGCCTCACGCGCGGCGGCGCCGCAGCCTCGCGCGAGATGCGGACGCGCGCCCGGCCGTCGATGCCGCGAGGGCCAGACAAGCCGCGACGCCGAGCACGACGAGCCCCGCGCTGACCACGCCGGCGGGCAGCATTTTCTTTCCCGCCAGCCAACCGCCGTCCAGCGACGTGCCCTGCGGGCCGGCTTCGATCAAGGTGCCCTCGCTCACCGGCGCGGGACGCGCACGCGACAGCAGCCAGCGGAAGACAGCCCCCAGGACGTTCTCGGTGATCCCGGGTGCGACCGCATAGGCCAGCTGGCCGGCGCGCGCCGGCCACCCCACCGCCACCTCGTCACGAGGCGCGCGGACAAGGCGCACGAAGGTCTCGGCCACGTCCTCGGATTGATAGAGCAACGGACCGGGATCGAGCCTTCGTCCGGACGTATTGGCGCCGTGCACAAAGCCTGGCGTATCGACGATGGCTGGGAAGACGCCGCAGACATGAATATCGGGATGGGTGCGGAGTTCCTGACGCAAGCTCGCGGTGAAGCCGCGCAAGCCGAACTTGCTGGCGGTATAGGCTGCCGCAAAGGGCGTCGGCGCCCAGCCGCCCAGCGAGATGTTGTTGATCAGCACGCCGCGATTCTGGCGGAGGAAGATGGGAAGCACCGCGTAGGCGCCATGCATGGTGCCGAGCAGATTGACCTCGATCGTGCGGCGATGAAGCGCAATATCCGCATCCTGATAGGCGCCGAACACGCCCGTTCCGGCATTGTTGATCCAGACGTCGATGCCGCCGAACGCGTCTTGGGCCGTTCTGGCCAGACGCTCCACCGCCTGCGCATCGGTAACGTCGGTCGGCACGGCCAATGCCCGGGCTCCGAGCGCTTCACATTCGCCGGCAAGGCGCATCAGGACTTCGCCGCGCCGAGCCGCGAGCACCACGCTTGCACCGTTGCGGGCAAACGCCAGCGCAGCGGCACGGCCGATTCCGCTGGAGGCGCCGGTGATGACGACGCGTGTGCCAATCATCTGCCCCTGCTCGGATCCCAAGACGCCCTCGGGAAGCAACCAGCGCAAGGATCGTCGCAGGCGCGCCGTTCCTTGTGTCTCGAACCAGTCGCCATGTGCAAAAATCACCCGTTCCGGAGCCAGCCTCACGAGCCGCTCGGCTGCAGCCCGCGCCGCGCCACCACCAAGGCGCAGCAGAAGCCGCAGATAGACCGGGGCCCTGCCGTCCGGCTTGGCAATGCCGAGCAGGTTCGCCGCGGCTTCATTTGACGCGCTGAGCCGATGGGCATCGAGGTTCTGCACGAGATCCGTCAGGACCAGCGTCCGGCTTCGTCGGTCGAACAGCTCGACCTCCGAAAACATCGGGGCATTCACCGACACGGTTTCGAGCTCGGCGGTCCATTCCTCCGGCGTCGTGTCTCCCAGCTCCCGATCGATGCGGAGGCCGGCAGCCCGAACCTGCTTGCGCGCCCCAAGGCCGCGCGCTGCGAAAGTCGCGGCCTGCGGCAGCTCCCTTTGCCATCCGGGGACAAACATCCAGTGCGCGATGTTCGGCGCCAGCAGGTACTTGATCGTGCCCAGCCGCTCCAGCTCCTGGCGCAGAGCTGGCGAATGCCTCACGGGCGAATGCAGCACGAGATCGCCGTTCGACAGACGGATGACGGTCATGCGCACGGGCAGTTGCAGACCGGCGGCGCTGATCGGCTTGTCGTCGACGATCCAGATATCGTCTGTCACCCGCGACAGGCTGGGCATCGACGAGGTGGTATCGGAATCTTGCATGAGCGTCTTCCATTGCGAGGACCTTGCTCAAACCGCGGGCGCAACGCTCGTTCCCTCACCAACATCCTCAACTTCACCTCGCTACACGCGCTTGACCCACTTCAAGCCGCGAGCGCAACGCGCAACGCACTTCGGAAGTGACAGTGCCCCAATCGCCCGGCTTCTTCTGATGAAACAACCGCAGGCTCGGGTACCAGAACGAGTGCGCGCCGGATTGAGGCCAGCGCCAGTCGCATTCGGCGTGCAGCAAGACCCAGGTCTCGCAGCCGAGTGCGCCGGCTAGATGGGCAACCATGGTGTCGACACAAACAAGAAGGTCGAGCTGCCGCAAGCGATGGCCGAGGGTCGCGATGTCCGGCGTTCTGATCTCGAGCGCTCCGATCGCGGCGAGCTCTTCGGGGCTCGCGCCACGCTGGACGGAATACAGCGTCACCCCGGGTACGGCGAGACCACTCAACAGTGCGGCCGGGACTTCACGCCGCTTGTCCCACTCTCCGACTTTCCAGACGAGACCAACGGCAAGATTCTGCTCTTCCCGGAGAGGTGGAACGACAGTTGGAGGCAGCGCCAAATAGGAAGCGCCCACCTCGACCTGATCCCGTCGCGCTCTGATGGCATGCGGCACCTCCATGATCTCGATGTCGACCTCGAAATCGACTTCAGGCACCCCATCATGGAGGGGAAACGCGCGGTCGATGCCCGGCGCACTCTCGACCAGCGGAAGAAGTTCGGGCTGACACCACAGCGTGACGCTGCGAGCAATCTGGCGGAGCGGCCTGATGAATCGCAGAAACTGGATCGTGTCGCCGAGGCCGTGATAGCAACGCACCAGTACGTGCTTGTTCTTCAGGTCTTCGCCGCGCCAAATCCGCTGGAGATGACGCGGGCCGGTATGCTTGGGCGGGGGCGTAACTTCCAGCAAATCACGATCGTTGATCGCCCAGGCACGCGCGAAGTCGCCCGCCCTGATCGCCTGAACCCAGTCGCTGGCCATCAAGCGCGTCGCTAGTGTCGCACGAATTTATGGAATCGGCTGAGCTTACCGTCCTTGGTCTTGTCCTGGTGCAGGAACGCAATTCCGGCTTCGTCGAACTTGTCGAAGAACTCGTCCCAGCTGATGCGATCCAGCCCTTCGTCCGGCGGATCGAAATCGATGCGCAGGATTCCGGCGTGGCCATCCTCCTCGGTCGCCTTCACGGTTGCGGGTTTCCCGCCGCGCTCTTCGGCCCATTTACGAATTACACCATGATCGGTGGTCTGGTGAGCTTCGCTATTTTCCGCCTTAGTCATTTCACACCTCGCTTAACCGGCCGGGCCGATGAGCCCGGCACCGCATCGAACCATTGGCCGACAAACGCCGGTCGGAGCGATTTGTTCTTCGGTCGGATGCGGAGCAGCCCGGTGACGCCGGCATCATCATCTTCTTCATCTTCATCGTGAAAGCTCTTCGTTCCCTGCAGACGGCTGGAGAATTTATCCCATGTTAAGTCCCGTGCATTTTGTCGGCCTGAATCGCGGGCAACGCGGCGCTCACATCTCCCTGCCGGGAACGAACATACCTTCCACACGTTCGCCGACGTACTTACACCGACGCCTCGTGCTTTCCCGGAGGGCTCAATTCCATGCATTCTCGTCTTCAAGACAGGCGCCGCGTGCGCGTCGGACTCGTCGGCGTCGGCAATTGCGCGAGTTCCTTCGTCCAGGGCCTCACCTACTACCGGAACGCCAAATCGAACGAGCCCGTCCCGGGACTGATGAACGCGGATCTCGGCGGCTACCACATCAGCGACATCCAGATCGCGTCCGCTTTCGACGTCAACGCCAGCAAGGTCGGCCGCGATGTCGCCGACGCGATCTTTGCACCCCCCAACAATACGCACCGCTTCTCCGACGTCGCGCCAACCGGCGTAATCGTGCAGCGCGGCCCGGTCCTGGACGGCATCGGACATTATCTCGCGGACGACATCCCGATTGCGGATGTGCCGGAGGCCGACGTATCCGAAGTGCTGGCGATGTCCCGCACCGACGTTCTGGTATCCTATCTTCCGGTGGGCTCGCAACGCGCCAGCGAATGGTATGCGGCGCGCGCCATCGAAGCCGGCTGCGGCTATGTCAATTGCATTCCCGTCTTCATCGCCTCAAATCCGGAGTGGCGGCGGCGGTTCGAGGAGGCCGGCCTGCCCATCGTGGGCGACGACATCAAAAGCCAGGTCGGCGCCACCATCCTGCATCGCGTGCTCGCCAATCTCTTCCGCGAGCGCGGCGTGCGGCTCGACCGTACCTACCAGCTTAATGTCGGCGGCAATACCGACTTCAAGAACATGCTGGAACGGGAGCGATTGGCCTCGAAGAAGATCTCCAAGACCCAGGCCGTGACCAGCCAGTTCGACGTTCCCATGGAGCCCGACAACATCCATGTGGGACCGAGCGACCACGTGCCCTGGCTCACCGACCGCAAGCTCGCCTTCATCCGCCTGGAAGGCACGACGTTCGGCGGCGTTCCCCTGAGCGCCGAAGTGAAGCTCGAGGTCTGGGACTCTCCGAATTCGGCAGGCGTCGTGATCGACGCGGTGCGCTGCGCCAAGCTCGCGATGGACCGCGGCCAGGCCGGAGCGCTGACCGGCCCTTCGAGCTATTTCATGAAGTCGCCGCCGCAGCAATTTACCGACGAGGAGGCCGGACGGCGGACGCGCGCCTTCATCGATGACAAGGCGTATGCGTGATGGCCAGACTCATTCACCTGGTCCGGCACGGTCATCATGCCCTGCTCGGCCGATTTCTGTGCGGCCGGATGAAGGGCATCGAGCTCGATGATATCGGCTGTGGCGAAATGGCGCGCTGTGCCGAAGCTGTTGCACCCCGGCCGACGCTCATTCAATCCAGCCCGCAGCGGCGCTGCATGCAGTCCGCCTGCATCCTGGCTGCGCACTTTGGGCTGCCGGTCGAGATCGTCCCCGCTCTCGACGAGCTCGACTATGGGGAATGGACCGGACGATCATTCGACGATCTGGCGCCGGATCCACGATGGTCGCGCTGGAACCGGCGACGCAGCACGAGCCGACCACCCGGCGGCGAGAGCATGCGCTCGCTTCAGAATCGCACGGTCGCTCACCTCGAGCAACTACGTAGCGATGGCAGTCCCGACATTGTCGTCGCCGTCAGTCACGCCGAGCCGATCCGCGCCGCGCTGTTATACTATTCGCGGATGCCACTAGACGATTTTCTCTCGATCGAAATCGATTCTGCCAGCATCAGCACGCTCCGCGCCGACGGCGGCGGCATGAAGATCATCGGGATCAACCAGCGGGTGCCGGCGTGAGGATCGTCATCTTCGGCCTGACAATCTCCTCGTCCTGGGGCAATGGGCACGCCACTTTGTGGCGCGGCCTCTGCAAGCATCTCGCGCGGTCCGGACACAGCGTCGTCTTCTTCGAGCGTGACGTTCCCTACTATGCCGGTGCCCGAGATCTCTACGAGCTGCCCGGGGGCGAGCTCCGCCTATACTCCAGTTGGGACGATGCGTGGCAGAACGCCAGCGCCGATATCCGTGAGGCCGACGTCGCGATTGTGACCTCCTATTGCCCCGATGCGATTGCGGCAACCGATCTGATCCTCACCGAAGGTCGCGCCGTTCCCGTCTTCTACGATCTCGATACTCCGGTTACGCTCGCAAAGCTCAGGGCCGGCGAAGCCGTTCCCTATATCGGACCGCGCGGCCTTTCGGATTTCAACCTGGTGCTCAGTTTCACGGGCGGACCTAGGATCACGGAGGAATTCCGTGACCGGCTCGGCGCGCGCGACACCCGGCCGCTTTACGGGCACGTCGACACCGACGTCCACCGGCCGGTCGCACCCCAGCCGCACTATCGCGCCGATTTGTCCTATCTCGGCACCTATTCTGAAGACCGCCAGCGAACGCTCGAGACGCTTTTCGTCGCGCCTGCGCGGGCGCGACGAGATCTCCGCTTCCTGATCGGCGGGGCGCAGTATCCAAACGATTTTCCCTGGTCGCCCAACATCTATTTCGTGCGGCACCTGCCGCCGTCGGAGCACGCGCCGTTCTTTGCCTCATCGCGGCTGACGCTCAATGTCACGCGCCGCGCCATGGCCGAGATGGGCTGGTGTCCTTCCGGCCGGCTGTTCGAGGCTGCGGCCTGCGGCGCGCCGCTGGTGAGCGACGACTGGCCAGGAATTGCGGATTTCTTCGCGCCCGGAGAGGATATCCTGATCGCAAGCGACGAACAGGACGTGCTCGCCGCGCTCGCGATGACGGATGCCGAGCTCCGGCGGATGTCTCTGCGCGCCTACGAGCGCACCATGGACCAGCATACGTCCGACAAGCGCGCGCGCGAACTGATCGTGCTGCTGGAGCAGATGGCATCGAAGCGCGTGTGCCGGCAACAACCCGAGGAGGCCTGATCATGTGGGGCATCGTTCCGGCCGCGGGCCGCGGCAGCCGTATCCAGCCTCTCGCGTTCTCGAAGGAATTGCTACCGGTCGGCAGCCGCCGTGACGACGGGACGGACCGCCCCTGTGCCGTCTCGGAATATCTGCTGGAGCGCCTCATCCTCGGCGGCGCCGACAAGATCTGCTTCGTGATCTCGCCGGGCAAGTCCGACATTCTCGAGTACTTCGGCGACCATTACGGCACCGCTGAGCTCGCCTACGTCGTGCAGCCCGACGCATCGGGCCTGTGCGACGCCGTCTTCAGGGCACGCACGGTCGTCGGGCAACACGAGGATGTCATGGTCGGCCTGCCTGACACCGTGTGGTTTCCCAAGGCGGCCCTGCAATCCCTCCCCGAGGCCGACCTCTCGTTCCTGCTGTTCCCGGTCGAACACCCCGAATTCTTCGACGCGGTGGTGCTGGATGGCGACCGCGTGTCGGAGATCCAGGTCAAGCAGCCCAATGCAACGTCCCGCTGGATCTGGGGCGCATTCAGAATGTCGGCACGCGGCTTCCGCGAGCTGCAGGCGCTGTGGAACGCGCGCGAACGTCGCGACGAATATTTCGGGACGCTGGTCAACGCTTATCTTTCGGCCGGTGGCCGCGGCATCGGCGTCAAAGCCGGCGAATCCTATGTCGATGTCGGCACCATCGACGGCTATCGCACGGCCATGGCCCTGCTCGCCGAGACCGCCGAGGGCCGTTCGAAGTTGCGGGCCCGCGCGTCGTCCGAAGGCGTCCGCCCGGTCCCAGCGAACAACGGAGCGATTGCATGACCCGAGGCGCCCTCTCCCGCGAGGAAATCCGCCAGCGCGTCGATGCGCTGGGGCCGTGGTTTCACAACCTCGACCTGAAGGGCGTGCCCACCGCGCCCTCGCACTTCCTCGGCGACTATCCCAACGTGAAATGGCAGCGCTTCTCCGGCATCATTCCCGATCGACTCGAAGGCAAGACCGTGCTCGACATCGGCTGCAATGCCGGCTTCTATGCCATGGAGATGAAGCGGCGCGGCGCCGAACGCGTGCTTGGCCTCGATACCGACGAAGAATATCTGGCCCAGGCTCGTTTCGCCGCCGAGGTGAACGGGCTCAGGATCGAGTTTCGCCGGATGTCGGCCTATGATGTCGGGCAGCTCCGCGAGAAGTTCGATCTCGTGATCTTCATGGGCGTGCTCTACCATCTGCGGCACCCGCTGCTCGCACTGGACCTGATCCACGAGCACGTCGCCGGCGATCTCCTGCTGTTCCAGTCGATGCAGCGCGGTGATGGCCGCATCGATACCATCAAGGAGAACTACGACTTCTGGACCACCGACCAGTTCGACTCCTCCGGCTACCCCAAGCTGCACTTCATCGAGCACAAATATGCCGACGACCCCACCAATTGGTGGGTGCCCAATCGCGCCTGTGTCGAGGCCATGTTGCGCAGCGCGGGCTTTGCCATCGCGGCGCATCCGGAAGAGGAGGTCTATCTTTGCAAGCGGACGGCGCGGCCGCAGGCCGATGGTCCGGTCTATCCGTCGCGGGAGGCGAACCGATGATCGAGGCCGCCAAGATCTGGAACGAGCCCAACAACAAGTCGCATTGGGACATCCTGATCGATCCGGACTGGGCGATGTTCGCAGATCTCGCGCTCGCGGCCGGAAAGGCCATCCGCAGCGCGCATCCGACCTTGCCGCGCGTGCTCGGCGGCATTTCGCCGATCGATCCCTCCTTCATGCGCAACATGCAGGCGCGCGGCGTGCTGGATCACGTCGACGCCGTCGCCGTGCACGGCTTTCCGCTCGACTGGAATCTGTGGCAGATCGGGGAATGGCCGGCCAAGATCGACGAGATCAAGGCCGTTACCTCGCTGCCGGTCTGGGTGACCGAGGTCGGCGTCTCCTCCTTCGGTGCCGAGGAGGTGCAGGCCTGGGGATTGTCGCGCACCGCCGAGCTCTTGATCGGCCGGGCGCCGCGCATTCACTGGTACAGCCTGTACGATCTCCCGTCAGCCTGGGAGGCGACCACCCGGCACAAGGAGGCGGAAGGATCGTCCTACTACCGGCATTTCCACATGGGGCTGCTGCGCGAGGATGGAACACCGAAAGCCGCAGCGGAGCTGTTCGGCCAATACGCTGCCGATATGGGCCTGTGCCAGTGGTTTCACTACGAGGACCATCGACTTGAGGACGCCGTCCGCTGGATGCGCCGCCTCGGCGTGAGGCACTTGCGGACTGGTCTGTCATGGGCCGACAGCTTCCGTCCCAATGCGCTCGACTGGTTCGACCGCCAGATGGACGCGCTCGCCGAGTTCGAGGTCACCGTGACCTTCTGCTTCACGCCGGAGCACCGCGGCCTCGAGCCTCATCACACCAGCCCGCCGCACGACGTGAACGAATTCGCCGAGTTCTGCGCGCAGATGGTCGACCGCTATTGTGCGAAAACCGGTCTCTCCTCATCGCTGGCTGCTTCGCTGCTCCGGGAGCCCACATGCGTGCCCTGATCCTGGTGATGGATTCCGTCGGCATCGGTGCGGCGCCCGATGCCGACAATTACGGCGATGAAGGCGCCGATACCGTGGGTCACATTGCGGATGCGTGCATGGCCGGCGATGGCGACAGCACGCAACGGGAGGGGCCGCTTCGCCTGCCCAATCTGGTCGCGCTCGGCCTCGGTCAGGCCTGCCGCCTTGCCACCGGGCGCGTCCCGCCTGGGCTCGACGGTCGGCTCGAACATGCGCGCTATGGATGCGCGAGCGAAATATCCAGAGGCAAGGACACGCCCTCCGGGCATTGGGAGATCGCCGGCGTGCCTGTCACGTTCGAGTGGGGCTATTTTCCAAAAGTTCGACCCTGCTTCCCTCGCGATCTCGTCGAGAACCTTTGCGAGCGGGCCGGATTGCCCGGCATCCTCGGCGATTGCCACGCCTCCGGCACCGACATCATCGCCGAATTCGGCGAGCGTCACATGCGAAGCGGTGAGCCGATCTGCTACACTTCGGCCGACAGCGTGTTCCAGATCGCGGCGCACGAGGAGACCTTTGGGCTCGATCGGCTTTACGAGCTCTGCACGGTTGCGAGGCGACTGGTCGATCCCCTGAACATCGGCCGCGTCATCGCGCGTCCGTTCATCGGATCCAACGCACACAACTTCAAGCGCACCTCGCACCGGCGAGATTTCGCCGTCCCGCCGCCCGAACGAACCATCCTCGATCTTGCCGAAAGCTGCGGCCGCGACATCGTGACGATCGGCAAGATCGACGACATCTTCGCCCATCGCGGCACAGGACGGAACCTGCGCGGGGACGGCAATGCCGAACTGTTCGATGCCATGCTCGACGGGCTGGCAAGCCTTGCAGAGGGCGGGCTGCTGTTCGCAAACTTCGTCGACTTCGACACGCTCTACGGCCACCGTCGCGACGTTGCCGGCTATGCAGCGGCGCTCGAAGCCTTCGACGCCCGCCTTCCCGAGTTGCTCGGCCGACTGCGAGACGACGATCTTCTGATCATCACCGCTGATCACGGCTGCGATCCGACCTGGAGCGGAACCGATCACACGCGCGAGCAGGTCCCGATCCTGGCGTGGACGGCGCAATCCATCGCACCGATCGGCCAGCGAGCTGGCTTCGCCGACATTGGCGCGAGCGTTGCGAGACACCTCGATCTGCCGGCGCCCGCTCACGGAGCACACTTCTAGATTCCGTCGCGAGCGGATTCACCTGGGTTATTGATCCAGGTTAGAGAAATTATCGTTTGTAGGTTTCGCAGGAACGAACATTCCTTGCACCGCTTCTACCTCCCAGACGTGACTGGCGCGCGGGTCGCCCGACCAAGCCAAGGCGCGCTTCAACTCTCATCCTCGGCCGATCCCGAAAGGATCGGACCCATACGGCGCGGAGCGATGAATGACGCGAGTATTGATTACGGGAGGCGCGGGATTCATCGGCTCGCACACGGCCGACGTGCTGCTCGCAGCCGGCTATGACGTGCGCCTTCTCGACAATCTCTCCCCACAGGTTCACGGCGGCAACCGTCAGCGACCCGCCTATCTCGCCGATGACGCTGAGCTCGTCGTCGGCGACGTCACCGATGCTCTCGCCGTCGAACAGGCATTGCGCGGCGCTGACATGGTGCTGCATCTCGCTTCTGCCGTCGGTGTCGGCCAGAGCATGTACGACATCGAGCCCTATGTCAGGACCAACGAGCTTGGCACCGCCGTGTTGCTGCAGGCGCTTGCCAAGCGTCCGGCCGCACGGCTGGTGGTGGCATCCTCGATGAGCATCTACGGCGAGGGCCTCTATCGTGACGGCAGCGGGACAGTCGTCGCCTGCGACGAACGGCCGATCGAGCAGCTGCGCCAAGGAGAGTGGGAACTACGGGATTCCGCAGGCGATCCGCTCGATCCCATACCCACGCCGGAAACGAAGCAGCCGTCCCTGAGCTCGATCTACGCGCTGAACAAGTATGCGCAGGAGCGCATGTGCCTGATCACCGGCAAGGCCTACGGGTTTCCGACCGTGGGCTTGCGCTTCTTCAACGTATTCGGTCCGCGGCAAGCCCTGTCCAATCCCTATACCGGCGTGCTGGCGATCTTCGCCGCTCGGCTGCTGAACGGCCGGCCGCCGCTGGTCTTCGAGGACGGCATGCAACGGCGCGACTTCGTCCACGTCCACGACGTCGCCCGCGCCTGCCGAATGGCGCTCGAAGCCGACCACAGCCAGGACGTCTTCAACGTCGGCTCGGGGCAGAGCCGCACCATTCTCTCGGTCGCCGAGGATCTGGCCCAGGTGATGGGACGGCGTGATATCGCGCCCGAGATCACGCGGAAATATCGCGCCGGCGACATCCGGCACTGCTTCGCCGACATCGGCAAGGCACGCGACCTGCTCGGCTTCGAGCCGCATGTCGCGTTCAAGGACGGCCTTGAAGAGCTCGCCGAGTACCTCGCCGACCAGATCGCGGACGATCAGGCCGAGCGGGCGACCCGTGAGCTGGTGCAACGAGGGCTGGTCGCGTGATGAGTGAACGAGACAACAGACACGTGCTGGTCACGGGCGGCTGCGGCTTCATCGGCTGCAATCTCGCTGACCGCCTCGCCGATCGCGGTGATCGCGTGCTGGTGCTGGATAATCTTGCCCGTGCCGGTGTGCGCGAGAACGCGCAATGGCTGAAATCCCGTCATGGCGACCGTATCACAATCGCCGTTGCCGACATCCGCGACCCGATCCCGGTCATCGACGCCGTGCGCGAGGCGCGCGCCGTGCTGCACCTGGCGGCTCAGGTCGCCGTCACCGACAGCGTCAGCGATCCCGCCGCCGATTTCGAGATCAACGCGCGCGGCACGCTGAACGTGCTTGAAGCCGTTCGCCTGCATAACAGCGCGGCGCCGGTGATCTTCGCCTCGACCAACAAGGTCTATGGGAGGTTGATCGAAGACAGCGAGATTGCGCTCCGGGGCCGCCGCTACACGCCGGTCAGCGATTTGCTCAGCGGCGGCATCTCCGAGAGCGCACCGCTGGATTTCTACAGTCCTTACGGATGCTCCAAGGGCACGGCCGATCAATACGTCCACGACTATTCAAGAGTGTTCGGGCTCCAGACCGCGGTAATGCGCATGAGCTGCATCTACGGACCGCGGCAGTTCGGCACCGAGGACCAGGGCTGGATCGCGCATTTCCTGCTCAGCGCTATCCGCGGCAACCCGCTGACGATCTACGGCGACGGCAAGCAGGTTCGCGACGCGCTGCACGTCTCGGACGCGGTGAACGCCTGGCTCGCGGCGCTCGACCACATCGCGCTGGCCCGCGGGAGGGTCTTCAATCTCGGTGGCGGTCCGGCGAATGCGGTCAGCCTGCTCGAGCTGATCGATCGCATCACCGAACTGACGGGTCGCACCGTCACATATCGCTTCGCCGACTGGCGACCGGGCGATCAGCCCTGGTACGTGACCGATACGCAGGCGCTGACCGCCGCGCTCGGCTGGACGCCGCAAGTGTCGCTCGCCGAAGGCCTGCGCTCGCTCCACACCTGGCTCGACAGCCGCTTCGGATCACAGGATAGAAGCGAGGCCCTGGCATGACGCGGGTGGCCCTCATCAATCCGAACTGGGATTTTACCGGAAGCATCTACTTTGGCTGCCGGTCCCCTCACCTGCCGCTCGAACTCGGCATCTCCGAGCGTCACCTGAAGGCGGCCGGGCACAAGACGCTGCTGCTCGATGCGCATATGTTCGATCTCTCGCTCCACGAGATCGAGGCCGAGCTGCGCGCCTTCCGCCCCGACCAGATCGTCATCACCACCGCGCCGACATATCTGTTCTGGCGCTGCGCGCCGCCGGAGCTCCGAGTGCCGCAGCAGCTCGCATTGGCTGTGCGGGACCTTGCGCCGACGCTGATCGCGGTGGGCCCGCATGGCTCCACGACGCCGAAGGCGGCCTTCAAGAAACTCGGCGTCGACATCGTCGTGATGGGCGAGTGCGAGGGATCGCTGCTGCGTCTCGCCAACGGCGAGCGGGACTTTCCGGGCCTCTGCTTCCTGGACGGTCGCTCGCTCCGGGTCAACGGCGGCCCACAGGCGGTGGCCTTCAGCGATCAGCCCGCACTCCATTGGCCGGACGAGATGATCCGGCGGCACCATCATCACCACCACCGCTTCGAGGCCGAGCCGATTGCGCCGGGCGCTGAGGTGGAGGCCTCGCGCGGCTGCCCTTACAATTGCACGTTCTGCGCCAAGGAAAATTTCCGCAACGCCTACCGCAAGCGGCCGCCAGCCGTCGTTCTCGACGAGATCGATCGTCTGCGCACCCACGGAATCGAGTACGTCTACTTCATCGACGAGATCTTTCTTCCCAACCGGGAGCTGCTGGAAGGGTTGACAGCCCGGGGCCTGAAGTTCGGCGTGCAGACGCGCATCGACCTGTGGAAGCCCGACATGCTCGCGCTGCTCGGCCGCGCCGGCTGCGTCTCGATCGAAGCCGGCATCGAGAGCCTGACCGTGGAAGGGCGCGCAGCACTCGCCAAGAACTGCAAGATGACCACGGATCAGCTCGCCGATCGGCTGGTCGAGGCCCGCCGCCACGTGCCCTTCGTGCAGGCCAATCTGATCGAGGTTCCGGAGGATGACGATCCCATCGTGCAGCGCTGGCGGCGCACGATGCAGGATGCCGGCGTCTGGGCCAACGATCCGGTGCCGCTCTATCCCTATCCCGGCTCGCCTGACTACCGCAAGCTCTGGGGCGAGCCCGACGATTTCGCGTGGGAGCGCGCTCACCGGCACTATCTCGCGATGTTCGATCAGTTCAGCGACGTGCAGAACGATCGCCCCGCCCCGCTCGACAGCCTCGAACTCCAGGTGGCCTCATGAGCCCGGGCGCGGACATCAGGATCATGATGACGACCGACACGGTTGGTGGCGTATGGACTTATTCCTGCGCCCTCGCCGGCAGCCTCGCCGCGGCCGGCGCCGACGTCACGCTCGTCACGCTAGGCCCGCGCGCTCGAATCGATCAACGCCAGATGCTGCGTGGCACGCGAGTAAACCTGGTCGAGACGGACCTCGCGCTCGAATGGCAAGACCCGGAGGGGCAAAACGTTTCCGAAGCACGACGGGTTCTCACTAAACTCGAAGCCAGGCTGAAGCCTGGCATCGTGCATCTGAACAGCTTTCGCGAAGCGACCTTCGCCTGGCATGCTCCGACCGTGCTGGTGGCGCATTCCTGCGTAAATTCCTGGGCGCTCGCCTGCCACGATACGTCCTGGCTCGGCGAGCCGAGATGGCGCCGCTACAGCGAACGCGTCGCTGCAGCGCTCGACGCGGCGCAGGCCTGGGTGTGTCCAAGCCAGGCCTTCCACGAGGACATGACGGCGATCTATAGCCCCCGATCACGCGGCGCGGTGATCTGGAATGGAATTACGCCTCGTGATCCCACCGGGCGTAAGCAGGATTTGATCTTCTCGGCCGGCCGGTTGTGGGACCGCGCCAAGAATGTTGAAGCTCTCGCCGCCGCTGCGCCCGGGCTGGACTGGCCGGTCGAGATCGCCGGCCCCGTTGACGCACGGCTGTCGACGGCTGTCACCCGGCTCGGCGAGCTGCCGCACGAAGCCATGGCTGCGCGCTTGCAGCACGCTGCCATCTTCGTCAGTCCCGCCTTGTATGAGCCGTTTGGCCTCGCCGTGCTGGAAGCGGCGGCCGCGGGTTGCGCGCTGGTCCTCTCCGACATCCCGACGTTCCGCGAATTGTGGCGCGAAGCCGCCCTGTTCTTCGATCCGACCGACCGCGATGCGTTGCATCAAACCCTCGCAGACCTTTGCGCTGACGATGCGGCTCGGGCACGGCTGCAGCGCGCCGCCTATGAACAATCCCTGACCTATTCGCTGATGCGCATGACCAGCGCTTATCTTGGTCTCTACCAGGACCTGATCGCATCCAGCGGGAAGACCGCGCCGAGCCAGATCGAGGTGCGCGCATGAAATGCGTCCTGTTCTATCATGCGTTCACCTCGTGCTGGAACAACGGCAATGCGCATTTCCTGCGTGGCTACGCGAGGGAGCTGCACGCGCTCGGGCACGAGGTCGTCGTGTTCGAGCCCATTGACGGCTGGAGCCGGCTGAACGCCATGCGCGAAGGCGGCAGTCATGCGATGGAGGAGATTCCCACCCTCTTTGCCGGAATAGACATCCGCCGCTACGACGCCAGCCTGGATCTCGAGCGGGCGCTGGACGGGGCCGATCTCGTCATCGTGCATGAATGGAATCCGCCCGATCTCATCGCGCAGATCGGACGCCGACGCGCGCAAGGCGCTCCCTTCACGTTGCTGTTCCACGACACCCATCATCGCGCCGTCAGTGCGCCCGAGGAGCTTGCGCAGTTCGATCTCGACGGATTCGACGGCGTGCTCGCCTTCGGCGAGGTGCTTCGGCAGATCTATCTGAAGCTTGGCTGGGCCGACCGGGCCTTCACCTGGCACGAGGCAGCCGATGTCGCGCTGTATCATCCGCTGCCGCAAGTCGAGCGCGCCGACGATCTGGTCTGGATCGGCAATTGGGGCGATGGGGAGCGCAGCGCCGAACTCAACGAATTCCTGGTGGGGCCCGTGGCGGAACTGAAGCTCCGCGCAAGCCTCCATGGCGTGCGCTATTCAGATGACGCACTCCTCACCATCAGGAGCGCGGGTATCCGTTATGGCGGCTGGCTGCCAGCACACTGGGTCCCGCTCGCCTTCGCCGGCGCACACACCACGATCCATGTGCCGCGCGGGCCTTACGTGCGCCTGCTTCCGGGCATTCCGACCATTCGCGTGTTCGAAGCGCTGGCCTGCGGCATTCCCCTGGTTTCGGCACCCTGGTCGGACGCAGAGGGTCTCTTCCCCGATGGCGCCTATCTCAGTGTTGCCGATGGCGCGCAGATGACGCGTGCGCTTCGTTCCCTGCGCGGGGATCGGGAGATGTCCGCCGCGATGGTGAATACGGGACTTGAGACGATCAGGGAGCGTCACACCTGCCGTCACCGGGCGGAGCAGCTTGTCGGCATCGTGGCCGACATCCGGGGCTCGGGCCTCCAGTCACAGTCCCAGCATGATATCGGAGCCGTCGCGTGAATATCTGCTTCTTTGGATCCAGCCTCGTCTCATCCTACTGGAACGGCGCCGCCACCTATTACCGCGGTATGCTGAAGGAGATCGCGGCGCTCGGCCACGACGTCACCTTCTACGAACCCGACGCCTTCGAGCGCCAGGCGCATCGGGATATCGGTGACCCGGAATGGGCCAGGGTCGTCGTCTATCCCGCGACCCCGGACGGCTGGCGCCACTCGCTCGATGCAGCGGCGAAATCGGCGGACATGCTGGTCAAGGCGAGCGGCGTCGGCGTCTTCGATCTGGAGCTGGAGAACGCCGTCGCGGAGCTGCCGACGCGGCTGACGCGGATCTACTGGGACGTCGATGCTCCTGCCACGCTCGAAGCGATGGAAATCGATGCGCAGCATCATCTGCGTCGCGCAATTCCGTCCTACGACATGGTCCTGACTTATGGCGGGGGCGATGGGGTCGTGTCCGCCTACCGATCGATGGGCGCGCGGGATTGCGTACCGATCTACAACGCGCTTGATCCAGCCACGCATTTTCCGGCACCGTCCAATCCGCGCTTCGCCTGCGATCTCAGCCTGCTGGCCAATCGCCTGCCTGATCGCGAGAAGCGCGTGGAGCATTTCTTCCTCGACGTTGCGCGCCGCCTGCCCGAGAGGTCCTTCGTGCTCGGCGGTTCCGGCTGGGACGACAAGGACGCGCCCGGCAATCTGCGCAAAGTCGGTCATGTCGGCACCGCCGATCACAACGCGTTCTTCGGCTCCGGGCTCGCGACCCTCAACGTCAACCGCGACAGCATGGCGCGCTATGGCTTTTCTCCGCCGACGCGCGTGTTCGAAGCGATTGGCGCCGGCGCTTGCCTGATCACCGATCAATGGGCCGGCATCGATCACTTCCTTGAACCCGATCGCGAGGTGCTGGTTGCCGCTGACGGAGCCGCGGTCGCAGAGCACCTCGCCGCGCTCGATCCGGAGCGGGCCCGCTCGATCGCCCGCCGCGCCCGCGCGCGCATCCTGAGTCAGCACACCTACCGGCAACGCGCCCACCAATTCAACGATCTCTTCGTCGCCCGCAGCTCGCGAATCGAGGCAGCAGAATGAACCTCTCCATCGTCGTCATCGGACTTTCGGTCACTTCGTCCTGGGGCAATGGTCACGCCACGACCTACCGCGCCCTGATCGAAGCCCTGGCGCGACGAGGTCACCGCGTCACGTTTCTGGAGCGGGACGTGCCTTGGTACAGGGATCACCGCGACCTGACCAAGCCCTCTGCATGGACGGTCGAGCTGTACCAACCCTTGAAGGACATCCCGCGCCGGTTCGGCAAGCTGATCCGCGATGCCGATCTGGTGATCATCGGCTCCTACGTTCCTGACGGCATCGCGATTGCCGAATGGGTGACGACACACGCGAGGGGCGTCACCGCATTCTACGATATCGACACGCCAGTCACGCTGGCAAGGCTCGAGCAGGGCCTCGACTATCTCTCCCCCGCGATGATTCCGCGCTTCGATCTTTATCTGTCCTTCACCGGTGGTCCGGTGCCCGGCATGATCGAGCAGAGCTACGGCAGTCCGCTCGCGCGTGTCCTTTACTGCAGCGCGGATCCGGAGGTCTACACGCCGAAGCAGGCGCAGCCGGAATGGGCACTCGGCTATCTCGGCACCTACAGCGAGGACCGGCAGCCGGTTCTCGACGAATTGCTGCTTGCGCCGGCGCGCACGCTCGCCTCGGAGCAATTCGTCGTCGCCGGCGCGCAGTATCCCGCGAATATCGCCTGGCCCGCCAACGTCTCCCGGATCGAGCACCTCTCGCCAAAGCAGCATCCGGCGTTCTACGCCGCGCAACGCTTCACGCTGAACGCCACCCGCGCGGACATGAAAGCGCTGGGCTTCTCGCCGAGCGTCCGGCTGTTCGAAGCCGCCGCCTGCGGCACGCCCGTGATCTCGGATCGATGGGCCGGGATCGAGACGATATTCGCGCCGTCGAAGGAGATCCTGCTGGCAGCCAACCCTCGCGACGTCGTCCAGATCTTGCGCGACATGCCCGAGGAGCAACGGCGCACGATCGCTCGCAACGCACGGCGGCGGGTCCTCGCCGACCACACTCCCGATCATCGCGCCCGGCAACTGGAGACCTATTACGCCGAGGCATCCGCGCGGCGGCGCCGCAAGGCAGCACCGCTCCCGGTCGTTCGCCCCATGCAGGTCGCCCAACTCTGAAAGGCAGTATCATGACGCTCCAGACCCGCATCCATGCCTCTCGCCGGTCGCCGACGGCGCTGGTTGCCGGCGGTGCCGGCTTCATCGGATCGCATCTCTGCGATGCACTTCTGCAACGCGGCAACACGGTCATCTGCGTCGACAACCTGTTCACGGGGACCACCGACAACATCCGGCCGCTGCTCAATCACCCGAACTTCCGCTTCATCGAGCATGATGTGCGCGACCCCATCGAGATCGAGGGCGATATCGACCGCATCTACAGCCTGGCCTGCCCGGCCTCACCCCGGCACTATCAGACCGATCCAGTCGGGACGATGAAGACATGCGTGCTCGGCTCGATCAACCTGCTCGAACTCGCGCGGCAGAAGGGCGCCAGGATCCTTCAGGCCTCCACCAGCGAGGTCTACGGCGACCCCGAAGTGCATCCGCAACCGGAATCCTACCTCGGCAACGTCAACCCGATCGGGCCTCGGGCCTGCTACGATGAGGGCAAGCGCGCAGCCGAGACGCTGATGTTCGACTATCATCGCCAGCACGGGACCGAGATCAAGGTCGCGCGCATCTTCAACACCTACGGCCCGCGCATGCTCGAGAACGACGGGCGCGTCGTCTCCAACTTCATCGTGCAGGCCTTGCGCGGAGAGCCGATCACAATCTACGGCCAGGGTACGCAGACCCGCAGCTTCTGCTTCGTCGATGATCTCGTGCGAGGCCTTCAACTCCTGATGGAGAGCCCCGCCTCGGTTACGGGTCCATGCAATCTCGGAAATCCCCACGAGGTCACCATCGAGGCGATCGCTCGCAAAGTGCTGGAATGCACCGAATCGACCTCCCCGCTACGGTTCGAAGCCTTGCCCAAGGACGATCCCAAGCGCCGCAAGCCCGTGATCGATACCGCAGAGAAGATCCTCGGATGGCGCCCGCGGGTGGCTCTGAAGGACGGCCTTCAAGCGACCATTGCCTACTTTGCGCTGCGTATCGCGGCGGAGTCGCCCGCACTTGTGCCAGCCATAGCCCAACGCAAGATCCGTCATGCTGCACGCGACCGCCTGACCATGTCCCAACAATCGTGACGGTCGGCGCGCCTACGCAGCCGGCAAGGCGAAGGAGAATGTTGCGCCGCCCCCCGGCTCATGCCCAGCGAGCAGCTCGCCGCCGTGCTCACGCACGATGCCATAGCTGATCCAGAGGCCAAGCCCTGTCCCCTCGCCCACCCGCTTGGTGGTGAAGAACGGCTCGAAGATGTGGCCGATGTGATCCTGGTCGATTCCCGGACCGTTGTCCGATATCCGGAACAGGATTTCGTCGCCCTGGCGCGCCGCCGAGACGACCAGCCGCGGCGACTCGGTGCCGCGCATCGCGTCGATCGCATTCTCCACGAGATTGACGATCACCTGGTGCAGCTGCCCCTCATTGCCGGAAATCCAGAGCCCCGGTTCGATCTCGATCTGCAGATCGATGCGCACCTGCTTGGTGCGCACGGCCCACAGCACCGCGGTGTTGATCAGCCGCTCGATGTCGACGCGCTCGACTTCGCCAAGCTTGCTGAAGGAGAGTCGGCGTAGGTTCTTGACGATCTCGCTGATGCGGATCGCCCCTTCCATGGTGCCTTCGATCAGCGGGCCGAAATCTTCCAAGATCTCGTCAATGCGCAGGCTTCGCCTTTGAGCCGAAAGATCGCCCTCTCCGGATTTGCCGTGGACCGCATCGAGATAGGTGACGATCGCCGTGCGGTAGCGCATCAAAGTATGGACGTTGCCATAGACGAAGCTGATCGGGTTGTTCAGCTCGTGCGCGACCCCCGCAACGAGGCGACCAAGGCTCGCCATCTTCTCCTGCTCGACCAGCTGCCGCTGGGCCCGCTGCAGTTCATGATGCGCCTTGTGCAGCTCCTCATAGGCGCGGCGAAGCTCGCCGATCGGACGCCCCGTCAACACCACGCCGATGAATCGGCCGCGATGATCATGACGGGGTGATCCGTTGATCGCAAACAGATCGGAGCGGCCGCCTGCGCCAGAAAATCGCAGCTCGCCGTCGACGACGTCGGAGGCGCTACGCGGCTTCAGGAGCGGGACCAGCTTGGCCTTGTCCGGGGCATCGATGACATCAGCGATGTTCTTTCCGACGATGTCCGCGGCGCTGCAGCCGAGCGTGTGCTGAAACGCCGAATTGACCTGCTGCACCAACCCTCTTGCATCGCAGACGATGAGGATGTCCGAGACGGATTCGATGACGTTCGTGACGAACGCCTGCGCCTCCTCGAGTTCCGCATTCTTGTGCTCGAGATCGACTTCATAGCGCAAGAGGTCGGAATAGACCTCGTCCATCTTGCGAATGACCTCGATCCAGGCGCCCTCGCGCTCATGGTCGAGCTCGATCGCACCGCGACCGGCGATCAGCTTGAGCAGTGGTTCGGTTTCGCCGGCGTCAGGAGGATGCGTCGCCTTTGCCATTTTTTCTCAAATCGTACCTGGACAGCTTGTTTCTGAGACCGACGCGCGAGAGCCCAAGCTCGCTCGCGACCCGGCTGATATTGCCTTCGTAACGTTCCAGGCAGCCGATGATAACCGACTTCTCCAGATCCTCCACCTTGTCCTTCAGGGTCGCCGACCCATTCAATCGGCCGTGGATTGCGGCGCCCGGCTGCCGGCCGTTACGCCGACCCAGCAGCGAAGGAGCCTGCAATTCATCCGCATCCGCCAGCACCGCCATACGCTGGATCTCGTTCTGCAGCTCGCGGACGTTGCCAGGCCAGTGGTAACTAGCGAATGCATCGAGCGCCGCGGCCGCAAATCGCAGGCCCGGCCGGTTGAAGGACGTCTTCACCGACGACAGCACCCCCTGCGCGATCAATGGAATATCCATCGGTCGCTCGCGCAAGGCCGGCATGTGCACCGGAAACGCCGCCAGGCGATAATAAAGATCGCGCCGGAAGCGGCCCGCGTCCACCTCGGCCTCGAGATCCCGGTTGGTCGCCGCCACCACGCGGACGTCGACCTTCCGTACCCGCTGTGCGCCGAGCGGGCGGATTTCGCTCTCCTGCAGGACGCGCAGCAGTTTCACCTGGAACGCCGGCGAGGTTTCGCCGATCTCGTCGAGGAAGATGGTCCCGCCGTCGGCGACCTCAAACAGCCCGATCCGGTCCTGATAGGCGCCGGTGAAGGCGCCCTTCTTGCAGCCGAACAATTCGCTTTCGAGGAGTTCGTCAGGCAATGCGCCGCAGTTCTCGACCACGAAGGCCTTGCCAGCGCGGGCGGAGCCGTAGTGAATGGCGCGCGCGAGCAGCTCCTTTCCAGTGCCGGACTCGCCCGTGATCAGCACTGATATGTCGTAGTCCGCGGCGCGTTTTCCCAGCTCGATGACCTTGTGCATGGGACTGTCGGGCGAATGCACGATGCGATCGAAATCATAGAGCTGCTTGGCTACCCCGCGTTTGACCGAGACAACCTTCTTGATGTGCCCGGGTGTCGCCTTGACGTCGACGCCAGCCGTTTCCGTCTCCTTCTGCAGACGATAGAGCTGAACGGCTTCCTTCACGATGTCGACCAGCCGATCCGGCTGCCACGGCTTCGTAATGTATTGATAGATGCCGGCCTCGTTGAGGCCCGCAATGATGTCCTCGGAGTCCGAATAGCCGGAGATGATCATCCGCACCGGATCGGGCCAGAGCTCACGCACGCGCTTCAGGAAGCTCACGCCCGATTCATGAGGCATGCGCTGGTCGCAGAGAATGGCGTGGACGATCTCACCCTCCAGCAGCTTCTCGGCGTCGGCCGCATTGCCGGCGCAAAGCACCTCGAAATCATCCCGGAGGACGCGCCGCAGCGCCTCCTGCGAACGGACCTCATCGTCAACGACGAGAATGGTTCCCTGAATGCTCATGAGGGCACAGCCATGCCTCTGGGCCGTCCGGCTGCGCGCCGCGACCGGTGACCGGCGATGGTCAGCGGCGTGCGCGACTTCGGCACCTTGTGGATGAAATTGTAGCGGGCGACGTGGTAGCTCGGATCAAAGCCGTAGAAATTCAGCCTCATCCGCCGCAACTCATCGTCACGATAGGCCTGCAGCGACTTCTCGGCCTCATCTGCCGCACGGCGCCGCTTCTTGTCGGCCAGACGCGCCGCAAAGCCTCGATCCGAAGCTGCTGCAGCAGCAAGCTCCTCGAGGCTTTCGCGTCCGCACCCGCCGCTCACGAGCACACGATCGACGATGCCGAGGCGCTGCGCCTCGGCGACACCCACCGGCAGCCGGCACTGCGTGATTCGCTCCGAATTCTCTGCGCCCGCGCGACGCGGCAACAGATAGGTCCAGTATTCGGAGCCGAAGAGATTGCCCATGTCCTTGTAGTGCGGATTTAGGACGACCTGATCACTGGCCCAGACCTCGTCGGCAGCCAGGCTCAAGAACACGCCCCCCGCACCCGCATTGCCACGAATGACCGATATGACCAGCCGATCCGTCGTCTCGATGATCGCGCGTGCAAGATCGTCAATGGCATTGATGTTGCGCCAGGATTCATCGGCGGCACTGTCTGCGGCCTCGATCTCGGCCAGATGAATGCCGTTCGACCAATAGTCACAGCCGCCGGTCAGAAGGAGGGCTCTTGTCGGCCGCGCCAACGCGGCCCGGTAGGCGTCCAGCAGTGCCTCGCAGTCGCCGGTCGCCATGGCGCCATTGTAGAAAGAGAACTGCAGTTCGCCGACCTCGCCACGCTCGCGATACTGAATGGGAGCATAGCCGCAACCGGGTCGCCGCGGAAGTTGCGCGGCTTGCTCGGCGAACACCTTTGCCGCAGATCGCTTGAGGCTCTTCGGTGCAAGCTGCCGTACATGGCCGATCCAGATTGCTCCGTCGACCGTCGCGCGGGCTAAAGCACCGTCGCATTGTGCAACGACCGTGCCGGGAACGCCGGAGATCTCTCGCGCTTCATGGGCATCGAAGAGCCGCACGTCCTGGAGGAACAGGCTATCGACGAGGCCCGGCGTGCCGTCGGCGCTGTTGATCTTCCGCAGCACGGTCTCAGTCGTGTCGTGCTGCCAGTCTATCGCTCGGTCCGACCGGCGGCAGGGCCCGCGCACGCGAATGCGCGGATCGCCCACGTGCATCGGCTGCGGCGTCGGCCTTCCCGCTTCGATCGCATCGATGGCCTCCAGCACCGCCTCGACGGCGCCTGTCGTCACCTCCCTGCGATAGATGCTGGACTTGGTCGCGCGGCGCATGGGAAACCCGCGGAAGGTCCAGACCGGGCCGGCGTCAAACTCACGATCCGCCTGGAGCACCGTGACGCCCCATTCGGTCGCGCCTTCGAGAATGGCCCAGTCGAGCGCCGCCGGCCCGCGATCACCGGGCGGCCCAGGGTGCACCACCAGGCAGCGCACGTTGCGCCAGACGTCTTCGGGAATCGCCCGCTTGAGGAACGGCGCGATCACCAGGTCCGGCTGGTAGAGCGCCACGCTCTCGCGCGTGACGTCGGGATGGATGTCGAGCTCGACCGAGATCTCGTGGCCGCGCTCGCGCAACTCGACATGAAGTCGCTGCGTCAGGCTGTTGAACGAATGCGACAGGAGCAGGATGCGCATCGTGAGCCTCAGCAGATCCGCGGCAATTGCTCGCCGGACAGCCAGTCCACGATACGGCCGCCGCCAAAGCTCGTCGCCATCTGCACGAAATGATGATCGTCCGCGACAGCTTCGCCGATGTCGGCGGCATCGCGGCCGAGCCGATGTCCGCGCATGGCCGCGAGCACCGCGCCGGCGACGTCGGGCGCAACGATCGCGACCAGCTTGCCCTCGTTGGCGACATGGAGCGGATCGAGCCCCAGCAGTTCACAGGCTGCCGCCACGCCCGGCTTGACCGGGATCTGTTCCTCGATGAGGTGAAAGCCGAGGCCGGACTGGTGGGCGATCTCATTCAAGGTGGCGGCGAGCCCGCCGCGCGTGGGGTCGCGCATCAGCCGGATACCGCGCCCGCCGGCTTCGACCATTTCGGCGACGAGATCGTTCAGTGGCGCCGAATCCGACACGATCTCGGTCTCGAAGGTCAGATTCTGCCGCTTCGACATGATGGCAACACCGTGGTCGCCCAAGGTGCCCGAGATCAGGACACGATCGCCGACGCGCGCGTTCTCCGCCGAGAGATCGAGCCCATCAGGCACGACGCCGACGCCGGCGGTCGAGATGAACAGACCGTCCGCCTTGCCGCGCTCGACCACCTTGGTGTCGCCAGTGATGATGTGGACGCCGGCGACGCGCGCCGCCTCGCCCATCGATTCCGCGATCGTCTTGAGGTCGCAGAAGCGGAAGCCCTCTTCGATGATGAAGCTCGCCGAGAGATAAAGCGGTCTTGCGCCGGCCATGGCGATGTCGTTGACCGTGCCGTGCACCGCAAGCGAACCGATATCTCCGCCAGGGAAAAACAGGGGCGAGACAACATAGCCATCGGTCGTCATGACCATGCGCCCGTCGCCGACATCGAATGCCGACTGGTCATTACCTCGCGCCAGCCATTCATTGCCAAACGCCTCGTGGAACAGCCCCGAAATCAGCTGCGCCATGGCGCGGCCGCCCGATCCATGGGACAGGTCGACGCACCCGTTCTTGATATCGAGCTTGCGCTGATAGGCCCTCATGATGCCCGCCTCTGCTGATGGTCGCGGAAGCGGCCATAGGTCCAATGCGCGGCGCAAGCGCCTTCCGAGGAGACCATGCAGGATCCCATCGGCGTCTCCGGCGTGCACACGGTGCCGAACAGCTTGCAGTCGACCGGTTTCTTCACCCCGCGCAAAATGGCCCCGCACTCGCACGCCGGATTGTCATCGACGCGAAGCTCGCTCATGCCGAAGCGGACCTCGGCGTCGTATTTCGCGTAAGTGCGCTTCAGCTTCAGCCCGCTATAGGGAACCTGCCCGAGCCCGCGCCACTCGAACTGGTCGCGCAGCTCGAAAATGTCGGAGACCTCCTCCTTGGCGCGCAGATTGCCGTCGCGCGTGACCGCTCGGCTATACTGGTTCTCGACCTCATGCCTGTTCTCATTGACCTGGCGCACCAGCATCAGGATGGCCTGCATCATGTCGAGCGGTTCGAAGCCCGCGATCACCACCGGCTTTCCGAACTCTTCCGCGAAAAACTCGTAAGGCGCGGTGCCGATGATGGTCGAGACATGAGCGGGCCCGACGAAGCCGTCGATCTCGATGCGGCCGATCTTGCGGATGTCGGGACTCTCCAGAATGTTCTGCATCGCCGGCGGCGTCAGCACGTGGTTGCAGAACACGCTGAAGTTCTCGAGCTGCTTCTTCTCGGCCAGCCGGATCATGACCGCGGTGGGCGGCGTCGTGGTCTCGAATCCGATCGCGAAGAACACGATCTCGCGTCCAGCATTCTCCTCCGCGATCCTGACAGCATCAATGGTGGAATAGACCATGCGGATGTCGGCGCCGCGCGCTTTCGCTTTCAGGAGCGAGGCGCCCTGCGAGCCCGGGACGCGCATCAGATCGCCGTAGACGCACAGGATGACCTCCGGACGCTCCGCGAGACGAATCGCCATGTCGATGCGCCCTGCCGGCAGCACGCAGACCGGGCATCCGGGGCCATGGATCATCCGCACGTTCTTCGGCAGCAGGTCTTCCAGACCGTAGCGCGAGATCGCATGCGTATGGCCGCCACAGAACTCCATGAAACGGTACGGCCTTCCCGGATCGGTCTCCGCTTCAATCGTCTTCGCAAGTCCCAATGCGATCGCTTTGTCGCGAAACTCATCCGCATACTTCATGACGCGGCTCCGTGTGCCTCAGCGCTCAGCTCACACAACAATTCGAGGGTGCGCCGCGCTTCGTCCGGATCGATCTTGGTCAAGGCGTAGCCGACGTGGATGATCACGTAGTCGCCGACGGCAAGGTCTTCGATCAACGCGACCGATATTTCCTTGCTCACGCCGTCGATCGAGACGATCGCCATCTCATCGGGCAGGATCTTTGTGACCTCTGCGGGTATCGCAAGACACATCAGACTGTTCCTTCCAGGCCTTGCCGTTCGAGGAATGTTAGCGCGGCAATCCAGGCCTGTCCGAGGCTGAGCCCCCCGTCATTGGGCGGCATCTGGCGTGGCAGGAGCGGCGAGAGGCCGATCGCCTTGCAGCCGCGTTCGATCTCCACCGACAGAACCCTGTTGAGGAAGCAGCCGCCGCTCAAGGCGACCGTCGTGATGCCGGTCGCGCCTGCCGCACGGCTGATCCAATCGACGCAGGCAGCGGCAAGCGTGCCGTGGAACAGCTCGGCCCCTTCGACAGGATCGATCGTCCCGGCAGCCAAGCGCGCGAACAAGGGAGACAGCGACACTACGCCGCTTTCGATGATCCAGCCGTCTTTGGCGATGCGCGGTGTGCGGACATGCGCCTCGAGCTTCATCGCAGCCTCGCCCTCATAGCTCTGAATCTCGCAGAGGCCCAGCAGCCCCGCCGCCGCGTCGAACATGCGGCCGGCGCTGGTCGTCGTCGGCACCCCAGGCTGGTCCAGCATGGCGCTGAGGCGCGCGGCCTGAGGTTGTGCACAGAACCTCGTCGCGATCGCATCGCCTCGCCCCAGACCATGCAGCGCGCTGGCGCCCATGCGCCACGGTTCGCGCGCGGCGCGGTCGCCGCCCGGCATCTTCATCGGCGCCAGATGTCCGAGCCGCCGGACGCGAGCACCGTCGCTGGCAAGGAGCTCGCCGCCCCAACTGCCCCCGTCGCTGCCGCGACCGAAGCCATCGAGCACCAGCGCCAGTGCCGGCCCTGCGACGCCATGTTCCGCCATTACGGAGCCCGCATGAGCGTGGTGGTGCTGGACCGCGATCAGCGGCTTCCCCATGGCCTCGGCGAAACGAGTCGAGGCCATGTTCGGATGCAGGTCGTGGGCGACGACCACCGGCTCGACGTCCAGCGTCGACAGCAGGTGATGCACCGTCTCCTCGAAGAAGCCGATGCCTTCCGCGGTGTCGAGGTCTCCAATGTGCTGGGAAACAAACGCCTCGTTGCCACGGGTGATCGTCACGGTCGATTTCAATGCGCCACCGACCGCGAGGATCGCCGGCACCGAACAGGCGAGGCGAACCGGCTCGGGGACGTAGCCGCGCGCACGGCGAATGAATTGCGTCCGGCCCGCGACCACCGCCGCCACGGAATCGTCGGCCCGGCTCACGATGTCGCGGTCATGGGTGACGATGAGGTCGGCAATGTCGGCAAGGCGCCGTTCGGCCTGGCGATTGTCGATCAGGAGCGGCTCGCCGCCGGGATTGGCGCTGGTGGCGACGATCGCCCACGCCTCGCCGGTCCGCGGATGCGTCGAGTTCAGCGCATCGAGGATCAGGTGATGGAGCGGAGCGACCGGCAGCACAACGCCGAGACGCGACAGGCCCGGCGCGATCGCCGGCGCCAGCCGATGGCGCGAGGTCATCAGCACGATGGGCCGTGGCGACGTCTGCAGTAACGCAAGCTCGGTAATGTCGGCCTCGGCGATCTCCGCAACCGCATCCACCGATCCGACCATGACCGCAAAGGGCTTCCGGTCGCGCTGCTTGCGCTGCCGTAGCCGCCGTACGACGTCCTCGTCGCGGGCATCGCAGAGAAGCTGATAGCCGCCGAGCCCCTTGATCGCGACGATACTGCCGCCAGCGATTGCGTCGGCAATGTCCGCGATCTCATGGCTGAGCCTTGGGCCGCACTGCGCGCAGGCAATCGCCTCGGCATGGAAGCGGCGGCTGTTGGGATCGACGTAGTCATCCGCACAGGCCCTGCACATCGCAAAGCCCTTCATGGCCGTGGTCGGACGGTCATAGGGCAGCCGCTCGGCGATGGTATAGCGCGGGCCGCAATGGGTGCAGTTGATGAACGGATAACGATAGAAGCGGCTGGTCGGGTCGAACAGCTCGCGCAGGCATTCCTTGCAGGTAGCGGCATCGGCGACGATGCGCGTCGACACCCTGCCCTGCTCGCTCGCGCGAATACAGAACTCCGTACTCGCCACCGCCCCAACAGGGTGCACCGAGATTTCGTCGATTCGGGCGAGCGGGGGCTTTTCGAGCGGTAGCGCCGTGACGAAGTCGGCGGCACGCTCGCCTTCAACCTCTATGACGACCCCGTGGGGATCATTGGCGACGAAGCCGCCCAGGCGATAGCGCGCGGCGAGACCGTAGACATAGGGGCGAAATCCGACGCCTTGCACGGCGCCACGCACATGCAGACGTAGCCGCCGGCCGCCCAGTGCTGTGACCTCGCCACCCATCCGTCACTCCGCCGCCGACATTGCGGCCGGCTTCGTCGCGCGAGCCCGCTTGCGAATCCAGGCATGGAACGTCGCAAAGCCCTCGCCTGTGCGCGCCGATACCGTCATCACCTCGATCCCAGGGTTGACCCGGCGCGCATATTCGACGGTCTTGGCAAGGTCGAAATCAAGCACCGGCGCGAGATCGATCTTGTTGATCAGCATCAATGAGGCCGCGGCGAACATATCGGGGTATTTCAGCGGCTTGTCCTCGCCCTCGGTGGTCGAAAACACGACGATCTTGCAGGCCTCGCCGAGATCGAACGCCGCGGGGCAAACCAGATTGCCGACATTCTCGATGAACAGGATGCCGCCGTTCAGCCACGGCAAACGGTCATAGGCCTGGCCGACCATGGCGGCATCGAGATGACAGCCCTTTCCGGTGTTGACCTGGATCGCCGGCACGCCGGTGGCACGGATACGTTCGGCATCGTTGGAGGTCTGCTGGTCGCCCTCGATCACACCGATCGGGAAGCTTTCCTTCAACTCCGAGACCGCGCGGACCAGAAGCGATGTCTTCCCGGCGCCGGGGCTGGAAACCAGGTTGAACACAAGCACTTCGTCCGCACGGAAGCGCGCGCGGTTCTCGGCGGCGAGCCGGTCGTTCTTGCCGAGAATATCGCGTTCGACCTGGATGATGCGCTCGCTGCTCATGCCCGCGATCTCCTGGCCGGCCGGATTCGCGCCGCAATCGAGCAATCCCACCCCATCGCGGGGCTGATCATGGTGATGATGGTGGACATGATCGTGGCCGCGCCCATAACCATTATGATCATGGTGGTGTCCGCCGTGGCCATGATCATGGTTGTGGCCATGGTCATGCTCATGGCCATGATGATGATCATGCGCGTGTTCGATGGACGCCTTGCCGTCGCTGCAGCCGCAGACCGTACACATCAGTCGACCTCCAGTTCCCTTACCCGCATCTCTTCGCCGCCCGTCACCTGCAATTGATAGCCGCCGCAAGAGGGGCACGGCTCGTAGCGCTGCTTGATCTCGACGCTCTTCGAACAGGCCATGCACCAGGCCCTTCCCGGTGTTTCGACGATCTCCAGCCTTGCGCCTCGTGCGATGGTTTGCGCCGCGACGGCCTCGAAGCAGAATTTCATCGCCTCCGGGGCGACATGGCTGAGCGCGCCGATCTCCAGGCAAACGACATTCACCTTGGCAAAGCAACGCTTGCGCGCCTCCTCCTCGACGATGCCGATGATGCCCTCGCACAGCGCCATCTCATGCATGGCCCGTCTCACGGAAGCTGAGGTTGAAACCGACGCAGGGGTCGAACGACCCGATCAGTGCGCGCACCGTATCCTGCCCCCTCCGGCCAGCCGACAGCATCGCCCCCTTGAGGCTCCGAACCAACGGTCCGCGGGCGTGAAAATTCCACTCGGTCGGCGCCAGGAACTCGAACCTGACGATGCGATCCCCGTCGTCAAGCGAGACGGCGTGATAGAGCCGGCCACGCGCGCATTCGACCGCCGCTGCGCCCTTGCCTGCGCCGAGCCGATAGCTCGCGATGGCACCGTCGCCTGCATCCCGATCAACGCCCTCGAGCCAGGCGCACAGCCGCGATATCTCGGCGATGCGCGCCTTGAGCCGCGCGGCCGTGCCCGCGGCCGGCGGGACGGGTTCGCGCCGCGCCCGGCGCGCCCAGACACCGGTCTCCGGAATTCTGCCGCAGAGTTCCGGCGCGTCGGAATAGGTTGCCCCGTCCGCGAGCAGACGCGTCACGACCTCGAGATCATCCGCCGCTGTGAGAAACGATTGCTCGACCGCCGGCGGCGACAATCCCTCACCCCCGCCTCGTTCGACATAGGCGGCGAGCGCGCTGCCCGGCGCGAGTGCCTGGCCTTCGCCGGTCATCCCCAGAGCAGCGAGCGCAGCCTTGATCTGTGCCAGCACCTCACCCCGCAAAGGATCCGACACGGCTTCGCTCGCGCTGCCGAGGACCGTGCTTGCCTGCAGCACGGCACGAACGGCGGCTGCGCTGGTGCCATTGAGCGCAAACGGTCCAACAAACAGCCCCCGCAGCAATTCGGTCAGCCGTTCGACAACGACCGGAGTGACGCGACGGCGCGCGGTCGCTTCGGTCACCTCCTGCCCCTGCGCCGCTTCGACCGCCGACAGGAACGCCATCTGGTGGGCGACCGAGCACAGCGAGAACAGCCGCGGCAGCACCGGAAGCAGGGACTGGGCCGGCTTTCCCGCAAACAGCCGCGTCAGCGGCGGCCTGCTGCGCGGCTGGATCGCCACGTCGGCGATCTCGGCGCCGGCAAGCCACACCGTGATGTCGATCTCGTTGCGGAAAGCAAGGCTCATCCGCGCCGCTCCGTCAAAGCACCGCGCAGGAAGTTGCGCCGATCGATCGGGGTTGTCGCGGGCTCGCGGCGACGAACCGCCTCCTCGCTGTCCGCCGGCAACATCAGTTCGGCGAGCGCGGCTTTTGCCGTCGCCCGCGCCGCCGCCATGTCCGCGAACTGGAACATCGGCGAGAACAGCGAACAGCTTGCGATCCGGCCAACCTGTCCGACCTCGCTCAGGGTGAATTCGATATCGCCTGCGGGGAAGCGGATGCGCATCGTCGCAGCCGGGCCGTCCCGCACTGCGCTCGGCGGCATCACCACATTCATGAACCACGGCGTGACCATGACGCCGACGATCGTGCCGTTGAAGCGACGAAACCCGACCGCCTCGACGCCGAGCGCTTCGTTGTAGATCGGCAGATCTCGCATCGCGCGCTCGCCGATCTCACGATAGCTTTCGGCCAGAAGCTCGCCCCACGCCACGGCGTCGACGTCAGGTCTTGGCGCGCTCGCCGTCATGACTCGATCGCCATGAACTTTGACTTCGGCGCGTCGCAGTTCGGACAGTGCCACTCATCCGGCAGCGCAGCAAACGGCGTGCCGGGCGCGATCTGCGCGACCTCGTCGCCGTCGGCCGGATCGTAGACAGTCCAGCAGATGCCGCATTCCAGCCGCGTGGCTTCGGCAACGTCCTGACGCACGCCAAAATTCTCGAAAGCGGTCATTTGAAGTAGGCCTCGATGATCTCCTGCAGCCGCTCGGCGGAATCCTCGAAATCCTCGTCCGCTGCAAGTGCGACAGTCGGCACACCGCCGACTTCCAGCGTATCGAGAATGATGGTGTCCATGGCGTTGAAGAACTGCACCGACCAGACATTACGGATGCCGGTCGATAGCACCCGACAGGTGCCGTAGCCGCGCGAGACGAGCTGGATCGGTCCGTTCCGGATCGTATCCTGCAGGAAGCTCATATCGACCGGGCTCATCGGCAACAGCGTGAAATTGATGATCTGCGAGCGAATGCCGGGCCGCCAGGCCAGCGCGCGTTCGCGGATCTCCGCAAGCACCGGCAGCACGTTCATTGCCCCCTCCGGCGCCTGCCCGATCTCGAAATCGGCGGAGGTCAAATCGGCGGCCGCGCGTCTGACGATCTCCGGAATGGCACCGATCTCCAGGTATTCGGAGGTCGCGTCGGTCTCGAGCCGCACGCGCCAGATGCCGGCCAGGACCGATTCCTGGATCTGCGCCAGCGATCCGTCCGGCAGCGCGACGACCCCGCCGACCTCCCCCTCGCCGAGCACGTCCGCCACGAGCTTGCTCTCGAGTTCGTTGAGGTTGGCGAGACGAAACAGCTGGGTTGGCGCATCCGCCTTCTGGGCCGCGACGGCCGCCGCGATTTTCGAGAGCAGCGCGACCGCGTTCGGACAGCTCTTGGCAAGTTCCGCGCTGTCGAGCGTTGCAAGTTTTGCAAGAGCGCCGGCTGCCGTCAGGCTGCCGTGCGACGCGTTGAGACTTTCTTCGCCGATCGGAAACACGCTGACCGGTTGCTCGGCGCCGTCAGGCGCATCCCAGAAGCCGACCTTCATAGCGTGACACCTCGTGCGCGGTGCTGAGGAACGATGGTGACAGCGACGGCGGCGTTTTGCCCGCGCGGGCGGTCTATCAGTTTCGTGATGCGGTCGATGTAGACCGACCAGTCCTGGATCTTGGCGATCAGCCCCAGCGTCTCGCCCTTGGCGACGAAGACCAGCGTAGGCTGCACGCGTATGCCGAAACGCTCGCCGAGCGCTCGCTCGGCATCGCGCGCGATGACCGCGCCACGAAGCCGATCGCCGAACGCGCCGATCAACTCCGGCAGCACCACGGCGACGTCGATCGCCTCCGGGAAACGGTTGGGATCGCCCGCCGACAGCAGCACTGCGATCGCACCGGCTCCGTCGGCTCCACCCAAGAATGGATCGATCGTGGCGGCATCGACCTCAGGCAGGCCGTGCCGCGCCAGATCTTGCTTCCCCACCTGGAATTCCATCACACCCCCCCTGACAAGCTTTTGATTTTGCTCGTCATAGGATTAGCAAGGCACATGCCAGGACGAACCAGCAAATCCGACGATCTAGCTAATTGATTCACATAATATATTTTTATTCGCGCGGAAGCATACATCCATTGATGGCAAGATACTTTCCACCTTGGGTGAAATCAACCTTTGCATCTAGAAAGCCACCTTCCACTGGCGCGCAATGTCGCGAGCCGATCTGGCGCGCGGCACAATGAACCCCGACGCAGAGGCGGGCTTACTCCGACCGAAGGTGTGCAGGCAGTTGCGGCTCGCGACCAATCAGGTCGGCGAAAAAGCGGTCGCAATCCTCGCCATCGAGTGCGGCGCCAAGGCCGTCAATTGCAGCCCCGATCAGGCGGGCCTCTTCCTCATCGAGCAGCCGGATTGCGGTATCGATGTAGACCAGCACGTGGGCCCCGACCGGCGGACTGGAAAGCAGCAGCAGCGAGACGCGGCGCTGCTCGCCACGAAATTCGCACAGCGCCGACATCCCATCGGTCTCGACAATCGTCATCGGCAGGCCGAGGCACATCGCGCTTTCTCCAAAAGGGCCGCGCCGTCAGGCCGGCCGCATCTCATAATTGAGATGATCGATGTCGTTGCCGAGCAGCCGCTCGGATGCCGGCAATGGTTCGCGGCGCGGCCGCACCTCCCCCCCCCACTCGGCCAAGATCTGACAGGCAAGATCGATCGCGGGCGCGATCTGGCCCCGCACGGGCGCCGTCAGCGGCCCACCCCAATCTTCGAGGTCGAGCGGCTGGCAGCCGATCAACACGAGGTGTTTCGGGCATCTGCCGAGCAGATCAGCTGCGCTGATCACCTCCTGGAAGCCGGTTTGGTGCAGGCTCATCTTCTTGGCGCCGGTGAAGCGCGGCACCTCGTCGTCGCGTACCAGCTTCAATTGGCCCGGCGCGAGGCCGTAGTCGATGGCATCGAACACGATCAGGCGGTCGGCCTCTTCCAGATAGTTCACGAGGTAGAGACCCTGCGTGCCGCCGTCGAGAATGGTGACGTTGTCAGGCACGTCGTAGCGACGGTGAAACTCCTCCACCGTACGCACGCCAAAGCCCTCGTCGGCCCACAGGATATTGCCGATGCCGAGCACCAGAATGCGGTTGTCTTGCGAGGATGTCGGCATCGATAGCGTTCCCGTCTCAATCGCGGAATTGCCGTTCGCCCGATATCATCGAGGAGATGATGCTCTGGCGCGACATGATGTCCTCGCGGATCGCCGCGTAGATGTGCACCGTCACGAACACGACCAACGCCCACATGCCGAGGTGATGCCAGGTGTGGACGTCCTGGCTGTTCGGCCAGATCGCAAACACCCAGCCGAACAGCTTGTACTGCCAGCTGTCGATGCCCATCCCTTCCGAATAGAGTGCAAAGCCGGTGACGATCATGAAGGCCACGAACAGCGTGAAACCCGTGAACATCGCGGTCTGCGCCAGCGGGTTGTGACCAACATACATCTTCGGCTCGCGCTCCAGAAACGCGTACCAGCGGATCTCGTGAAGCACTTCCTTCCAAAACTGCTTGCGATGAACCGGAATGTAGAAGATTTGCCGCGAGTGGTGATTGCCGACGAAGGCCCATAGGATACGCGTGAGAAAGAACACCGCGAGCACCTGTCCCGCGGCGAAATGGGCGAAGCGGATGTAGCCCATGACGAAATGATCCGACGCCTCGCCTGCGACCGTCGGCAGCGGCGAGCCGATGAAATAACCGGTCACCATCAGCACCAGAATCGAGAACGCGTTCACCCAGTGGCAGATCCGCACCGGTGCTTCGTAAACATAGACGGTGGGCCGCCCCACCGCACGTTCTCCGGAAGCGTCGGCCGCGATCGCCGCGAGGTCGGGCCTGCCGTCCGAAGCAGGAGCAATTGCATCCATCATGGCGACCTCCTACCTGACCTTGATCTTGGCGAGTTCCTGGCCGTCCGGGCTCATGACGTGCGTCGAACAGGCGAGACACGGATCGAATGAATGGATCGTGCGCAGGATTTCCAAGGGCTGCTCGGGATTGACCATCGGCGTGTTCAGGAGTGATGCTTCGAAAGCACCGATGTTTCCCTTGGGATCGCGCGGCGAGCCGTTCCAGGTGGTCGGCACCACGCACTGGTAGTTGTCGATCTTGGTGTCCTTGATCTTGATCCAGTGCGCGAGCGCGCCACGCGGGGCCTCGGTGAAGCCGACGCCCTTGGCCTCCTTGGGCCAGCTCTCCGGCTTCCACTTGTCGACGTTTGCGGTCGAACTGTCGCCGGCTTTGATGTTGGCGATCAGCTTGTCCTGGAAGTACCGCATCTGGCGCCCGGCCCAGACCGATTCGAGCGCACGCGCCGCAGTGCGGCCGAGCGTCGAGAACAGCGCCGACGTCGGCAGATTAAGATCCTTCAGGAACTTGTCCACTGGGTCCTTGAACTCCGCCTTGTTCTGCGCGTAACCGACGACCCAGCGCGCGAGGGGTCCCACCTCCATGGCGTGTCCCTTCCAGCGCGGCGCCTTGATCCAGGAATACTTTCCGCCCTCGTCGAGCTGCTCGATCGCGGTCTTGGTGCCCTTCGCATTGGCTCCCAGCACGTAGTTCGGCTCGGTGATGCCGTCCCAGGGATGCAGTCCCTTCGTTTCATCGGGATATTTATACCAGGAGTGGACCACGAACTCCTGGATCTCGTTCGGGTTGGCGTGATCGACCGGAAACACCTCGGACAGATTGCCGTTGATGATGGCCCCGCGCGGCAGTTTCAGGCTCTTGTCGGAGTAGTCATTGGCATGCTCGGGCACGTCTCCGTAGGAGAGCACGCTCTGACCCGAAAGGCCGCCGCCATAGAGCCAATCCTTGTAGAACGAGCCGATCGCCGCCACGTCGGGCAGATAGACCTGCTCGTTGAACTGGATCAGTTGATCGATGATCGACGAGATCAGGTTCAACCGCTCCATGTTGATGGCACCCACCGCGCCGGTGCCGTCGACATTGATCGGACAGGGCACGCCGCCGACTAACCAGTTCGGATGCGGGTTTTTGCCGCCGAAGACAGTGTGAATCTTGACGATCTCCTTCTGGAAATCGAGCGCCTCCAGATAGTGCGCCACCGCCATCAGATTGGCCTCGGGCGGCAGCTTGTAGGCCTTGCTGCCCCAATAGCCGTTCTTGAACGGTCCGAGCTGCCCGGACTCGACGAACTTCTTCAGCCGGGTCTGCAGATCCTTGAAGTAGCCCGGCGACGACAGGGGCCAGCTCGAAATCGACTGCGCCAGCGTCGAGGTCGCGCGCGGATCGGCCGAGAGCGCGGAGACCACGTCGACCCAATCCAGCGCATGAAGGTGATAGAAATGAACGACGTGGTCGTGCACCTGCAGCGCCAGCTGCATCAAATTGCGGATCGAATTGGCGTTCTCCGGAATGGTGATCCCGAGCGCGTTCTCGACCGCGCGCACCGATGTCAGCGCGTGGGTGCCGGTGCAGACTCCGCAAATCCGCTCGGTGAACGCCCAGGCGTCGCGCGGGTCGCGGTTCTTCAGGATCACTTCGATGCCGCGCCACATCGTGCCGGTCGAAACCGCATTGCGGATGACGTTATCGGCGTCGACATTGACCTCGACCCGCATGTGACCCTCGATACGCGTCACCGGGTCCACGACGATGCGCTTTCCGGAATTGTCGAGATTGAAGCCGTTGGGAGTCTGGATACCCATGATTGTCCTGCCCTGCTGTGTCTTTTCGATCAGCTGTTGTGGTCGGCGTCTTCGCGCTTGGTCGCGAGCCGCTTGACAGCGGTCACAGCCGCATGCGCCGCCACCGCGGCGCCGACGGCGCCGGCCGCCACCATGCCGATCTGGTCGGCGTTCTTCTCGATGCCGAACTGCTTGATGCTGGTGAGACGGTCGTAGAACGAGCCCTTGTCCCAGAAGCCGTCCTCGGAGCAGCCAATGCATCCATGGCCCGACTGGATCGGGAACGAGACACCGCCGTTCCAGCGCACGGTCGAGCACGCGTTGTAGGTGGTCGGCCCCTTGCAGCCCATCTTGTAGAGGCAGTACCCCTTGCGCGCGGCCTCGTCGTCCCACTCCTCGACGAACTGCCCCGCGTCAAAATGCGGGCGCCGGTAGCACTTGTCATGAATACGCTGCGAGTAGAACATCTTCGGCCGGCCCTGGCGGTCGAGCTCGGGCAGCTTGCCGAAGGTGGTAATGAAGGTGACGACGCCGGTCATCACCTCGGCGATCGGGGGGCATCCCGGCACCTTGATGATCGGCTTGTTGGTGATCACCTTGTCGATCGGCGTCGCCTGCGTCGGATTGGGCTTTGCCGCCTGCACGCAGCCCCAGGAGGCGCAGGCGCCCCAGGCGATGATCGCCATCGCGTCCTCGGCCATCATCTTCAGCTTCTCGACGAACGGCTTGCCGCCGTCGATGCAGAACATCCCGCCTTCGTTCAGCGGCGGATTGCCTTCCACCGCGAGAATGTACTGGCCTTTGTGCTTGGCGCGGGTCTCCTCGAGGATGGCTTCGGCCTGGTGGCCAGCAGCCGCCATGATGGTGTCGTCGTAGTCGAGCGAGATCATCGACAGCACCGCATCCTTGACCAGCGGATGCGCGGAGCGGATGAAGCTCTCCGAACAGCAGGTGCATTCGAGGCCGTGCATCCAGATCACGGGCACGCGCGGCTTGGTCTCAAGCGCGTTGGCGATACGGCTCGCCGCCAGCGGTCCGAGGCCGAGGCTGGTTGCCGTCAGGCTGCAGAATTTGTGAAAGCTCCGACGCGTGATGCCTTGCCGCCTGATCACGCTGTAAAACGTTTCCGTCGCCGCGCCCATGAATCCTCCCGCCTTCGGCTTTGACTTTTCGATGACGCCAAAGACAGCAAGAAGCAGGCCAACGACTTGGAACGATTCAAAAGTGAAGAGATTCCAAAACCTTGCGCATGGAGCCGCGTGGGCGGGCGGTCCAGCGCGAGGCTAAGAACACCAGAAACGGAAACAACTCGATTTGCAGTCGAAAAGGAAGTTTCCGGTCAGTGCGCAGTGCACACCATGCAGGGATCGAACGAACGCACGATATGCTGGATCGCGACCGCGCGCGCGCCGGCATCGCCAACATCAGTGCCGACCAGCGCCTGCTCCAGCGGACCACCAATGTCGAAGGAATCGCGCGGGGAAAAATTCCAGGTCGTCGGTGCGATGATCTGGTAACGCTCGATCTTGCCGTCGCGTACCGCCATCCAATGCCCAAGACTGCCGCGCGCAGCCTCGACGAGGCCGACATAGCTGCCGTTCGGGACTTCCCGCCCACCGTGACAGAACGGCTCAGACAGCCGCAGCGCGCGCGTCCACTGCTCGATCGCGAGCGCAATCCGCGCAGTCTCGATCAGCCGCGCGATCACGCGGTTGCGCACATTGGTGCCGCTGATCGAAACCAGGTCGGTAATCAGCGCCTGCCCCGCCACGGTCTGGCGCGCGATGGCGCCGACCTCGATAGGCTGTCCCGACAGCCGCGGCGCCTTGCACCAGCTGTAGCCCGCCGGCTTGTCCGGGTCCGGGACCGTGCGGCTATGGGCCGGATCGGCGGAAGATTCCCGCATCCACGCGTGAGAGACATCTTCGGTGATCTGCGCCAATGGCAACGGCTCGATCGCAGCACGCGGGCCGAACAGGCCGCGCGGAAACAGCTCGCCGTCGGGACCATGATAGGCGCCATAGCTCATCATCAAGCCGCTGCCCTTGCCGAGCCCGGTGAGTGCGAGACGATCGGCAAGCCGCAGGAAATGGGCAAAATCGCCGCCACGGCCGTCGCGCCAGCGATCGAGCTCGTCCGCGGTCGCAATCGCCAGCACATTCTCCAGCGCATCTGCGAACACGACACGCTCGAGAAAGCTACGGAAGGCCGTCGCGATGGACAGCAGCCGGACGCGCTCGCCGAGATCGATGGCGCGCGTGGTTCCGCCAGGCTGGAACGCGAGGCTATGCGGCCATTTTCCGGCGATGATGCCCATGATCTCAAGCAGTCGCGCCCGAGCCGGCAAAGCGTCGCGCGCCGCGCTGCCGCGGGTGGCGGCGAAGCGCTCGCGCGTCGCCTCGTGCCAATCATGCGCGGCGTAGGCCTCACGGGCAAAGTCCGGCATGAAGAAGATATAGAAATGGGTCAGGTGGTCGGCCGCGTTCTCCGCAGCATGCGCAATATTGGTCGCAAGCAGTCCATTGGGCGCGGCCTCGATAGCCATCGCATCGCGCAGGGCCGCCGCCGCGGCCACCGATTGCGAAACCGAGCAAATGCCGCAGATCCGCGGCGCCAGCGCCAGTGCATCGAGCGGCGGCCGCCCTTCGAGGATCTGCTCGAAACCACGGTAAAGCGGTGCAGTCACCTCGGCACGCACAACGCGCCCGCTCTCGACGTCGAGACGGACTTCGAGGTCGCCTTCGACACGGTTGAATGGGCCGATCGTGATGCGCGTCATGATGATCGTTTGGCCGCGGAGCCGCCGGGTGGCACCACCACGTGATCGGCGGTCGCATTCAACCGTACCCGCCGCGGCGTCGCCGATTTCGACAATGCCGCGAGCGCGACAAACCAAGCCTTTGGCATGTCGGTAGGCAGTCCGACCGGAATGCCCGCGAGCTTGGCGGTCTCAAGGAAGTTCTGTGCACCTTCGAAACCCGGCGATGTGCAGGCAATGCAGGCATAGCCGCCTTTGGTGCAGGAGCCGCCCCCGTTCCAGGAGCGCTGGTTGCAATCGCCCACCGCCTGCGTCGCCTTGCAGCCGAGATGCTCCATCAGGCAGCCGCGCTCCGACATCGTCTCCGCGCTGGCCTTGAACTCGTAGAACTCGTTCCGCGAACAGCCATGATGGGCCAGATGGTTGGCGATGAACTTCGGCCGTCCATATCCGTCGAGGTCAGTTGCGGCAAGATCCTTGGTGGTCAGCGCCAAGATGGTTTCCATCATCCAGCCCGGGTGCGGCGCGCAACCCGCGACGTTGATGACGGGCAGACCAAGCCGCGAGCGGAATGCCGCGCCCAACGCGCCACCACTCTCGGATCCCTCGAACTGCAGGCCGACGGCATCGGTCGGGTTCGAGCCTGCGGCCGGAACCCCGCCATAGGCCGCGCAGCTTCCGACTGCGATCACATAGTCAGCACGCGGCGCAAGGTCGAGCATCCAGCTGTAGACGGAGCGATTGGTGCCCGCGAGCATGTTGAAGCGGCCGGTATCATGCGGCCCGCGGGCGACCGAGCCTTCCAGAAGAAGCAGGTCGAGCCGAACCCTGCCGTCGAGCACGGACTGCAGGACTTCGAGCGCTTCCTCGCCAGTCTCTTCGCTAACGGACGGATGCCATAGCAGATTGACGCCGAACTGCCGGAGTTCGTCGAACCAGCCCGAGGCGCCGCTCTCGAGAATCGACATGGTGCATCCGCCGCAACTGGCGCCCTGCAGCCAGAGCACATTGGTCATTCCGTCGGATGGGCGCATCTCGTTTCTCCCGCTCGCCCCCAGCTTCAACCGCTCACCAACGAAGCGCAAGAGGCTCGTTCAAAGGCTCAGTCGTGGACGCCCGGCATCTCGTCGTGTTTCAAGTGCCGCCTGCGGATATTGCGGGTGACGATCCAGATCACGGCGACAGCCACCGGAACGAAGATGGCGGTCGCGAGCGAGGGTTCGACATGGAGGCCGCCATCATGCGCGCCCTTGGCGACATAACCGAACAGGCTGACGACGTAATATCCGATGGCCGCCACCGACAAGCCTTCAACCGTGCTCTGAAGCCGCAATTGCAGCCGGGTGCGTTCATTCATCGAGCGCAGCAGATCGCGATTCTGCTCCTCGAGCTCGACGTCGACGCGCGTGCGCAACAAATCGGCCGCCCGCGCGAGCTTGATCGACAAGTCGGCCTGCCGATCCTCCATCGTCGCGCAGGTGCGCATCGCCGGTGCCATGCGGCGGGCGAGGAAGGAGGACCAGGTCGGATAGCCCGCAACCTCGCCGCCTTCGATGACGGCGAGACGGGCCTGCACGATATCGTAGTAGGCCCGGCTGGCCCCAAAACGAAACGAGCTGCCGGCCGCTCCCCTCTCCAGCGACGCGGCCAGAGCGGTGAGTTCGCCCAGGAGGTGGTTGTTGAGCTTGAGACCTTCAGCGCGCTGCATCTCCTCGAGCACTTCGACGAGCCGCCTGCCGATATGATCGACGGAGGGTGCAAGCTCGAGCGCAGCGGGCAAGCCCAGCAGCGCAAGCGTGCGATAGGTCTCGATCTCCAGCACGCGCTGCACCAGGGCGCCGAGACGGCCCGGCGACAGACCGTCATTGCACACGAGAATGCGGACGAAGCCCTGCTCGTCCGTACGGAAGTCGGATGCAACGACGGCCGGCCCGCTGCGGACCGCGGCTATGGCGAGGCTGCCTCTCTCGAAAAGCTGCTGGGCACGCTCCAGCGCCACCGAGGTCGGTTCGACCTCGAGCTTGACTGCAACCAGCAACTGACCGGACTGAGGGAGCGATCGGATCAATGCGGCGGCCTCGTCGCCAATCTCGCCGAACCCGCGAGGGGACGCACCAGGGTTGCTCAGGATCCAGGTGAAGGTGCTGAATTCCGAGTGCTGCTCCCAGCGGAGCTGGATCCCGTCGATTGTCACCTGATGGTGTTTGGCCCCGGCATCAGGCGTCGCCTGCCCGTGCGATGTACAGAATAGGACGAACTTCTGCCGATCGGCTGCGGCGCCCTCGCCCTCGTTGAGAAAGGCGAAGCGCAGCACCGTAACCGGGGCCACCAGCCGGGTGAATGGACGAGCATGCACCTCGGCCAGCACCGCACCACGCTGCGGATGCAATTCAAAGCCAGCGAGATCGAGCTCTCGGTTCATCAGCGGTCCTCTGCTACGCCTTCAGGTCGCGATGTATCCAACGACCGCATCATTGCTGGTTATACAAGGATGCGGTGACCGGCCAAGCCGGGGCCTTCCGGTGCGGCGCGACGGAACCGTTTTCTTTTGCCCTCGGCGCTCGCCACGGCTGCTGTGGGTGGGCGGCCGTGCGCGTGAAGGACTGTTGCTCTGCGCGAGGGCGGGGCCTTCGTCGGCGCGCAGCGCCAAGGTCGAGAGTGCGTCAGCGCGCAGCCTCGGTGGCCGGACTCAGGCCGCCTCGGCCGCATCCGCGCATTCCAAGACTTTCGTTCCGGCACGGTGGCGCCCGTCCCCGACAATGCGGCGATGGAGCACGACCGAGACGAGCCAGGCGATCGCGAACAGCGCGATGACCACGAAGCCGACATTGGCAAGCGACTCGTTGAGGCTCTCGACCAGCATCCACATGCCGCCGGAGAGGCCGAGGCGGTCGCTGATCAGCCCAAACGCCTCGACCCCGCCGATGAACAGCGCCACTGCGACGGAGGCCCCGGTGATCG
>NZ_LMQJ01000017.1:0-102880 GCF_001424605.1 Bradyrhizobium sp. Leaf396
CCCCGCCGCCTCGCGCTTGTACTCTTCAGTAAACGACCGACGTGCACGTTCCATTCAACACCTCCAGGCTCAACGAGCCTACTACAGGTGTCCACTCATTCGGAGGAAGTTCAATCCAGCCGCACCGCCATCCCCCGCTCGACAAAGGGCAGCAGCGCGAACGCCGCAAGCGGCAGTAGCAACATACGGTCCACCCCGCGGGGAAGAGCGAAATCAAGAACTCTGCCCTCCTGAGCGTCCTTCCGCTTTTCAGTCGACATGGCCGCGCTGCGAAAACGCTCCCAATTGGCAAACTCTGCGGGCGCTCCTATCGGCAGCAGCACGCCGCCTCCGACGTGAAAAGGGGCATAGCGGCGGTAGTCGACATGTCTGAAGCAATCGGTCGCGACGGAGCAGGTCTGATAGGCGAACCGCGCCGCTGCAGTATGACGGTTCTTGCGCTTGAGAGGTTCGGAGTGGATGGAGCAATGCGACATGATGACCTCGAACGTGTAATGGACGTCGTCAACATCGCATGAGCTCTTGCAAGCCAGAAATTGCTTCATTGCACGCTGAGGACCGTTCTGTTCATCGGTCGTGCGCAATCCATGCCATAACCATAGCAACCCGTCTCTCTGCGGATGCGCTACAAACAGATTGGAGCGGCTCGCCGGAGCTGGACAGATCTCCGCGCGATCATGGCCGACGGAGCAAAGCTCGCGCGCCCGAAGGCATACACATAAGGTCACAGCCGAAGACGCCCGGCTCAACCCGTCGTGACCTCAAGCTGCATCACCAGGTGAGCTAGACGCGCCGATTTGGGCCGCCGGTAACCGTCGGGTCAATGGCATGCGCACACGCACACTGTTCTGACGCAGGTCTTTCGCGATGCGCTCCCGAAAGCTCTTCATGAAGTGCCTATCATGTGCCCCGGGGCTAGCCCCGAGAAATTTCTGCAGTGCCATCTTCGTGGAGATGCCGATCTCGTTCGCAAGCATGTTGGACATCGCCGTAGCCCCCTCGGACACCAGCTGGTCAAGGTTGCCCTCCTTGCCCTTTGCCCGCCGAATGCATTCCTTCACGAACTCGACCGTCAGCCGTTCGCCACGGCGGGCACGCGTCAGGATGTCGACACAGGTCGCCTCGTCAACCGATGGCGCGGCGAGATCCAACGCAGCGCTGAGCGGCACGAGATACACATCCTCTCCATAACGGCCGAACAGATCCGGCAGATTCATGTAGAGCTGGGCGGTGCGCGGCTCGAAGCCCGCTTCCAGGCGGCACCACTTCAGGAACACCCGGCCAGGGAGGCCGGCCTTCGCCTCGCTCAGGGACCTACCTATTTCCACGGCCGTCCGCGTCAGCAGTCTCACACCCAGGCGGATCACGCCGGCAAGCTTGCGCAGTTCCTCTGCCCTGTCCGGCGCAACTTGATCGTAATTGAACTGCTCCGCGCCCCTCACGATGGGTACTCCTGTTGACATGTCTCGTTGCAAACCTTGCATTAATAATGAGAGCACATTTCCGAATTTGTCAACAATATCAAAATGATGGCAGCTTGCGACAGCCTCAGCAGAGCGCATCCCTGCGCCGAATGCGAAAAATTTTCGCATTCGCTGCAAGCCCTAGTCGACGCGGGGAAACCCCAAGCCTGGTGCGCCGCCTCCATCATGGTAGCGATCCAGCTTGTGGTGCGCCCTGCGCGACAGACACCGACAACATGTCCGAGCACGGTCGCCACACCTGGTGATGGTCGCCCATACGGGCGCGACGCACGAGTTCAGCAATCGAATCCATCACCACTGCGTGACACGCCAGCCAAAGGCGTCGCCAGCGCCGCTGGCACGGCAATTCCGTCTCGCCGGGACGGCCATCCAGCATTCCCGAGAGAGTTTTCAACACGCGCAAGATTCCATTGTACGCTTTTGAATCGAAAGGTCGAATTTTGATCGCACCGTATAATGCCGGCATTATACCCGCATTATGCCGGCACGATCGGCACCGCGGGGACACCCCGCGCGACCTACTGGTTTTCAATCCGCATCTGGCGCCCAGGCAAGCTGGCTTGGCACGCTTCCGTGGCGTGCCTCGTCGCCCCTTCCTCAACCACGGCTCGGCGAAATCGAGCAACACTGAAACCTTCCCGAATTACAGAGAAAGAGCCAGTTCGAGAACGTCGCTAGCAGGGGCCAGCTGCCGGCGCAGACCATGTGTCGTCCGTCTCGACAGATGCACGCAGCAATTGGCTTTCAAACGATCGATGCCAGGCGGCAGGTTAGACCTCTCTAGCGCCTGGCGTGGGCATCGCCCTCAAGCTGCCAGCATGATTGTAAATCAGGATCGAGCAACGATCATGACGGCTCCAAATAATTCGCTCGCTACAGAAAAATCCCCGCGCTAAATGCTGCCGCCCAAGATGGCACGTGAACAGCCGGCGTGCGAGGCGCGAATACGGGCTGGGCATTTCGCTCCGGATCAGAACGAGTCAGCCTGAACATTGCACAGCTCTGACGTGGGCACCCGCCCGGTACTGTGCGACGACCGCTTCTTGGATCAAGACAAGCGCTTACCGGCTACCCAACTAGTAATATCATAGCAAAATCTGGCGATACTCCACCGGGATTTGATCTCACCAGTTATCCTGGTTAGCGCCACCACCGCCTGCTCTTCGCCTGTGTCGATGATCCGCATAGGGCAGTTAATCGTGAAACGCTGCCCATCAGATCGGAGCTCCTTACAGTGACCGCTCGAGCCTTGGAACGTAGCGCCCGCCTTTCACATCGGAAGTGTTCTCTCAGCTCGCGTGTCTCCCAGATTTTCCGGCGTTGTTAACCATTGGGATTGAGGTCTCGTTGTTCGAGCTAATCTCGTGTGCTACCCAAGCCCTCGATTGTAGGAACCCTTATGCCATGTGAGGCGTGGGGGCGGTTGAAAGTGCGATAGCGTGTGCTTTCTGTGCAATCGGATGTCTTGACCCCTCAATGGGGTGGCAAAAGAGCGTCTCTCCGGAGGCGCTCTTTTTTTCTTTCATATATCCGTCAAGGCGCGCGAGCGCCTCTCTCGCGTTCTACTGCTTGAGCAAGTCGCATCAGGCGCGCATCGACTACCATCTAGCATCGGCGTGGCCACTGACGCTGGTTTTGACCACTTCGCCTGATCTTCCGAGGCGCGCAACTTGCTGGCCTTAGGCATCAATGGTGCAGACAACCTCCCGCGGGCCGATGGATTCCCTTGGAGGTCGATCCGAACTTCTGAGTCTCCCGAGACTACTTCAGCTTCATCGCCCAAGTCCCATATTCAGCTAGCGCCAATAGGCAGAATACGCGGTCCGGACACTCGCCAGGCGAGACGGAAGTTGAAGGGTTCGCATTTATCTTCCCGACCAGGACGGTTTGCGCTTCTCGCTGAAGGCTTTCAAACCTTCCTTGGCGTCCTCGGTCATTGCAAGCAGCGCGATCTGGCTCTCGGTGTAGGCGATGCTCTCGTCGAACGACATCGAGGCAATCGCGCGCATCGCATATTTGCCGCGACGGATCGCCGTCGGGGACTTGTCGACGATGCGACCGATCAGCCAGTCGACCTTGGCGTCGAGCTCGGCTGCGGGCACGACGTAGTTGAGGAGGCCCGCGGCCTGCGCGGCCTTGGCGTCGAACGGCTCGCCGGTGAGCGCCCATTCGTTGACGAGCCGCGGCGGCGCGATCGACTGCAACAGGCTCAGCACCTGCATTGGGAACACGCCCACCTTGACCTCCGGAAGACCGAAGACGACGTGATCGGCCGCGACCGCCATGTCGGTCATGCAGAGGAGGCCCATGCCGCCGGCCATGCAGACGCCGCCCACCCGCGCGATCGCCGGCTTGGTGGCGTTCTGCGACAGCCGCAGCAGATCCGCATAGTCGACATTCGGCTTGGAGTAATCCATCGCGAAAGCCGCGCCTGAATTCTGCAGGTCGGCGCCGGCGCAGAACGCCTTGTCGCCCGCGCCCGTCAGCACGATCACGCGGACGTCCTTGTCGTCATGCGCGTCGCGATAGCCCTTGCTGATGCCGGCGATCACGTCGCCGTTCAGCGCATTGCGCTTCTCCGGCCGGTTGATGGTGATCCAGAATGCCTGGCCGCGCTTCTCGGTAATGACGGCTGTGGTGTCGCTCATGGCACGCTCGCTTCCTTGGCTCCGTTTGCGGCCATTTGCGGCAGCTCGGGCACGAGGTGCAAGGGCAATCTGCAGCAAGGCTGCCGCTTTAGCGCGTCGACGCAATTTGCAGCGGTCGAAGCACGGCGCGCGTCAGGCCACGACGGCCTTCCTGAGCCAGACCTTGTTGTCGTGGAATGCAGCTCCGCCGATCGGCGCGATGGTATCCGCACCGGTCAGCATGTTGATGCCGCGGCCGCCGATGTGGTTCTTGTTGGGGTGAACGGATTCGGCGATCAGCACGCCGCGTCGTACGCCCTCGAACAGCGTCGCAATCAGCGTGGTCTCGCCACGGCTGTTGCCGAGCGTCACCGCATCGCCATAGGCAATGTCGAGCGGCGCTGCGTCCAGCGGATGGATCATCACGCTGGCCCTGCCCTCGCGCGCCTGGGAGGATGGCGTCTCGTTGAACGTCGTGTTGAGAAAGCTGCGCGACGGGCTGGTGGCAAGCCGGAACGGATGGGCCTGATCGGCGTGCTCGATCACGGCCCAATGGTCCGGCAGCGCGGGCATCTTGTCGTAGTCGCCCATGGTCTGGCCGAAGGGCGGATGTGCCCAGTCGGCTTTGAAATGGAACTTCCCATCGGCATGGGCAAAGCCGTCGAGATAATGCGAGGTGCGGAAATCCGGCTGCAGATCGCGCCAGATGTCGGCTTCGAGGCCCGCGATGTCGCCGTGATTGCTCAGCTTCAGCGTGGCGTCGATCAATTCGCGCGGGCTCATCTCAAAGCCCGGATGCTTTGCGCCAAGCCGCGGCGCCAGCGCCTGCAACACCTCATGATTGGAACGGCATTCGCCGGGCGGATCGATCAGCTTCGGCCCGACCGAGATGTGCTGGTGGCCGCCGCCGTAATAGAGATCATCATGCTCCATGAACATGGTCGCCGGCAGCACGATATCCGCCATTTGCGCCGTCTCGGTCATGAACTGCTCGTGCACCGCGACGAACAGATCCTCTCGCGCAAAGCCCTGGCGGACCAGCGCCTGCTCCGGCGCCACGGTCATCGGATTGGTATTCTGGATCAGCATGGCCTTGACCGGGCCCCTGCCGTGCAGGGCCTCGGCATCACCGGTGAGGATGCGTCCGATCTGCGACTGGTCGAGTGCACGTGTCGTCTTGTCGATCGCGTCGTGGCCCTCGATGATGGATTCGTTGAAATGCCAAAGCGCGAAGTTGTTGAAGAAGGCGCCGCCGCCTTCATATTGCCAGGCGCCCGTCACCGCAGGAATGCAAAGCGCCGCATGCATCTGCGTCGCGCCGTTGCGCGAGCGGGTGAAGCCGTAGCCAAAGCGGAAGAACGCCCGCCTGGTCTCGCCCACCGCCTTGGCAAAGGCTTCGATCTCCGAAACAGGCACGCCGCAGATGGCGGACGCCCATTCCGGCGTGCGCGTCTCCAGATGCGCCTCGAGCTCGGCGGGACAGTCCGTGTACTTGTCCATGTAGGCGCGGTCGGCATAGCCGTCGCGGAACAGGACATGCATCACGCCGCAGGCGAAGGCGCCGTCGGTGCCGGGACGCAGGATGATCTTGATGTCCGCCTGCTTCATGGTCTCGTTGTCGTAGATGTCGACGGCGGCGATCTTCGCGCCTCGCTCCTTGCGGGCGCGAGAGGCGTGCGTCATCACGTTGACTTGGGTGTTGACGGGATTGGTGCCCCAGATCACCACGAGGTCGGACATCGCCATCTCGCGCGGATCGACGCCGGCGATCTTGCCGGTGCCGATCGCAAAGCCGATCCGCGCGACGTTGGCGCAGATGGTCTGATAGAAGCGCGAGTATTTCTTCACATGGGTGAGGCGATTGAGGCCATCGCGCATCACGAGGCCCATCGTGCCGGCGTAGTAATAAGGCCAGATCGATTCCGCGCCGAATTCGCGCTCGGCCGCATTGAACCGAGCAGCGATCTCGTCCAAAGCCTCGTCCCAGGAAATCCGCGCAAATTGCCCGGAGCCCTTCGCGCCTGTGCGGCGCATGGGAAAGGTGACCCGCTCGGGGTGATGGATGCGCTCGGCGTAGCGTGCGACCTTGGCGCAGACAACGCCGGCCGTATAGGTCTGCTTTTTCGAACCTCGGACGCGGCCAATGCTGCGACCTTCGATTACCTCGACATCGAGGGCGCAGGCCGAGGGGCAATCATGCGGACAGGTCGAATGGCGGATTTCGATCTTGGCGTGCTGGTTCATGCCCCAGTTCGTAACACTAAAATACCGGCCAGCCGAGCGCATTTATCCGGCAAGCCCCCTGTGATTTGCTCAAAGCGGACGCGCCGCGAGTTTTTGCTGCAACCGCGAAGACGGCTCGCTCTGCCTGAAGCGCAGCCTCGCGCGCAGCACTCTCCCCCCTAACGAGCTGCGCCCTGCGCTATTTGTGCAATTGGGTAAGACCGGTCGGGGGGCCGTCGACCGCGGTCCAGCCGCCGTCGACGAACAGCGTGCTGCCGCTGACATAGCTTGCGGCATCCGAAGCGAGATAGGCCACCGCGGCGGCGACCTCGTCGGCACTGCTCCAGCGGTTGAAGACGGTGTGACCGGCGTAGAGATTGTAGATGTCAGGCCGCTGCTTGAACGGGCCGGTCAGTGCGGTCTCGGCAATGCTTGGCGCGACCGCGTTGACGCGAACGCCTGCGTGCCCGACTTCGGATGCAAAGCCCTTCACCAGAAGACCGATCGCCGCTTTGGTCGAACCGTAGACTCCGAGGCCAGGCTCAATGGTGACCGCGCGCACCGAGGAGCAGGCGATGATGCTGCCGCCCTTCTGCTCGACCATTATCCTGCCAAAGGCCTGGAAGAACCAGACCGTGCCCTTCACATTGAGATTGAGGACGCGGTCGAGATCCTCCTCGGTATAGTCGAGGATGGTCTTGCGGATGTTGAGTCCGGGCGTCGTCACGGCGATGTCGAGCCGCGAGAATTTTTGCATCACGGTCTTCGCCAGCGCATTGACGTCCATCGCGCTCGCGGCGTCGCACGCCGCTGCCTCCGCCCAGCCGCCCTTGTCGCGAATGCCGGCGGCGGTCGCTTCCGCCGCGTCGAACGCGCGATCGGCGCAGATGACACGGGCGCCCAGCCCGGCCAGCGCCTCGGCCGATGACTTGCCGATGCCGGACGCGGCGCCGAGAACGACTGCGGTCTTGCCGGTGAGATCGAAGAGCTTGCGATAGTCCGTCACTGATAGCGTCTCCCTGATGTTGCCAGCCCTTGTAGCCCATCAAGAGGCGTGGCAGCCACAGCGAGAATGCGAGCAGATCGGCATCGATCAATGCAGGAGTTGCATCGAACGATCCGGCGCATCCATGAAGGCGACGTGACTTGACGCTGCCGATGAAGCCCGCTCAAGATGCCGGAACGCCGGAACCAGGTTGAGGGAATGCCGATGCCGCGCAAGCTGATCGATATTTCGGTGGCGCTCGCGAACGACGTGACCGCCGATCCCCCAGGCAATCACCCGACCATCCAGTATATCGATCATCAGCAGGGCCTGCCGCGCATGCTGCAGTTCTTCGACGGCCTCAAGGCGGAAGACCTTCCGGATGGCCAGGGCTGGGCCGTCGAGCAGGTCTCACTCTCGACGCACAACGGGACGCATCTCGACGCGCCCTGGCACTTCCATCCCACCATGAACCGCGGCGAGCGGTCGTGGACCATCGACGAAGTGCCGCTCGAATGGTGCTTCCAGCCCGGCGTGAAGCTCGACTTCCGGCATCTGCCCGATGGCTACGTGGTGAATGCCGAGGATGTCGAGAACGAACTGAAGCGCATCGGGCACACACTGTCACCGCTGGAGATCGTCGTCGTCAACACCAGTGCCGGCGCAAAGTTCGGGCAAGCCGACTACGTCAGTTCCGGCTGCGGCATGGGCTATGAAGCAACCATGTATCTGCTCCAACGCGGCGTGCGGCTGACGGGCACCGACGGCTGGAGCTGGGACGCGCCGTTCGTCTACACTGCGAAGAAGTATGCCGAAAAAAGAGATGCCGGCCTGATCTGGGAGGGCCACAAGGCGGGACGGCACATCGGCTATTGCCATCTCGAGAAGCTGCACAATCTCGACCAGCTGCCTTCGACCGGCTTCACGATCGCCTGCTTTCCTGTGAAGATCGAGAGGGCGTCCGCGGGCTGGACCCGCGCGGTCGCCATCCTCGACAACTAGGTCAGGGGATCACGTACCGTCGACGCCGCTCTCCGCAAGTGCGCGTAGCGCATCCGTATCCAGCACGACGATGGCGCCGTGCTCGAGGCGAACCCAGTTACGGCCGGCCCAGGCGCGCAACTGCTTGTTGATGCTCTCTCGCGTCATCCCCACCATCTCGCTGATCTCCTGCTGCGTGATGGAGAGCGTGCCACTGCCGGAATCGAGCTTGCGCTCTTCGGTGAGACCGAGCAGCGCGCTCGCAAGCCGGCCCGGCAGATTCTGCAGGATCACCTGCTCGACCTGCTGACTGGTCCAGCGCAGACGCGCGCAAAGCAGCTCGATGAACTTCATCGCCAGCGCCGGCTGGCTCTTCACGAACGGAAGGAAGTCCCGGCGATCGATGACGTAGAGCTCGCAATTTGTGTTGGCGGTCGCATCCGCCGACCTGGGCGCGCCGTCGAGCACTGCGATCTCGCCAAAGATTTCGCCCGGACCGATCAGGTTGAGGATGGCATTCCGACCATCGGGCGACGACGACGAGATCTTCACCGTCCCCGCGATCACCGCGAACAGGCTGTTGCCGGGATCGCCCTTGGCGGCGATCGTTGCGCCGCGCTTGACCGTCGTGTGCTTGGCGTAACGGCAGAGCTGATCCAGCGCCTCCGGCTCCAGATCCGCGAAGATCGGGTGCTTGCGCAGGACCGCTAGTTTGTTACCCGCCGGCTGTCGGGGGTCGCCGGTCTTGTCCTGAGGCACGCCGCGGGGCTCCCAAGGCTACGAGGTACTGGGTTCCTGCGTAGTCAACGTTGCCAAGCTTTTCAACCGGAAAGCAACGGGCGCGATTTGAGGCAAATGTCATCAAAGGCCGTGCGAGAGCCCGAAGTTCGCATCCGAAGGATGCGCCGATGCGTCTGCGTCGATGCAGAGTTGCAGGTTGCGCAAGCCACGATTGCGCTGAGATGCCACCAAGCGTCAGCGAGGGCCGGCGAGCGTCGGCCATGAGCGTGCTGGAGGCGGACTAATCCTGACGGAAATTCAGCTCTTGGAATTCGAATCGAGCCGGCCTGAGCTGGTTTGCCGGTCTGCCCAAGCCAGAACTGCGGCGAATGCGACGAAGATCGAGACGACGACAAAGGTCACCAGTAGCGCGTCAGCAGGCATCATGCTCCCCCCCCATTTGTTTGGAGCATTATTGGCGGTGCGCGGCACGCGTCATTGATCGAGATCAAATGCCCGACGCCGTGCCGTACAGGATCTCAGGCGGCCGCCATTGCTTCGACGCGAGCCGGATCGAGCAGGCTGATGCCGCCGTGAATGATCTCGATCACGCCCTGCCGCTCCAGTTTGGTGAAGGTGCGGCTCACCGTTTCAATGGTCAGACCGAGGTAGTCGGCTATATCCTGACGGCTCATCGGGAGGGGTACCGTGTCCGACAATCCCTTGATTGCGACCTGCCGCTCGCGCCAGCCGAGCAGAAAGGTTGCAACCTTCTCATCGGCCGAGCGTCGACCGAGCAGGACCATGTGGTCGCGAGCCTGGCTTAGCTCCCGAATGGCCAGCTCATTGATCCGCCTGAGCAGTTGCGGCCGGTCCTCGATGAAACGCGTGAAGAGCGCCTTTGCGAACTGGCACACGGTCACCACGCCGATTGCATCGGCCGAAAAATTGTGCCGGCCGGATAGATTCATCCCAAGGAAGTCGCCGGGCAAGGCAAAACCCACGATCTGCCGCCGGCCATCGGGCAGCAGCTTGTACAGCCGCATGACGCCTTCGAGGACGTTGTAGAACGAGGTAGTGATGTCCTCTTCGGAGAACACGGTGTCGCCTGCCCCGAAATGAACGCGGCGGCCGAGATGCTCGAATTCCCTGAGCTCGGCCGCATTCAGCGACGAACAGACCGCCGCTCCGCGTACGGCGCAATCGTCGCAAAAATGCCCGTTCGGCTCAATCATGACCACGGAAGGCTTCATCCACCGCTCCTCGCACCAGCTGCCCCCCGACACCAAGCCGAGTCCACCGCGCGGTTTGCATTTTACTGCACCGCGCCCAAGCCGATTGACTCAGATCAAATTTGGGTGGCATCCCCGTCTTATTCTGCCTCCAGAGTTCGACGGGATCACTCCTTATGCTGCAAAGCGCACTGCGTCACGGCCTGATTGGGCTGCTTCTGATCACGCCTGCGCTGGCGGCCCCGACCGCCGAGCAACGCGGCAAGGCCTTTGCTCGGGCCAATTGCGCACGCTGTCACGCGATCGACCGCGTCTCCAAGAGTCCGCTCGGGACCGCGCCTCCGCTACGCAGCCTGCACCGGCGCTATCCGATCGACAGCCTTGGTGAGGCGCTGGCGGAGGGAATCTATACCGGGCATGACGATATGCCCGCCTTCGAGCTCAGCCCGGGCCAGATCCACGACCTGCTGTCCTACCTGAAGACGCTGGAATAGCCGGCCTCACACCGCCTGCACGGTCCACCCGATCAGCTCCTTCACGACGCGCGCGAAGGCTGCATCGAAGGCCGCGACTGAAGCGGCCGGTTCGACCTTGTCGAGCTTTTCGCTGGCCTCGACGAGGCGCGAGGCCACCACCTTGCCGCCCTTGTCGACGATCCGCGCCGACAGGGCGATCTCGACCCGTGCATCACCCTCCGTAGCGATCCGAAAGCGCCTGATGTCGATCAGGAGCTGGTAGTCCGCCTGTCCGAGGTCGCTCGTGCGGAGCGGGGCGTGGGCGATGTCGTAGTTCTCGAAGCTGTCGATCAGGCGGGCCTGCACCAATTTCGGAATGCTGTCGGCCCAGAGGAAATCGGCAAAGTCCGGCCTGTCCCCGCTAGGGGCGAACAGCATGCGCTGGGTCTGCAGCATCGCAACCGCGGTCGGCTCGGGGATCGCCAGCGACGCGGACAGCGTCTTGTCGGCAGGCCCGATGTTCTGCGGCGTACGCAGGTCGTAGGTGATCTTCTGCGCGGGCGCGCCGCCGCCGGTCATCTTCTCGAGCCCCGCCAGAATGCCGTCGATCTTGCCGGTGTTGCGCGCGAGCCCCTCAGAGAACGTCTTGAAATTCGCGATAGTGTCCTTCAGCGGGCCGGAATTGTCTTGGAGGACCGTGTCGACGCGCCGCAGCGCGTCGCGCGCCGCCTGTGTCATGCTCTGGCCGGCACCGGCGTCCGCGATCAAGGTCAGAGGCTCGCCGGATTTGGCGACGATCACGCCGCCCTCCAACGTCACGACCGGAACGCCGGTCAGGCCCTGGAATTCGAGTCCAACCTTGGTGTCGGCACGGACCGGCGTGGCAGTGGCGACCGCGATCGTCGCATTGACGAAGCGCGGGTTGTCCGGCGCGAGCCCGAGCTGGGTCACCTCTCCAACGCGAATGCCGTTGAACAGCACGCCTGCGCCGACCAGCAGGCCCGGCACCGGTCCCTGGAACTGCACGTGATAATTCGTACGCGGGCCGATGCCACCGGTGTTGTTCAGCCAATAGACGAAGCCGAACACCGCGAGGATCGCGGCCAGCACGAAACTACCGATCAGCACATAGGGAGCGCGGGTTTCCATCTCTCATCTCATCTCGTGTTGCAGCATCTGCGAGCGCTTGCCGTGGAAATAGGCGCGCACCCAGGGATGCTCGGATTGCAGCAGTTCGCGCATCGGACCGATCGCCACGATCTTGCCATCCGCGAGCGCGGCAACGCGGTCGCAGACCGTGGTCAGGCTCGCAAGGTCGTGGGTCACCATGAAAACCGTGAGCCCCAGGGTCCTTTGCAGTGTCTTGATCAGCGCGTCGAAATCGCCGGCGGCGATCGGATCGAGGCCGGAGGTCGGCTCGTCCAGGAACAGGATCGGAGGATCGAGCGCGAGCGCGCGCGCCAGCGCCACGCGCTTGGTCATGCCGCCCGAGAGCTCCGCCGGATACTTGTCGGCGTCCTCGGGGCGCAGGCCGACCATTTCGAGCTTGGCGATCGCGATCTCGTCCATCAGCTCCTGCGACAGGACGAGATTTTCACGGAGCGGAAACTGGACATTCTGGCGGACCGTCAGCGAGGAGAACAGCGCGCCCTGCTGGAACAGGATGCCCCATGCCGTGGCTGCAGCTCGACCATGGCCGCCGGCGGGCTGCCCCATGACCTCGATGGTCCCGCTCCGGCGCGGGATGAGACCGATGATGGTTCGCATCAAGACCGACTTGCCGCCGCCGGATGCCCCCACCAGGCCGAGAATCTCGCCCCGGCGGACGTCGAGCGACAGACGGTCGAGCACGGTCTGGCGACCGAAGCCGACCACGAGGTCACGGACGCGGATCGCGAACTCGTCTTGCGCCGCGTCCATCGTCACATTCCGATCGAGGCAAAGAACACGGCGAACAGGCCGTCCAGCACGATCACCAGGAAGATCGACTTCACGACCGAAGTCGTGGTCTGCCGCCCCAGCGACTCAGCGCTGCCCTTGACGCGCAACCCCTCGCTGCAGGCGACGATCCCGATCACCAGCGCCATGAACGGTGCCTTCAGGATGCCCACCTTGAAGTGGGTGACCGAAATGGCCTCGTGCAGCCGGGCGATATAGATAGCCGGTCCCATGTCGCCGTAGAACTGGGCGACAAGGCCGCCGCCGTAGAGCGCGGCGATCGATCCGATGAAGGTGAGGATCGGGAGCGCGATGACCAGGGCTGCAACGCGCGGCAGGATCAGGACGTCGACGGGATCGAGCCCCATGGTCGAGAGCGCGTCGATCTCCTCACGCATCTTCATCGAGCCGAGCTCGGCGGTGTAGGCGCTTCCCGAGCGCCCCGCGACCATGATGGCGACGATCAGCACGCCGAGCTCGCGCAGCACCAGGATCCCGACCATGTCGACGGTGTAGGACTCGGCGCCGAATCTGCGGAAGTGGAAGAAACCCTGTTGCGCGATGATGGCGCCGATCAGGAAGGTGATCAGCGCGACGATCGGGATCGCCTGCCATCCGATGCGGTAGAGCTGATAGACGAGCGACGTCAGCCGCAGAGAACGCGGCCGGCGCAGCACGCCTATGATGGCCATGAACAAGGCACCGAGCATCTGGAGGAAGATCGTGATGTCTTCCCGCGCGCCGACCGTCGACTTGCCGAGATCGCCCAGCCTCGCCAGAACCGGATTGGGCGCAGCCGTCGGGGCCGGCGTATGGCGGTTGACCTGCCGGACCTCGTCCATCAGCCCGCTGAAATGGTCGGCGACGCCGACGAATTCGGCCGATCTGCCTGAAGATGTCGCCCTGCGCGACAGCTTCTCCAGAACCCAGGCGCCGAGCGTGTCGAGCGCACTGACGCCCGACATGTCCAGTGTTACAACGCGCGAGCGATCGACATCGGCTCCGACCGACCGGGACAAGGTCTCGAGCGTCACCACATTTGCGGCAGTCCAGGGCCCCTCGGGTCGCAAGTTCAGCACATCGCCGGACGGCGCTGCGAGCAACATCGGTTCGTGGTTCACGCTTCCACCTCAACGGGACAATCGGTCTCCATTCAGCCGGCATTTCTAGGCCGGCATGTGGCGGCCGGCTTGACCTGTCTCAAGCCCGAACAGGCCCTGCCGCTTGACGCAAATCAAGCGGGACCGCGCCAATGGGTCCTAGGCTTACTTCAAATCAGTGAGGATACCAAATCCATGTTCGACAGTGACAGGATGGGCGAAGAATTGCGGGCTCTGAAGCTCGACGTCACGCGCTTGCTGAGTTCCGCCGGCGAGGAGATGTTCGAGAGTTCGAAAGAGCGTGCCGAGGCACTCGCCGATCAGATCAAGGCTGCGCTCACCGAACTCGGCGAGACCGTCGAGCAGGAGCATGAACAGCTCCAGGGCCTCGTTGCGCAGCGTCCAATCACGTCGCTCGCCTCCGCCTTCGCGCTGGGCGTGGTCGTCGGCTTCATGCTGAGGAGACATTAGGTGAATACGGAGAACGTCGTCAGACATCTGCGCGTGCTGTGGCGCACCGACAGGATCATCGCGGACATCAGGCTGCGTCATTTGCTTGTCGGCCTCGGCCTGCGCGCCTTCGCGGCGCTGATCGCAGCCTTCGGGCTCCTGATGCTGGAGCTGTCTGCCTATTTCGCGCTGGTGCAGATCTGGAGCGCAATTGCCGCGGCCGCGATCCTCGGCGCCGTCAATTTCGCCATCGCGGCAGTGCTCTTCGTGATCGCCGGCCGTGCCCCGTCGGGTCGTGACATCGAACTCGCCAACGAGATTCACGACACCTCCATCGAGGCCCTACAGCTCGAAGCCCGCGCGCTCCAGGCTCAAGTGTCGGGCGCAATGCATCATCCGCTCAGCACGGTCGCGCCGCTGCTGATGCCGCTGATCGCGACCATCATCAAGAATTTGCGGACGACGACCAAGGCGTCTGCCGACGCGCCATCGGCTGGGGCGCGGTGATATCCGGAGTCACCGCGCTCCAGAAGCGCGATGAGATCGGATGAATCGTCGTCGCACACTTACCTCACGCAGGCCGTGGGACCCCGACACGGTCCAGCGCGCGCTCAGAGCTTCAGCTTGACGTCGCAAATGTCGGGCTCTGTCGGATCCGGCTTGACCTCGAAGCCGAGCTGCCGGCACATCTCGAGCATGACGGTATTCTCCTGGAGCACGTCGCCCGAAATGGCTTTCAGGCCTTCCGAGCGCGCGTAGTCGATGATCAGCTGCATGAGCGCCCAGCCGAGCCCCCTGCCCTTGAGGTCGGACCGCAACAGGATCGCGTACTCGCCACTCTCGTAGATCGAATCCGAATGGAGCCGGACCGCACCGACCATTTCGCCGGTGGCCTCGTCGAATGCGATGAAGGCCATCGCACGCGCATAGTCGAGCTGGGTCAGGCGCGCGATGAACTCGTGGGTGAACTCCTTCATCGGTGCGAAGAAACGCAGGCGCAGATCGTGCGGCGTCACATGACGCAGGAACTCGTGGATCGTCGGCTCGTCCTCGGGGCGCATGGGCCGCACGAAGATTCGCCAGTCGTCCTTGAGCTTGAGGCGGCGCTCCCACTGCGAGGGATAGGCGCGAACGGCGAAATTGGCCGGACCGGAGCCGACAAACTTCCGCTGCGGTGGCCCGACCGCGACGCGGGCATCGACCGCGGTCACGCCCGTCTCGTCCGCCAGCAGCGGGTTGATGTCGAATTCGCGGATCTCCGGAATATCGGCAGCCATCTGCGCGAGCTTGACGAGTACCAAGGCGACTGCGTCCGGCTTGACCGCCGGCACATCACGATAGGCCTTGAGCAGCCGCGACACGCGCGTGCGTTCGATCAGGTCACGGGCCAATTGCAGATCGAGCGGCGGCAGTGCAAGAGCCTTATCGTTGATGATCTCCACCGCCGTGCCGCCCCGGCCGAAAACGACCACCGTGCCGAAGGTCGGATCGTCGGCGAGACCCAGGATCAGCTCCCGCGCTTTTGCCTTGACGACCATCGCCTGGACGATGACGCCGCCGATGCGGGCCTCGGGACGCAGCTTCTTCGCCCGCGCGAGAATGTCGGTAGCGGCCCCTCGGACGGCCTCGGGCGTGGTCAGGTTGAGCACGACGCCGCCGACATCGGATTTGTGGATGATGTCCCGCGACATGATCTTCAGCACGACGGTGCCGCCCTGTGCGAAGATATCCTCCGCATAGGCCACCGCCTGCTCGACATCGGTTGCCGCGTAGGTCGGCACCATGGCGATATCGTAGGCTTCGAGCAGGTGCTTGATTTCGACAGGCTCGAGCCATTCGCGACCGTCCGCAATCGCAGCGGTGACGATCTCCCGCGCGCCTTGGGCGTCCGGAACGAACGTATCGGGCATCGCAGGAGGAACCTGGCTCAGTTCCTCCACCACTTCGCGGTGCCGGACCAGATGCATGAAGCCGCGCACGGCGTCGTCCTCGGTCGGATAGTTCGGCACCCCGGCATCTGACAGCGTCTGAATGATATGCTGATCGGCTCCAACCCAGGCCGCCAATACAGGCTTCGCCCAGCTGCGGTGCTGCTGGCGATATTTGCCGACGAGCTCCGTCACGGTCGTGGCGATCTCGGCGGCCGAGGCGATCGCCGTTTGCACATTGAGAACGAGGACGGCGTCGTTGTCGGGATCGCCGAGCAGTACCTCCAGCGCGGCCGCGTAGCGCGAGGCGTCAGCATCGCCCACGATGTCGACGGGATTTGCGCCGGACCAGGTCGGCGGCAGCGCCGCATCCAGCTTCCTGCGCGCCTCTGCCGAAATGGTTGCCGGAATTCCATCGAGCTCGACCAATCGATCGATCGCGAGGACGCCGATGCCGCCGCCATTGGTCAGGATGGCAAGACGCTTCCCCGTCGGGGACTCGACGCGCCCAAGCGTCTCGGCACAATCGAACAGCTCACGCAGATCGGAAACTCGCAGGACACCCGCGCGGCGGAAAGCCGCGTCGTAGACGGCGTCGGCACCGGCGAGCGCGCCGGTATGCGTGGCAGCCGCCTTCGCGCCCTGCGCCATGCGGCCGGATTTCACCACGACGACGGGTTTCACGCGCGCGGCGGCGCGCGCAGCCGACATGAACTTCCGCGCGTCTTTGATAGCCTCGATGTAGAGCAGGATCGCGCGAGTCTTGTGATCCATCGCGAAATAGTCGAGCAGATCGGCGATATCGACGTCGATCTGGTCGCCGATCGAGACGATGCCGGAGAAGCCGACGCCGCGCTGCGCGGCCCAATCGACCATGCCGGCGGCAATTGCGCCCGATTGCGAGACCAGTGCGAGGCTGCCTGCCCCCGGCATATGTGCGGCAAAACTGGCATTCAGGCTGACGCCGGGCATCATGATGCCGAGGCAGTTCGGCCCGATCAGCCGCATGCCGTGTTTGCGGGCAGCAACGCTCGCAGCCTCGTGCAGCGATCCCGGTCCCTGACCGAGCCCGGCCGACACGATCAGCGCGCCCGCAGACCCGCGACGGCCGGCTTGTTCGACAATACCCGGAATCTCTCCCGCCGGGGCGGTGATGACCACGAGTTCGGGCACGAAATCCAGGCGGTCAAGGCTCTTCACCGCCGCGATGCCGCCGATCTCGGCATGGCGCGGATTGACGAGGCCAAACTGTCCCTTGAATTCGGCCTTGTGAATATTCTCCAGGACGGCACGTCCCACCGAGGCTGGACGGGCGCTCGCCCCGACGAGCGCGACCGAGCGCGGCGATAGCAGGTTTTTCAGGCGATAGACTGACATGAAAGCAAATGCGCCGGGTCAGCGGCGGTTCCGATGATTGCGATGCGGCCGAAACAAGGAGCCTGGTGCGAGATCATAATCCAGCACGGTGGCTGGCCAATGACGGCCTTTGTCACATTGTCGACGACATGGAAGTTCGAAGACGAGCCCGGCGGGAATTGGAAAGCTCCTTGGCTTCCAAAATAGGCCAGCGCTTCGTCGAGATACTTGATCCTCGTCAAGCCATGGAACTCGGTTCTGGTCACCCGGGACGGGCGTTGACTGACGTCAAGGACTGGTCACTCGGTCATTCTATGAATAATTCAATCGGAGCGGTTCGCCCCGGAGAGACTCATGCATGCCATGGTGTTGCCCGCCCCACGAGCGCGGCTCCAGATGGAGGAGCGGCCCGACCCGCTGCCCGGTGAGGGTCAAGTCCGCGTGAAGATCAGCGCCTGCGGCGTGTGCCGCACCGATCTTCATCTCGTCGATGCCGAGCTGCCCGACATCCGCTATCCGATCGTGCCCGGCCACGAAATCGTCGGCCGGGTCGACCATGTAGGCCTGAATGTTTCCACACATGCGCTGGGCGATCGGGTCGGCATTCCATGGCTCGGCTTCACCTGCGGAAAGTGTCGCTTCTGCCGGCACGGCATGGAAAACCTGTGTGACGCACCGTTGTTCACCGGCTACACGCGCGATGGCGGCTACGCGACGCATACCATCGCCGACGCACGCTACGCATTTCCGCTCGGCGAGACCGCCGGCGACGTGGAGATTGCGCCTCTGCTCTGCGCAGGGCTGATCGGCTGGCGCTCGCTGGTCCTGGCCGGCCCTGCCGAGCGGCTCGGCATCTATGGCTTTGGCGCGGCCGGCCACATCATTGCGCAAGTCGCGGTTTGGCAAGGACGAGCCGTCCATGCCTTCACCCGGCGCGGCGACGTCGCCGCACAAGACCTTGCACGTCGTCTCGGCGCGGTCTGGGCGGGGGCATCTGACGAGGTGCCCGACGAGCCGCTCGACGCCGCGATCATCTACGCACCAGCCGGCGAGCTTGTACCCGCCGCCTTGCGTGCCGTCCGCAAGGGCGGTCGCGTCGTATGCGCCGGCATTCATATGACCGATATTCCAAGCTTTCCGTATGACTTGCTCTGGCAAGAGCGGCAGCTCGTCTCCGTCGCCAATCTGACCCGGCAGGACGGCCTCGATTTTCTGAAGGTCGCTCCGCAAGCGGGCGTACGCACCGAGACGACGGAATTTCCGCTAGACCAGGCCAACGAGGTTCTGAGCATGCTGCGGAACGGCCAGATTCTCGGCGCCGCCGTGCTGACGCCCTGATGGTGCTCCGGATGTCCGTGTCGATGAAGGATGAAACGGCGGCCCAGGAGCGCATCTTTCAGATGCTGACCGACCATCCCGGCGTGACGCGGATCGACACGCATGGAGCTTCCGTGTTCCTGGATGGAAAGCGCGCGCTGAAGATCAAGCGTGCCGTTCGGTTTCCGTTTCTCGACTATTCGACACTCGAGAAGCGCAAGGCGGCCTGCGAGGAGGAGATCAGGATCAACCGGCCGCTGGCGCCGCAGATCTATCAGGGCGTCGTTGCGATCACGGAAGACCCGGATGGGTCTTTGCAGGTCGGCGGTCCAGGCCGGCCGATCGAGTATGCGGTCGACATGTCGCGTTTCGACGAAAGCAGGACGCTGGATCATCTGGCAAAGGCCGGGCCGCTGGACGCGAAACTCGCCTCGGCTGCCGCGGACGCGATCGTGGCTTCGCATGCGGCGGCGACACCCGTGGACGGACAAGCATGGCTCTCCGCCATCCCTGCGCTGATCGACGGCAACAGCGACGGTCTGCGGGCCGGAGGCCATTTCAACACCGAAGAGATCCAAGAGCTCGGCGAGACCTCGCATGAGGCATTTCTGCGTATTCGCCCCCTGCTCGCCGAACGTGGCCGCCGCGGCTTCGTGCGCCGTTGTCACGGCGATCTGCATCTCGCAAACATCGTTCTGATCGATGATCGGCCCGTGCTTTTCGACGCCATCGAGTTCGATGCGCAGATCGCGACCGTAGACGTGCTCTACGACCTTGCGTTCACGCTGATGGACCTGTTGCAGCACGCCCAACCCGGCGCGGCCAACATCGTCCTGAATCGCTATCTCGCCACGACGCCGGCCGACAATCTCGAAGCGCTTTCGGCCCTGCCGCTGTTCATGTCCGTCCGGGCGGCGATCCGCGCCCAGGTTACGCTGGCTCGGCTCAACCGGCCGCATTCCGACCGTCGCGGCATTCTCGACGAGGCGCAAAAATACCTAGATCTCGCCGGGAAGCTGATCCGTCCTCCCGGTCCGCGCCTGATCGCGGTTGGAGGACTATCCGGCACCGGAAAGACGGTTTTGGCGCACGCGCTCGCGCCGGTCATCCCGCCGGAGCCGGGCGCCGTGGTGCTGCGCAGCGATCTCGTGCGCAAGCAGATGTTCGGAGTCGAGGACACCCACCGCCTGCCATCATCTGCCTATACGGCGGAGATCACGACCCGCGTCTACGACACGCTGGCTCGACGCGCCCGGCAGGTGCTGACCCAGGGCCATTCGGCGATCATCGACGGCGTATTCGCCGGCGAGGACGAACGTGACGCGATCGCCGCGCTGGCACGCGAGTGCAACGTGCCGCTGAACGGTCTATTCCTGGTCGCAGACCTCGCGACCCGGCAGGCACGCATCGGCAGCCGACGAGGAGACGCATCGGACGCCACCCAAGAGGTTGCCGCGCTGCAAGAGCACTATAATATCGGCCATCTCGGCTGGGCGACGATAGATGCATCGGGAACGCAAGAACAAACGCTCCATAACTGCCGCCACGCGATCGCTGTGAGCAACGAGGCAATCTGATTGATGCGGGCAAGGATGTTGCGACCCACCACAAAGGCGACGGCGACCACGCAGGCCAAGCCGTCGGCGCGGCGCAAGGCCCTGCCCGCTCGCCTCAGCCCCGGCATGGCCTGCGATACCGCCTTCCGGATCATCGCCCGTCGTCACCTCGACGCCGTGCTCGCCCAGCACGACGGCACCTGCCGCGGCGATCCTGACGCGCTGCACCAGATCCGCATCGCACTGACCCATCTGCGGACTGCCATCCGCTTCTTCTCGCCGATGGTTGACGATACCCAGCGGCCGAATGTCTGGGCCGAACTGAAATGGCTGAACGGTCAGCTCGGCATGGTGCGGGACCTCGACGTCGCAATCGAGCGGGTCGTCGCTGAGAGTGGCGACGAACTCGCGGTGGTCGCCGAGCTTCAGCACTGGAACGAAAAACGGGCCGAGAGCCACCGGCTGCTGGCGCGCGCGCTGCAATCCGCGCGGTACCGCCGTCTGGTCGAGCAGGTCTCGACCTGGATCGATAGCGGGCCCTGGGCGACCCGCCGAAGCAAGGAAGCCATTCGATTGCGCCGCCGCACGCTCGCCGACCACGCGACAGAGCGGCTGGCGGAGTGGGAAACGACGCTGCTCAAGAAGGCCCGAAAGCTGAAGAGGCTCGATGTCGGGAAACGTCACAAGCTGCGGCTCCTCAACAAGCGGATGACCTATTCGATCGAGTCGCTTGCGGATCTGTTCGCCGATGGGGCAGCGACGAAGCAGAAATCCATTCTCAAGCAATTGCGCAAGGCGCAGCGGTCGCTGGGGCAGCTGAACGACGATGCACGCGGACAAGCTCTGGCAGCATCGTTGCATGGCGCCGGCCCCAATGCAGGCCAGCGCTTCCACAACCGCAAGCGGGAAAAGAAGCTGTTGCGGGCGGCGTCTGTCGCCTACCGGCAACTCGACGAGGCCACGCCCTTCCGCTCCTCGGATCTCGCGCCAAGCTCGGAGCCGGAGGTTTAGGTGTGGACGTAATCTCCCGGAGCATCCGGCAGGTCGGGCGCGTCACCAAGCCCGATCGGCGGCGGGTCGCAGGGCGGGCCTGAGCGTGCCGCCAGCCATCTGGTCCATTCCGGCCACCATGACCCTTCAACTCGCGGCGCCAGCTTGAGCCACTCATCCGCACCGACATAGGGCGCGTCGGCAGCCTTGGTCAGCACCTGATAGAAGTGGTCGGGGTCCTCCGGAGGCGCGACGATACCGGCGTTGTGGCCGCCGCTGGTCAACAAGAACGTCACGTCAGCATCGACCTGATAGTGGATCTTGTAGACAGATCGCCATGGCGCCACGTGATCGGCAACCGTGCCGACCACGAACATCGGTGCGTGAATGTCGGAGAGCGAAACACTCCTGCCTTCGACGAGATAGCGTCCGCCCGCCAGATCATTGTCGAGAAACAGCTTGCGCAAATACTCGGAGTGCATGCGATAAGGCAGCCGCGTGGCGTCGGCGTTCCAGGCCATCAGATCGCTCGGCGGCGCGCTCTCGCCCATCAGATAATCATGTGACAGCCGCGACCAGATCAGTTCGTTGGAGCGCAGCAGCTGGAAGGCGCCGGCCATCTGCGTCGTATCGAGATAGCCGCGCTGCCACATCATGTCCTCGAGAAAGGCTACCTGGCTCTCGCTGATGAAGAGCGTCAGCTCGCCGGCCTCAGTGAAGTCGGTCTGGGCGGCAAGGAGAGTGATGGTGCCGAGGCGGTTGTCGGCGTCACGCTCCATCGCGGCGGCGGCGATCGACAGCAAAGTACCTCCCAGGCAATAGCCCAGCGCATGAGTCTTCCGACCCGGCATGATCAGGCCGATCACGTCCAGCGCGGCCATGACGCCCAGCTTGCGATAATCGTCGAAGGCGAGGTCCCGATCCCTGGCATCCGGGTTGCGCCAAGAGATCGCGAACACGGTGAATCCTTGGCCTGTCAGATATTTGACCAGCGAGTTCTGTGGCGACAGGTCGAGAATGTAGTACTTCATGATCCAGGCCGGCACGATCAGGATGGGTTCGGGTCGCACCTGCGCGGTGGTTGGCTGGTACTGAATCAGCTCAATCAAATCGTTGCGGTAGACGACCTTGCCAGGCGAAACCGCCACCGTCTTGCCGACGACAAACTTTCCGTCGTCGGTCAACTTCGAGCCGGAGAGCAGGCGCAACAGGTCGCTGCACCAATTCTGCCAGCCAAAGACGAAATTCTCCCCGCCACTCTGGAATGCCTTCTCCAGCACTTTCGGATTGGTCGCCGCGAAATTCGACGGCGCCAGCATGTCAAGCATCTGGCGCATCGAGAACTCGACGATGGCCTCGTTTGCGTGCGACACGCCGCGCACGCCCGTCGCGGCATCGCGCCACCAGCGCTCTGCGAGCAGAAATGCCTGCGCCAGCAGATTGAACGACGGGGTCTCCCATTGCGGTCCGCTGAAGCGGCGATCCCGCTGCTGCGGCGCGATCACAGCCCACGGCTTTTGCTCGGGCGACATCGCGTGTGCAGCAGCATCCACGAGCCGGCCGGTGTCGCGAACGATGTTACGATAAATTTCCATCTGGCGCTGGGGCGCCGCGGCGAGATGCGAACTCCAATCGAGCCAGGCGAGCGACAAAGCCAGCGGCGAAATCCCGCCCGTGAACCGCGCCAGCATCGCGTGAAAGGCACGGTCAAAAGGATACGGCTCAGATCCAGGCGGAGGATCGGCGGAGACTGGCATACGCTCGTGCCGTTCGAGGCTCACCGTCGAGGCTTCAGAACGAGCAAGGGGATGGGTGGGAGCAACCTGCGTGACTTGCTCTTCGGCCCGTGGAAATATCTGGACGACGCTCATAGCTCTAGTTCCTGCGGGCTTCGGTTCGACGTCGGCAGCAGGATAAGGCGCGACCTCGAATACGTCTTGAGCTGCATCAAATCCGGGTGCGGATCGTCACAGCTGCCGAATTGGCATTGAGCGTGTCGTCACTTGACCTGAGTCAAACCGCACCTTGATACCCGAGCTAGTTTTCGCGCATCGAATTCAACAAGCCAAGCGGAGTTGTCCATGCGCGCCCACCAGATCATGACCCGGTCGGTCATCTCGGTAACCCCCGACACCAGCATCGTCGAAGCGGCAAACATCATGCTGAAGCGGCATGTCAGCGGTCTCACGGTGGTCGACGAGACGGGCAACCTGGTCGGTGTGGTCTCGGAAGGAGACTTCATCCGCCGCAGCGAAATCGGCACCGGGCGCAAGCGCGGGCGTTGGCTGCGGTTCATCCTTGGTCCGGGCAAGTCCGCCAGCGAGTTCGTTCACGAGCACGGCCGCAAAGTCTCGGAAGTGATGACCGACTCGCCGGTAACCATCACGGAGGATACCGCGCTCGCAGAGATCGTCGAGCTCATGGAGCGGAACAACATCAAGCGACTGCCGGTCGTGCGCGGCGACAAAGTCGTCGGGATCGTATCCCGAGCCAATCTGCTGCAGGCGGTGGCGGGGCTCGCCCGCGAGGTGCCCGATCCGACCGCGGACGATGATCACATCCGCAGCCGCATCATCGACACCATCGAGAAGAGCGACTGGTGCCCGTTCGGGCTGAACGTCATCGTGTGCGACGGCATCGTTCACCTCAGCGGCGTCATCACCGAAGAGGCTGCACGGCAGGCCGCGATCGTCGCCGCGGAGAACGTCGAGGGCGTGAAGAAGGTGCACGATCATCTGTGCTGGGTCGACACCATATCCGGCGTCTATTTCAACTCGCCCGAGGACGACGAGCTCGCCAAGGCGAGCTGATCAAGGCAAGCCAATCGCAGAGGAGCTCAGCGAGGGATGACGGCGGTGGCCTCGATTTCGACGCGCGCCGCCTTCTCCACGAGACGGCCGACCTGAACCAGAGCCATCGCAGGATAGTGCGCGCCGAAGACGTCGCGGTAGATCCTGCCCAGCTCCTTCAGATTGGCGAGGTACTCGTCCATGTCGACGACGTACCAGGTCAGACGTACGAGGTGCTCGGGCCGGGCACCAGCCTCGGCCAGGATCGCGGAGATGTTGTCCAGGGTTTGGCGCACCTGCGCGACGAAGCCGTCGGCGAGACGCTCTTGGGCATCCCAGCCGATCACCCCGCCGGTGACGACGATACGCCCTTCGGCAGCCATGCCGTTGGCATAGCCTTTCGGCATCGGCCAGCCTGACGGCTGGAGGATTTGCGCTTTGCGCGTTCCGTCCTCGGCTGCTGTCGGCAGCACCGCGAGTTGCGGGCCTTTCGGCGTCGTCACGGACAATTCTCTATCCTTCTCTCATTCCGCCGCAACGCCCGAGGACGTCGCCGCGGCTTGCGCCAACTGGCGCAGGGCAAAGCGTTTCAGCTTGCCGGTCTCGGTCTTCGGCAATTGCGTCACGAACTCGATCGCGCGCGGATATTTGTATGGTGCGATCTCGCGTTTGACATGCTCCTGCAACTCGGCCGTGAGCTGAGCATCGGGCGTCACGCCGGGCGCGGCGATGACATAGGCCTTCACGATCATGCCGCGTGCCTCGTCCGGGGCGCCGACCACGCCGCACTCGGCAACCGCCGGATGCGTCAGCAGCGCCGCCTCGACATCCGTGCCCGCGATGTTGTAGCCGGCCGACACGATCATGTCGTCGGAGCGCGACTGATACCAGAAATAGCCGTCGCTATCCATCAGGTAGGTATCGCCGGTGATGTTCCAGCCATTCTGGACGTACTTCCGCTGCCGCTCGTCTGCCAGATAGCGGCAGCCGGTCGGCCCGCGCACGGCAAGACGGCCCATCGTCCCGGGCGGAACGTCGCGGCCCTCATCGTCGACGATCTTGGCTTCATACCCCGGCACGGGCTTTCCGGTTGCGCCCGGACGAATCTCGTCCTCGGTCGCGCTGATGAAGATGTGCAGCATCTCGGTCGAGCCGATGCCGTCCATCAGCTTGATCCCGGTCGCCTTGAGCCACGCATCGAACGTCGGCTTGGGCAGGGTCTCGCCCGCGGAGACGCATTTGCGAAGCGAAGAGATATCGCGGCCCGAAAGCTTACCCAGCATCGCCCGGTATGCAGTCGGCGCCGTAAAGCAGACCGTCGTCTTGTACTGCTCGATCGCGTTCAGAATGTCGTCCGGCGTCGTCTTTTCCAGCACGACAAAGGAGGCGCCGATATGCATCGGAAACAGCACGCCGCCGAAGCCGAAGGTGAACGCGAGCGGCGCCGAGCCGATGAAGCGATCGCTCTGCTCCGCACGCAGTATGTTGCGCGCATAGCCGTCGCAGACCGCGAGCATGTCGCGATGGAAATGCATGGTCCCCTTGGGATCACCGGTCGTGCCCGAGGTGAAAGCGATCAGGCAGATATCGTCGGATGCGGTATCGACGGCCGCGAACTCGGCGCCGGCATCCGCGATCAGCGCCTCGAGCGAGTCTGCCGCGCCGTTCCCCCAATAAACGACCCGCTTGAGATCGGGCGCCGTCGCTTTCGCCTTCTCCATCTCGTCGGCGAGCTTTCCATCGCACAGCGCCAGCGTGATCTCCGCCTTCTGGATCGGATAGGACAGCTCCTTGGCGCGTAAGAGCGGCATGGTCGCCACGCAGATCCCGCCGGCCTTGATCACCGCCAGATACGTCGCAACCATCATGGGACTGTTGGCCGAGCGCAGCAGGACGCGCTCGCCGGTGACGAGGCCCAGCTTGCCGACCAGCACGTTGGCGATGCGATTCACCAGCGCCTGCAACTCGCGATAGGTGTAGCTGACGGCGGGGCTGATGACGCAAGGCGCGTCGCCATGGCCCTGCTCGACCCAGCGATCGAGGAAATAGCTGACGCAGTTCAGTCGCGGGGGATAGCGCAGTTCCGGCCGTGTGAAGATGAACTCGGGCCACAGTTCGCGGGGCGGCAGGTGCTGCCGCGCGAACGTATCGACATGGGCCGACGCGGCGTTGCCGTCATGCGAGCCCGTCACTTGAACCTTGGCGGCGTTGGCCATCGCACGCTCCTTTCAGCATGGATTGCACCCGGCAGCACGATCTGGAAACATTTTAGGCTTAAAACAATTCGGCGCAATAGCGGATTTTGGGCATGCCGTGCTTTTTCCTGCGGCAGAAGGGACTGGGCGCGCCTGCCGGCTTGCGCCTACGGCCGGCGCCGCGCGGCCGATTTCTGCGCCGACGCCTTGGTCTTGGCCAAGAGCCGCATCAATTCGCGCACATCCTTCGGCGTGAGATCGGCGAAGAGATCGGCGATCCAGGTCTCGTGCTCTGCAGCCATCCGGCGGAACTCGGAGCGCCCGAGCTTTGTGAGGCGGATCACCTGGACGCGGCGGTCGGTCTCCGACGTCCGCCGGTCGAGATGGCCGGATTCGACCAGCCGTTCCACCAGGCCGGTCACGTTGCCGTTCGACACCATCATGCGCTTGGAGACATCGGACAGCGTCATACCGTCGGGCGCCTTGTCGAGCTGCGCCATCAGGTCGAAACGGGGCAGCGTGACGTCGAACCGCTGCCGCAGCCGGCCGCGCACCTCGCCCTCGATCAGCGTCGTGCAGGTCAAGAGCCGCAACCACAGCCGAAGTTCTTCGGCGTGGTCCTCCGGTGTTTCGACGGCCTTGGTCTCGGAATCGAGCATGTTGATGCAGTCACTCACGGCCAACATTGGCGTCGGCACGGATTCCCCAACGTTTTGAGCTTCAAGTAAATCGGCGCCGGCCGCAAGTCCAAAGCTGCAACAATCGACCGCACGCCAGTTCCTTTAGGCTTCAAATGATTGGCGCGCTGCTTGCATGCACACCGCCTGCCGAGATGACGATGCCTTGAGCTTGCTTGCCGCGGCAGCCATCGTCAGCATAAGCTTGGATTGAGTATGCGGCTCGCAGCGCTTGCCGATAGTCACGAGGGACAGATCATGAAGATGAAAATGACGTTGGCCGCAGCCACCCTGCTGCTTGGCACCGCGATGACCCCTGCCCTCGCCCAGGAGAAGATCAAGCTGGGCGTGATCGTGACCCTGTCCGGGCCAGCGGCTGCGCTCGGCCAACAGGTACGGGACGGGTTCGCGCTCGCAGTCAAAGATCTCGGCAACAAGATGGGAGGCCGCGATGTCGAGGTCGTCGTGGTCGATGATGAACTCAAGCCGGATGCGGCGGTCACCAAGGTCAAGGGTCTCCTCGAGCGCGAGAAGGTCGACTTCGTGGTCGGACCGATCTTCTCCAACATTCTGCAGGCGATTCACCGGCCCATTACGGAATCGAAGACGTTCCTGATCAGCCCCAACGCCGGCCCGTCGACCTTTGCCGGCAAGGACTGCAACCCGTTCTTCTATGTGACGTCCTATCAGAACGATCAGGTTCACGAGATCCTCGGCAAGGTCGCGCAGGATCGCGGCTACAAGCGCATGTACCTGATGGTGCCGAACTATCAGGCCGGCAAGGATTCGGTGGCCGGCTTCAAGCTCGACTACAAGGGCGAGATCGTCGAAGAGTCCTACATGCCGCTCAACACGCTGGATTTCCAGCCGGAACTCTCCAAGATCTCCTCGCAGAAGCCGGATGCGCTGTTCACGTTCATGCCGGGCGGCCTCGGCGTCAACCTCGTCAAGCAGTATCGGCAGGCAGGGCTCGCCGACAGCATTCCGGTTCTCTCGGCCTTCACCGTGGATGAATCGACGCTGCCCGCGCAGCAGGATGCAGCCGTCGGCATGTTCGGCGGCGCGAACTGGGCCCCCAATCTCGACAATCCCCAGAACAAGAAGTTCGTCGCCGCCTATGAGGCCGCCTACAACAGCGTGCCTGGAACCTACGCTTTCCAGGCCTATGACACCGCGATGCTGATCGACAGTGCCGTCAGGGCGGTGAAGGGCGATCTGTCGAACAAGGACGCCGTCCGGGCAGCGATCAAGAAAGCCGACTTCACCTCGCTGCGCGGCGCGTTCAAGTTCAACACCAACGGCTATCCGATCCAGGATTTCTACCTGACCAAGGTCGCCAAGCGTCCCGACGGCAAATTCCAGACCGAGATCGTGCAGAAGGTCTTCGAGAATTACGGCGACCGCTATGCCAAGGATTGCAAGGCGACGAATTAAGCCGAGCGTCGCGTTAAGGGAGGACTGCAATGAAGAGCGAAATCACCGGCATCACGCGGGCCAATGAGGGCATCCAGGGCATCTCCTGGAACATCCTCGGCCAGACCTATGTGCCGAAGAGCTACGCCGAACACAGCTTCTCCTGGCATGCGACACTGCCGCCAGGCACGTTCGTGCCGCCGCACATTCATCCCGATCAGGATGAGTATCTCTACATGCTGGAGGGCAAGCTCGATTTCATGCTCGGCGATTCTGAGTCGCAGGCCAGCGCCGGCGACCTGATCCGCCTCGGCATGGGCGTGCCTCACGGCATCTTCAACAAGTCGGAGCAGACCGCAAAGGTGCTGTTCTGGGTCTCCCCGAGCCGCAAGTTGTTCGACCTGTTCTGGGGCCTTCACAACATGAAGGAGCAGAAGCCCGAGGACGTCGTTGCGCTGGCCGCCGAGTTCAACATCCACTTCCTGCCGCCGCCTCCGGGCGGCTAGCGGCACGCGTCAGGCGCGCACCGCAGCAAGTCCCGGCACGGCGGCGAAGCCGGCCTTGGTGGCATAGCCGCGCACGATGGCCTCGCGCTGGGAATAGCTCAGGACGTTGTCGACGTTGTCGAAGCCGTCGGGCGCGAGCTGCTCGACGGCGTCGATGACGCCTTCAGGCCCGCCGCGCCGGTTGGAGCGGACGATCTCGGCCGTCATCGGCAGGCGCTTCTTCTCGTATTCGAGCAAGGCCTGGCGCGGATGTTCGGCACGCACCAGCGCATCCGCAAGGCAGCGCGCGTCGAGGATGGCCTGGGAGGCGCCGTTGGAGCCGACCGGATACATGGGATGAGCGGCATCGCCGAGCAACGTGACGCGCCCCGATGACCAATAGGGCAAGGGATCGCGATCGCAGGTTGGATATTCGTAGAACTCGGGCGTCGCCGAGATCAGGCTCTTCACGTCGATATAGGGAACCGAGAAGCGGGCGACGTGCGGCATCAGTTCCTCGCGGCGGCCCGGCCGCGACCAATCTTCTTTCCGGGGCGGGGGCACGTTGCCCTCACCCACCTTGACCAGCACCGCCCAATTGGTGAGGCGGCTTGCCGGGCTCGATCCTTCCGCGATCGGGTAGATCACCACCTTGGCATTGAGACCGCCGGCCACGATCATGGACTTGCCGGTCAGAAACAGCGGCCAGTCCCGGGCACCGCGCCACAGCATGAGGCCGTTCCAGCACGGCGGGCCCTCGTTCGGAAACAGTGTCTCTCGGACGCGTGAGTGGATGCCGTCGGCGCCGATCAGGATATCGCCGCGCGCGGTGTGGACATGGGCGCCGGCGCGATCGAAAAAGTAAGCGGTGACGCCGCCCTCGTCCTGCGTGAACGCACCGAGCCGGCAACCGGTGTGAATCGCCTCTCGCCCGAGCCGCTCCTCGACCGCGCGATGGATCACGCCCTGAAGGCGGCCGCGATGGATCGAGAATTGCGGCACGTCGTGGCCGGCCTCGATGCCGCGAGCTTCGCGCCAGACCTCCTGGCCGTGGCGATTGAGGTAATAAAGCTGATCGGTGCGGATCGCGACATCGTCGAGCTTCTGGAGCAGGCCAAGGCCGGCGAGCTCGCGCATGGCATGCGGCAGCGTGTTGATGCCGACCCCGAGCTCGCGAATGGTGTCGGCCTGCTCGTAGATCTCGCAGTCAAGGCCGCGCGAGCGGAACATCAATGCCGTGGTGAGACCACCGATACCGCCGCCGACGATAATCGCCTTCATCGCCCTAACTCCACTCGAAACACAGGCAACGGGTTAACGTCGCACGGGCGGTCACTCCGCCGCAAGCGGCTTTGTCGCCTCGGCCTTGAGCTCGGCCCGGGTCTTGGGCTTAGCCTTAATCCTCAGCTCTTCGAGGTCCTGCCGGTCGCGGACGCTGTTGCGGAAAATCTGGTCTTTTCCGGGCAGATATTGCGGAGGACAGAAGGCGTCGTTTGCCCCGTACCAGGCCGCCGCCTTCATGGTGAAGAAGGGGTCGACGAGATGCGGACGGCCCAGCGCAACGAGATCCGACCGGCCCGCGGCCAGGATCGTGTTGGCCTGGTCCGCCGTGGTGATGTTGCCGACGCACATGGTGGCGACGCGCGCCTCGTTGCGGACCTGATCCGAGAACGGTGTCTGGAACATGCGCCCGTAGATCGGCTGCGCGTCACGCACGGTCTGGCCGGTCGAAACGTCGATGAGATCGACCCCGGCCTCGGCAAAGGCGCGCGCGATGGTGACGGCATCATCGCCGGTGATGCCGCCGTCGACCCAGTCGGTTGCAGAGATGCGCACAGACATCGGCTTGTGCGAGGGCCATGCCGCGCGCAGCGCTTCGAACACCTCGAGCGGGAACCGCAGCCGGTTTTCGAGCGAACCGCCATACTGGTCCGTGCGGGTATTGGTCAGCGGCGAGATGAAGCTCGCGAGCAGATAGCCATGGGCACAGTGTAGCTCCAACATGTCGAAGCCGCAGCGCTCGCCGCGCTCGGCCGCCGCAACGAAAGTATCCCTCACCGCGTCCATGCCGGCGCGATCGAGCTCGCGCGGCACCTGGCTATCGGGGAAATAGGGCAACGGCGATGCCGAGAAAATGTCCCAGCCGCCCTGCTCGAGCGGCCGGTCCATGCCGTCCCACATCAATTTGGTTGCGCCCTTGCGGCCGGCGTGCCCCAGTTGCAGGCAGATCTTTGCGGCCGAGTTGTCGTGGACGAAGTCCACGATGCGTCGCCATGCGGCTTCCTGCTCGTCGTTCCAGAGACCGGCGCAGCCGGGCGTGATCCGGGCGTCGCGGCTGACACAAGTCATCTCGGTGAAGATCAGCCCGGCGCCGCCAATCGCGCGCGAGCCGTAGTGCACGAGGTGGAAATCCGTCGGCACCCCCTCCTTGGCCGAATACATGCACATCGGCGACATAACCGCGCGATTGGCGAGCTTCATCTCGCGCAAACGGAATGGCTGGAACAGCGGCACCAAGGGCCGCTCGGTGTCGACATCGAAGCCGCTGCTCCGGACCTGTCTGGCAAACGACTTGTCGACCTCGGCCACGAAATCCGGCGCGCGGAGCTTGAGATTGTCATAGGTGATCGCCTTCGAGCGCGTCATGACGCCGAAGGCGAACTGCACCGGGTCAAAATCCCAGAAGCGGTCGACATGCTCGAACCAGACCAGGGAGACGTCGGCGGCATGCTGCGTCTTTTCGACCTCCTCGCGGCGGCCGTGCTCGTAGACCTCCAGCGCCGCCTCGATGCTGGGCGCCTTCTCCATGGCTTCGGCCAGCGCAATCGCGTCTTCCATCGCGAGCTTGGTGCCAGATCCAATCGAAAAATGCGCGCTGGCCTTGGCGTCACCGAGCAGGACCATGTTGTCCTTGACCCAGCGCTTGCTGCGGATCATCGGGAAGTTGCGCCACATCGAGCGGTTGGTCAGCAGCTTGTGCCCACCCAGGAACCAGCCGAAGATATCCGCCATCCGCGCGGCGGACTGAGCCTCGTCGAGGCCCGTCAGCCCCGCGCGCTCGAACGTTTCAGGATCGGTCTCGAAGATCCAGGTCGAGTGCCCGGCCTCATACTGATAGGCATGGGCGATGAACGGCCCCCACTCTGTCTCCTGGAAGATGAAGGTGAAAGCATCAAGCGGTCTGGTAGAGCCCATCCAAGCGAACTTGTTGGCACGGACGTCGACCTCGGGCTGGAAATGCTCGATATATTTCTCGCGGAAGCGGCTGTTGATGCCGTCCGCGAGCAGGATGAGATCGGCGTCGGCGAATCGGGTCTCGTCGTCGATGTCCACTTCGAAATGCAGCGCGACGCCCAGCTCGCGTGCTCGTTCCTGGAGGATCAGGAGCAACTTCTGCCGCGAGCAGCCGCAGAAGCCGTTGCCGCCGACGCGATGCACCGTGCCGCGGAAATGCACGGCGATATCGTCCCAATAGGCGAATTCCTGAGTAATACGGCGATAGCTCGGGAGATCGTGCTTCTCGAAATTGTCGAGTGTCGCGTCCGAGAACACTACGCCGAAACCGAAGGTGTCGTCGGGCCGGTTGCGTTCGTAGACCGTGATGTCGGCGCTCGGGCGCTGCTTCTTGAGCAGGATTGCAGCATAGAGACCCGCAGGTCCGCCACCGATGATCGCGACTTTCATGGGAGCCTCGCCAATTCACCCGGCCATGAAACTATTTTAAGCCTAAAATAATTTCGCGCAAGTCCCCGTTGTTGGTGCGCCGCCATAAGGGCGACCAGACTAATCGCCCCTGAAGACCGGCTTGACCTTGTTGGCGAAAGCCTCGAAGGCGCGCTCGAAATCCGCCGTGGTCATGCACAGCGCTTGGGCAACCGCCTCCGCTTCGATCGCCTCCTCCACCGACATCGCCCATTCCATCGCCAGCATTCGCTTGGTCATGGTGTTGGCGAAGGTCGGCCCCTCCGCAATCTGTTTCGCCAGAACTTGCGCCTGGGACAACACCTGCTCCGGCGTGACGATGCGGCTGAAGAAGCCCCAGCGCTCGCCCTCGTCCGCGGTCATGAACCGGCCTGTGTAGAGCAGCTCGGAGGCGCGGGACTGCCCGATGATCCGCGGCAGGATTGCGCAGGCGCCCATGTCGCAGCCGGCGAGGCCCACCTTGTTGAACAGGAATGCCACCTTGGCGCCGCTCGCCGCAAGGCGCATGTCGGATGCCATGGCGATAATGGCCCCGGCCCCGGCACAGATGCCCTCGACCGCGGCCACGATCGGCTGAGGACATGCCCGCATCGCCTTGACGAGGTCGCCGGTCATGCGCGTGAAGGCAGTCAGCCCCTTGGTGTCCATCTTCACGAGCGGACCGATGATCTCGAACACGTCACCGCCCGACGAGAAATTACCGCCGGCACCGGTGACGACGATGCACTTGACCGCGTCGTCGAAGGCGCAGGCGCGGAAGAAATCGGTCAATTCCCGATAGCTCTCGAATGTCAGGGGATTCTTCCGCTCGGGCCGATTGAGCGTGACCGTCGCGACGCCGTCGACCACAGCCAGCAAAAAATGCTGAGGCGAATAATCTGCAAGCGGGAGGGTGACGGGATTGGCTGGCCTGCTCATGCGATCTCCTTGGATTCCCTGTTCCGCATTGCACACAAATGCTAAATTTCACCGCCGGCAACCGCAATCGCCTGTCCGGTGATCGCGCCGGCGCCCTCGCCGCAAAGCCAGAGCACCGCATCGGCCACCTCCTGGGGAGTGATCAGACGCCCCTGCGGATTGTGCTTCGCAAGCTCGGCGATCGCCTGCTCGCGGGTCCTGCCGGTCTTCTTCATGATGTTTTCGATGCTGCCGGCGACCAGGTCGGTGTCGGTGAAACCGGGACACACCGCATTCACGGTCACCTTGCTTCCGGCCATTTCGAGAGCAAGGGAGCGCACCAGACCGACGACGGCGTGCTTGGCGGCAGCATACGCGCTGACATAGGCGTAACCTTTGAGCCCGGCGGTGGACGCAACCGCGACGATGCGGCCGTAGGGACGATCCTTCATGCCCGGCAGCACGGCACGGACGGCGTGAACCACGCCCATGAAATTGACATCCATCATGCGCGCAAAAAGGGCCGAGTCCGACTTCGAAAATGGCGCCGATTCAGCGCTGCCGGCGTTGGCTATCAGGATATCGATCGGCTTGTGCGCACTCGCTGCGGCGATGGCGGCGTTCATTGACGTTTCGTTCGAGACGTCAGCGACGGCGGCAAAGTGCGCGGCACCTGCATTGACTGCCTCTTCGAGAACCGCCGCGTTGCGGCCAAGCACAGTTACGGTTGCGCCAGCGCCGACGAGAGAAGCAGCGATTGCGCGGCCGATGCCGCGACCGCCACCGGTCACCAGCGCGTGCGGCAAATGCGGCAATCCGGACATGCGCAGGCTCCCTCGATCTCGTGATCGTTCTGCCGATATATTTTAACCTTCAAATTTTTGCAACGAACCGCCGCTCGCACCCCGCGAATGTAGAACAGGAGAGCGGCCCGAAAATTGCTTTAAGTATAAAATTATCGCTTTCCAATGCCAGCAGGCCTGTTAGCATCAAAGGGCCCCAGCAAAAGGATGTCGCGTGTCGCAGCCTGTGCCAATGATAACAAAAGACGGACGCTTCGCCTATGAAGCCGCGGGCGATCCGGCTGCGATACCTTTGATATTCCTGCATGGTATCGGCGGTGCCGCACGGGCTTGGCGGCGGCAGCTTGCCACATTCAGCGACCGCTTCCGCGCTATCGCATGGGATATGCCGGGGTACGGCGGATCGGAACCGCTCGCCAGCGTCAGCATCGCTGCCCTGGCGGAGGCACTCCAACGATTCATCGAACAGCTCGATGTCAGCAGGCCTGTTCTGGTCGGCCATTCCATCGGCGGCATGATCGTCCAGAGGTGGCTGGTGGAATCTCCCAAACTGGCACGTGCGGTTGTGCTGGCGCAGACCAGCCCTGCCTTCGGCAAGGCAGATGGCGACTGGCAGAAATCATTCATCGCTGCACGGCTAGGGCCGCTCGATCGCGGCGAGACAATGAAGTCTCTGGCGCCATCACTGGTGAAAGAGCTTGTCGGCGACGATCCCGATCCGGACGGCATGGAGCTGGCGCGCGAATGCATGGGAAGCGTGCCCGAAGCAAGCTATCGCGCCATGATGCTGGCTCTGATCGGCTTCGATCAACGCAGCACGCTTGGGAACATCTCCGTGCCGACGCTGCTGCTGTCCGGCTCGAAGGACAACAACGCACCTGCGCCCATGATGGCAAAGACGGCGACCTATATCCCCGGGGCTAAGTATGTTGAGCTCGCCGGTGTGGGCCATCTCGCCAATCTCGAGCGCCCTGATGCCTTCGACGATGCCCTAGGCGGGTTTCTGAACTCTCTCGCGAGCAAAGCGTAAGGTGACTGCGCAATGACCATGCAAGTCAGTAAGACCCTCGACACGACCAACAAGGTCGCGCTGGATGCGCCGATCTTCGATCCCATCGCATTTCGTCTGAGCGACGAGCAGGCCGGCATCATTGCCCGCGCAAGGGAGATCGGCCAGACCGTGTTTGCCGGCCGCGCCGCCACTTACGATCGCGAGGCGACCTTCCCGACCGAAAACTATCGCGATCTGCATCGCGTCGGCCTGCTCGGCATTGCCGTGCCGAAAAAACACGGCGGCCTCGGCGCGAACTACCAGACCTATGCCTTGGCGGCGGCCGAGATCGGCCGCTATTGCGGCGCCACCGCGCTGACCTGGAACATGCATGTCTGCTCGACCCTGTGGTCGGGGCCACTCGCCGACGATCTCGACATGGATGCGGAGACCCGTGCCGAGCACGAGCGGCGGCGTGCGGTCCATTACAAGCGCATCGTCGCGGACGGTGCGATTTACTCGCAACCGTTCTCCGAAGGTGGCGCTGCCGCTGCAGGCGGCGTCGCTTTCGGCACCGAAGCAAGGCCGGTCGCGGGCGGCTGGATCGTCAACGGCAAGAAGATCTTTGCATCGCTCTCAGGCCACGCCGACTATTACGGCGTGCTCTGCACCGAGATCGAGGAAGGCGAGAAGGCGTCGCGCCGCAACACGCTATACCTCGCGATATCGGCCAAATCAGACGGCGTCTCGGTTGTCGGCGACTGGGATCCACTCGGCATGCGGGGCACGGTCTCTCGGACCCTCCTGTTCAAGGACGTGTTCGTGCCGGAGGATTCCGCGCTGATGCCGCGCGGCGTCTATTTCCAGGCTGCGATGCGCTGGCCGCACATGTTCCTGACGCTGTCGCCGACTTATATGGGCCTCGCGCAGGCCGCCTACGACTTCACGGTGCACTACTTGCGCGGCGAGGTCCCGGGCATGCCGCCGGTCAAGCGCAGGATGTACCCGACCAAGCAGATCGCCGTCGCGCAGATGCAGATCAAGCTGGAGCAGATCAAGGGGATCTGGTTCCAGGCTGTCACCGAAGCCTGCGCCAATCCGAGCAAGGAGCAGGTGTTGCGGGCCTATGCCGCGCAATATTCGGTGATGGAAGGAGCCAATGAGCTCGCCGCGCTCGCGATCCGCACCTGTGGCGGCCAGGCGATGCTGCGCTCGCTGCCGCTGGAGCGGATCTATCGCGACAGCCGTTGCGGCTCGCTGATGCTGCCCTGGACCGCCGAGCTTTGCCTCGACCGGATCGGGCGCGAGGCGCTGTACGAGGCCGGCGAAACGGACGACTGACCGTGGACCTCTGCAGCCTGATCGACCGCAACGCGGCGTTCGCGCCAGACAAGACGGCCATTGCCTTCGAAGGCGAACGGCTGAGCTATGCCGCATTCGCCGCACGCATCGAACGGACCGCAACGGCTTTGAAACAGGAGTTCGGCGTCGGCCGCGGTGACCGCATCGCGATCTTGAGCCTGAACAGGCCGGATTACCTGGTTCTGCTCTACGCCTGCGCGCGGCTCGGCGCGATGCTGGTGCCACTGAACTGGCGGCTTGCGGTGGCGGAGCAACTCTTCATTCTGAGCGATGCCGGCGCCAAGGTCCTGGTGCTCGAGCAGGCGTTTTCCGGAGTGCTTGCCGAGCTGGGGCAGACCGCCCCGGGAAAATCCGTCGTCGGCCTCGACTTCGCGCCGCCCGGCGGCATGACATTCGAGGATCTGCTGGCTGGGAGCGGCGGCACCGGTCGAAATCCACACACCGACCTCTCCTGCCCGTTGCTGATCGTCTACACGTCGGGAACGACCGGACGGCCGAAAGGTGCGGTGTTGCGCCAGGAGGCGCTGTTCTGGAATGGCGTCATGAGCCAGCACATGCACAACATGACGTCCGATGACCACGTACTCACCGTATTGCCGTTCTTCCATGTCGGCGGCCTCAACATCCAGACCACGCCCGCGCTCCAATTGGGCGCCACTGTCACGGTGCACGCTCGCTTCACGCCGGACGCAGCACTCGCCGCCATCGAGCAGGAGCGGCCGACACTCACAGTCATGGTGCCCGCGGTCATCCAGGCCGTGAGCGAACATCCCGCCTGGGCGACCACCGATCTCTCGTCACTCAAGGCCGTCGCCACCGGCTCGACGATCGTGCCGCCGCACCTGATCGAGCGCTTCGTCGCGCGCAATGTCCCCGTGCTTCAGGTCTATGGTTCGACGGAAACCTGCCCGATCGCCGTCTACACGCGGCTTGGCGGCGATCTGTCGCGCGCCGGATCGACCGGCCTTGCCGGCTTGTGCTGTGAGGCGAAAGTGATCGACCAGGCCGGCAACGAACTGCCGGCGGGCACACCGGGCGAGATCGCGGTGCGCGGGCCCAATGTGTTCTTCGAATACTGGGGCAACGAGGCCGCGACGCGCGACGCATTGCACGACGGCTGGTATCGCACCGGCGACATCGGCCTGTGCGATGCCGATGGCTATTTCTGGGTTCGCGACCGCAAGAAGAACATGATCATTTCCGGCGGCGAGAATGTCTACCCGGCCGAGGTCGAACGCGTCCTGCTCGAACACCCTGATGTAAGCGAATGCGCGGTGATCGGCCGGCCAGACCCGCGCTGGGACGAGGTGCCGATCGCCTATGTGATTGCGAGATCCGGCTGCCGGCTCGAAGCGGACGATTTGAGGGCCCATCTTCAGGCGCAGCTCGCGCGCTACAAGGTTCCGCGCGACATCGTCTTCGTCACCGACATGCCGCGGACGGCGCTGGGCAAGGTTCAGCATTTCCTGCTGAAACAGCTTGATGCGCAATCCCGCGGGCAAGGAGAAGCATCTTGAAGATCGCAGTTCTGGGTGGGGGAAACGGCTCTTTCGCGGCCGCGGGCGATTTTGCGCTATCGGGGCACGAGGTTCGGCTTTGGCGCCGCGATGCCGATCAGGTCGCGGCGCAGCGCGCCGCCGGGACGCGCATCCTGGTCAAGGATCACAACGGCCGTCACGACGTGGAGGTCGCCCTGGTCACGACCGACATGGCCGAAGCCGTCGATGGCACGGAGCTGATCCTGTGCCCTGCACCTGCTTTCGCGCAAGCAGATATCGCTCGGCTGCTTGCCCCGCATCTGCGGGACGGCCAGGTCGTGTTTCTGCCGCCGGCGACATTCGGCTCGATGATCTTCGCCAAGGCCGCACAGGATGCTGGAAACCGGGCCAAGGCGAGCTTTGCGGAAACCGGCACATTGCCCTGGTTGACGCGCAAGCATGGACCGTTCGAGGTGGCGATCACCATCCGCGCCAAGCGACTTCCGGTCGGGGTGTTCCCGCTTGATCAGGCGCCGCATGCCCTCGACGTGATCGGACGTGCATTCCCGGGCGTTATTGAGCCCTGCGGAGACGCGCTGTCCGGGGCGCTGATGAACGCAGGTCCGATCATCCATCCGCCGCTGATCGTGATGAACGCAGGGCCGATCGAACATTTCGAGCGCTGGGACATTCACAAGGAAGGCACGCAAGCGGCGATCCGCCGGGTCACCGACGCGCTCGATGACGAGCGCATCGCGGTGCGCGAGGCGCTTGGCTACGGCGCGCCGCATTTCCCGCTCGCGCATCACTACGCGAAGAAAGGCGAGATCTGGATGTACGGCCGCGGCTCGCACGACCGGCTGACCGATTCCGGCGACTGGCGCGAGCGGATCGTGCTGACCGAGCACCGCTACATGCGGGAAGACCTGCGGCTTGGGCTATCGCTGCTGGTGTCCGTCGCCGGGTTGGCCGGCGTTGCAACGCCGCTGGCCAACGCGTTCCTGTCGATCGGCGGCGCGATCTGCGGCGAAGATTTTGCCCGAGGTGGCCGAACGCTCGAGACGCTCGGGCTCGGGAATCTCAGCAAGGCTGAACTACAGACGCTGCTCCGCAATGGATTCTGATCGATGACCAATCGCATCAATATCGCCTGTCTCGGCGCTGGCCGCATGGGCCGGGGCATCGCCGTCGCCTTCGCTTATGCGGGGCACAGGGTCACGATGATCGATATCAAGGCGCGCTCGGCCGAGGAGTTCGCCAAGCTCGAAGCGGACGCGCTTGGTGAAGTCAGGAAGACCTTCGCCAGTCTGTCGAAGCTGGGGCTCTTGGCCGAGGCGGATGTCGATCTGCTGATCGCGCGCGTCTCGGTTGTCGCGGCCGGCGGAAGCGCTGCAGCTCTGTCCGAGGCCGGCATGGTCTTCGAGGGCGTTCCCGAGGTGGTCGAGCTCAAGCGCGAGGTGCTGGCGGCAGCGTCGCGACAAGTCGGCCCGGACACCATCATTGCATCGACGACATCGACGATCCTCGTCGATGATCTCTCCGGCGCGATCGTGAATCCCCGCCGCTTCCTCAATGTGCATTGGCTCAACCCGGCCTATCTGATCCCGCTCGTCGAGATTTCGCCAGGCAAGGCCACCGACCCGGCTGTCATCGACGAGGTCAAGGCATTGCTCGAAGGCATCGGCAAGGTACCGGTGGTCTGCGCCGCCACACCCGGCTTCATCGTCCCGCGCATCCAGGCGCTGGCGATGAACGAAGCCGCGCGCATGGTCGAAGAGGGCGTGGCCAGCGCGGAGGAGATCGACAAGGCGATCCGCTACGGCTTCGGCTTCCGCTATGCCGTGCTCGGCCTGCTCGAATTCATCGACTGGGGCGGCGGCGACATCCTCTACTACGCGAGCAGGTATCTGGAAGGCGCGCTCGGCAGCGACCGGTACCGGGCGCCGGACGTCATATCACGCAACATGCATGAAGGCCGGATCGGCCTGCGCACAGGAGCAGGCTTTCTCGACTACTCAGGCCTCGACGTCGACGCGTACCGCGCGAAACGGCTCCAGGCCATGGTCGATCTGCTCCGCCACTTCGGGCTGGCGCGCCCCCCGGTGCTCGGCAGCAATTAGCCGAAGACGTCCTGGAGCATCCCCTCCCGGACCACGGCAACGCCGTCGAGTTCGATCGTCGTTCCCATCATCGGCAGGTCGAAATGCCCTGCCGTATAGCGCCCTGCGAACTCATTCGCGCCGGTCGAGAACAGGAAGTTGCCGGAGACGGCCCGAATTTCGGTGCCGTTGGTGTCGCGCTGGTCGTACATGGACAGCGCCTCGTAGCGAGCGCCGGGGTTCATGCCGAAGCCGACATGGGAAACCGCATAGGCCTCACGATCGCCCCAGGCGGCGAGATAGGCGCGCATCATCGCCGCGTCCGTGCCGTCGCCTTCCAGTTCGACGACATAATCGTCCTTCAGCGTCATCTTCACCGGCGAGGTCAGGTAACGCTTGAAGGTCAGATTGATGTCGCCGGGCGCCATCACCAGCGTGCCGTTGATGGTCCCGCTCTTCGGAAAGCTGACGACGATGCCGCCCGGCCAATGCGCCAGCGTGCCGGGCTTGTCGGTCCAGCCCCATACGCCCACCGTGGACGCCCCGACCATGTCGACATCGAGCGCCGTGCCTGCCTTCGAGGTGACCCGCATGCGCTTCGTTCCACGCAGCATCTTGGCCGCTGCACGAACGCGCTTCTCGAGCGCGGAATCCGGCACCATGCGCTCCAGGGCCTCGGGATGCTCGTTCGAGATCACCAGGATGCGCGCGCCGGCTTTGAGGATCTCCGGCGTCTCCACCGCGTGCATGAGGCCTTCGATGGTACAATCCACCACAAAACCCGCCTGCTGAAGCGCGGTGATGACCGGGCCGAGCCGCTGAATCGCCTCGCTCGCGCCGGTGGAGCGAACCGGAACGATATTCCGGTTGCGCGGTGTTGGCATCACCACGTGAAACGGCCGGGCCCCCATGCGCAGCAGGGCCAATTCCGCCAGATGCACGTTCAAGGCGCGCGACTGGGTTTCCGAGAGGATCGCAGCCGTATCGCCCGCCTTGACGGCGCAACGTTCGAAAATCTCGCAAAACGCGTCGATCCATTTTGCTTCGATGCGGTCAGCCAGCATGGTCCACTCCCGGTCTTCTGAATTCTTGTTTGTTACGCTTCGGGGAAGCCCCGGAGCAGGTAAGAGCGCAGGACTCCCAGCAGCCCGTTCAGGATCAATCCCAGCAGCGAGATCGTGATCAGCGGCACGAACATGTCCACCGCCTGGAAGGTTCGGGCCGCCGTCACGAGGGCGTGTCCCAATCCGTCCGTCGACGTGATCATTTCGGCCAGAAACACCACGATGCAGGAAATGACAAGGCCAATCCGGCACCCGGTCAGGATCGACGGCATCGCCGCCGGCAGCACCACTTTGAAGAGGATTTCGCGGCGCGGCGTTCCCGCCGCCATGGCCGACCAGATCAGCTTCTGCTCGACCGTCGATGCACCGTAATAGGTGGACAGCAGGATCGGGAAAAGAGCATCGGCAGCCACCAAAGTAATCTTCGATCCGTGGCCAAATCCGAGCAGCAGCAGCAACGCCGGATAGAGCGCGACCTTGGGCAGAGGAGCCAAGACACGCACGATCGGCCGGACCACGGCGTTGATCGCCGGACTTGCTGCAGCGGCGATGCCGACGCTGACACCGACCACGACAGCAATCGCGAAACCGGCAAACAGCCTGATCAGCGTCGCCGCGATCTCCTGCTGGAATGTTGAAGTCACAAGCTGCTGCAATAACCGGCCAAAGACGAAGCCTGGCGGCGGCAGCAGAACTGCTGGCGCGAAGCCGAAAGACACCAGGCCCTGCCACAGCGCGATCACCATGACGATCGGGGCGATCCCAAGAGCGACACTTGGTGAGAGAAACCGCGACATCATGAGAAACTCAGCGGCATGTCGAACTGAGGTTCGGACCAGCGCACCAATCTTGCGCGGACTCGTTCGAAGATTGCATCGAGGCAGATTCCCATCGCTCCCACGATGATAATCATCGCAAATACGGTGTCGTATTGGCCCATATCGAGCGCATTGAACAGGATGTTTCCAGCGCCCGACTGACGGGCGATCATCTCGCTGGTGATCATCGTGATCAGCGCCAGCACCAATCCCGTACGACACCCCGTCAGAATTTCCGGGAGCGCCGCCGGCAGCACGATGCGCACCAGGCGTTGCAGCGGTGAGAGCCCCATCGCGACGCCTGACCAGAGCATCTTCTCCTCTATCGCTTTGGCGCCTTCGAAGCTGTGATAGATCACGGGCAGACTGACCCCGAGGAAGATCACGAGCGTCTTCGTGATGTCGCCGACACCCAGCCACAGCATGATGATCGGCATCAAGGCAGCCTTCGGCACCGGATAGATCACCATCAGGAGCGGATTGAAAAAGGCCGCGATCGCAGCACTACGTCCCATCAAAAGACCAAGCGGAATCGACACGAGCACGGCCGCGCCAAATCCCATCGCCATGCGCCGGAGCGAGGCCAGGATGTTGATCAAGGATTCCTTGTCGCCAAGGATGCTGGGAATCGCACTGATCGCTTCGATCGCCGTCGGAAAGCTGTCGTTCTTCAGCGCCAGTGACGCGACTTGCCACACCGCCAGCAGTCCAATGCAGGCGAGCACCGGGGCAGCGTATTTGGTCACGGCAGCCGGCGACATCATGCGGACACGCCGCCTTCGTCGCTCTCATCGAACATCCGCTCGATATCGACGACGTACTTCTGGTAACGCGGGTCGAGCAACAGCTCATTGCGGCGCCGCGGCCGCGGCAGGTCGATGTCGATGACTTGCCGGATCCGTCCGGGCGATTTCGACATCATGACGACCTTGTCGGAGAGGAAGACCGCTTCGTCGACGGAATGCGTGACGAACAGCACCGTCTTGCGGTCACGCTCCCAGATGTTCAGAAGATCGTTCTGCAGGCGTGTCCTCGTGTGCGCGTCGAGGGCGCCGAACGGCTCGTCCATCAGCAGCACTTCGGGATGATAAGCAAGCGTCCGCGCCAATGCCACGCGTTGCTTCATGCCGCCGGACAATTCCTTGGGGTAGAAGTTCTCGTAGCCCTTGAGGCCGACCATCTCGATCAAGGCCCGGCTCTGCGCTTCGGCCTCGGTGGCGCGAACGCCTTGCTGACGTGGCCCGTACATCACGTTGCCGAGCACGGTCTTCCAGGGAAACAGCGCAAATTCCTGGAACACCGGTCCGCGATCCGGACCGGGCGCCGTGATCGCCTGCCCCTTCATCTTCGCCGCACCGCTGGTCGGACTGACGAATCCGCCGACAATGTAGAGCAGTGTCGACTTGCCGCAGCCGGACGGGCCAAGGATGGAGACGAAGGCTCCCTCCTCGATCGTGAGCGAGATGTCTGAAAGCGCCACATGATCTTTGCGCGCCGAGGTCTGGAAGACCTGCGAGACGCGATCGATCTCGATGATTGCAGAAGCCGGCTCCTGTTGCGCCACCGGTCTCACCCATTCGCTCGATCTCGCAGGCACTATCGTCATCCCGTCTTCCGCCTCACTCGCACGACCCTTCACGGGACGAGCTTAGCAAGAAGCCTGCCAGACAGGTCGTCATTTTCGCACAAGCGCGGCGCGTCATTCGAACCACGGCCATTCCGCCGGGCCTTCATGCGTAACGGCTCCGCCCGGCGCCTGCCCGACCAGGCGCGCGTATTTGGCAAGCGCACCTGCGCGGTGACGGGGCGGTCGTTGCTTCCATTCGCGTCGCCGCGCGGCGAGTTCCTGCTCCTCGAGCAGGACATCCATCCGTCGGTTCGCCGCATCGATCCTGATGCTGTCGCCGTCGCGAACAAGCGCCAGCGGACCGCCGACAAAAGCCTCGGGCGATACGTAGCCGATGCACATGCCACGGGTCGCGCCAGAGAACCGGCCATCGGTGATCAGCGCCACTTTTTCGCCCATGCCCTGCCCGTAGATCAGCGCCGTGACGCCGAGCATCTCGCGCATGCCGGGTCCGCCGACCGGCCCCTCATTGCGGATCACGAGAACCTCGCCCGCCTTGTAGCTGCGGTCGCGAACGGCGGCGACGCAGGCTTCTTCATCCTCAAAAACCCGCGCCACGCCTTCGAAGAACAGGCTCTTCAAACCTGCAACCTTGATCACCGCGCCGTCGGGACAGAGGTTGCCTTTCAGCACCGCGACGCCGCCGTCAGCCATGATCGGCGCGCCAGCCGCGTGCACGACCTCTCCGTCGGGCGCATTCGCCGCACCATACTCTTCGGCAAGTGTGCGGCCAGTAATGGACAAGCAGTTGCCGTCGATATGCCCGCTCTGGATCAGCTCACGGATTATGACCGCAGCGCCGCCGATATCGTAGACATCCTTCGCCGTATATTTGCCTCCGGGCCGAAAATTCCCGATCAAGGGCGTCCTGGCGAAGACCTCACCCACATCATCGATCGTGAACGCAATTCCGGCCTCGTTCGCGATCGCCGGCAGATGCAGGGCAGCATTGGTGGAGCCGCCCGTCGCGGCGACGATCGCCGCGCCGTTCTCCAGGGATTTCCGCGTCACCATGTCGCGTGGCAACGGCCCGCCGCGCTCCAGCATCTCCATGATCAGGCGCCCCGCACGTCGCGAGATCTGTGCACGCTCGGAATAGACGCCCGGCACCATCGAGACGTTGGGAATGGTCAGCCCCATCGCCTCCGACACCATGCCCATGGTATTCGCCGTGAACTGGCCGGCACACGCGCCGATCGTCGGCAGGCAGGCGCGCTCGATCCGCTCGAGCGTGGCGCCGTCGATCTCGCCCGTCATGAAGCTCCCGACAGCTTCATAAGAGTCGAGCACCGTCAACGTTCGTCCGTCAATGCGCCCCGGCAGCGAGCTGCCGCCGTAGATGAAAATGGACGGCACGTTGCAGCGAACCATGCCCATCATCACTCCGGGAAGCGTCTTGTCGCATCCGCCGTATCCGATCAACGCATCGTAGGCCAGGCCATGAACCACGGCCTCGATCGAGTCGGCAATCAGCTCCCGCGAGAACAGCGAGAACTTCATGCCCTCATGATTCATGCTGATGCCGTCGGAAACCGAGACTGTCGAAAATTCCCGTGGTGTGCCGCCGGCTTCCTCGATTCCGGTCTTGGCTGCAGCCACCTGGAAGTCGTGGGTCATGTTGCAGGGCGTCTGCTCGCCCTTCATGCTGACGATGCCCACCATCGGCCTGGCGATCGCAGCGTCGTCGAGCCCCATGGCACGCATGAATGCACGATGCGGGGCCCGGTCGAGCCCATCCGTGGTAACGCGTGATCGCAGTTTCTTCATATCAGCATCTTCTTCAGACAGCGTCCCGGATAATCCGGAACGCCGCGATCTTGTGGTCGGATATCGTCTGCCCCATTATTGCAACGGAGCGACGATCGACGGATGCTTGAACTGTGCGACATCCAGCTTCGGCAGCATTCCTGTCTCCGCATAGATGTCCAGCATCTTCTGGATCGCCGGAAAGTTCGGCGCCGCGCCCGGGTCGCGGCCGAAATCGTTGTCCTTGAGCAAATAGGTCTCGAGCACCGGAACGGGCGCCTTCAGCACTTCGGACACGACTTTCAAGGTTTCCTCGCGGTTCGCCAGCGCCTTCTTCATGCCGGACGTGATGTCGCGGACATAGGCTTTGACCAGTTCCGGGTTCTTGTCGACGAAATCGGCACGGCAAGCTTCCAGGATGTGCACGATGTTCGGCATGGCCTCGGACAGCGAGAACAGCTTCCTTGTCCCGCCCTTTGCCTCCGCGCGCGCGGCAAAGGGCTGGTTCATGTTCACTGCATCGACGCGCCCCTGGCGCAGCGCGTCCTCGGAGACGGCAAAGCCGACCTCGACCAGCTTGATGTCCTTGGCCGGATCGACGCCATTCTGCTTCAGCAGCAGGTTGAATGGACCTTGCGTACCTCCGCCGATCACGGAGATGCCGACCGTCTTACCCTTGAGGTCGGCAATTGTCTTGATGGGCGAGTCATCCTTGACGGCCCAGTACACCGAGAAGCCGCCGGGCTTCTCGAAAACATGCTGCGCGACGATGTAGGCCTTGAGATTGCCGCCAACGACACCGTTGGAGAGCGAGAGAGGCGCCTGCGTCGCGCAATCCAACGCACCGGCCGCCAAGGCCTGCGTCATCGGCGCCGTGCCCTGGAATTGGGTCCATTCGATGTTGTAGGTCTTGCCGATGCTGGGGAATTCGGTCGGCCTGCGCATCATCCAGTACTTGGATTCCTCGGCCGGGATGGTCCAGCCGACGCGGATCGTCTGCTGTCCCCATGACGGGCTTGCGCCCGCGCTCACGGCTGCTGCCGCTCCCAAAGCCAGGATCCATTTCGAAACGGTTCGCATCGTGCCACTCCGCTGCTACGGCGCCGACCGGCGCCCCCAACCCGACTGCATCAAATGTTTCATGGTTCAAACAATCAGGCAAGCCATGCGGACCGGGGCGGTTTCGCCTTCCCGTCCGCAATGTATGGTAAGGCGGCGCCACATTGCGGCAGAAGGAGGCAACCTATGGCTGAAGAGAGCAACGCAAGCCCGCGGGGTACCGACAGGCTCGGCTATCTCGGCCTCGGACTGATGGGCGCGCCGATGACCCGACGCCTCCTCAACGCCGGCTATCAGGTCGCTGTCTGGAACCGATCGGAGGGCAAAGTCGCTCCGCTCGCCGCGGCGGGGGCCAAGCGCGCGGGCACGCCGCGTGATCTCCTGGTGAACTCGGACATCGTCTTCATGTGCGTGACGGATGCGAGAGCGGTCGAGGAGGTGATTTTCGGACCCGAGGGTCTGGCGGCAGGGCCCGGCGCAGGCAAGCTTGTGGTCGACTTCTCGTCCATCCACCCTGACGCGGCGCGCGATCTCGCAGCGCGACTGAAAGACGCGAATGGTACGAGTTGGATCGATGCGCCGGTATCCGGGGGCACGAAGGGCGCGGAAGACGGCACGCTGGCGATCATGGCCGGCGGGGAAGCTGGTGATATCGAGAGGGTGCGACCCTATGTGCTGGCCATGGCGCGCAGGTTCACTCATATGGGTCCGATTGGCGCCGGACAGACCACCAAACTCTGCAACCAGGTAATCGTGGGATGCGCGATGGCCGTCCTCGCGGAAGCAGCGCGATTGGCCGTGAACGCGGGTATCGACGCCAACCGATTGCCCGAAGCGCTCGCCGGCGGCTTTGCGGATTCCATTCCGCTCCAGCTGTTCGTGCCGCGGATGGTGCAGGGCATTCACAGCCCTCCGCTCGGCCACATCGCCACGATGCTCAAGGACCTCGATACGGTCGCCGATGTCGCACAGGCGACCTCGACGCCGGTGCCGATGGCCTCGCTCGCGGGACAGCTTTTCAGGATGGCGAAGGCGGCGCGCGGCGCAGAGGCGGATGCGCTGGAGATCTACAAGCTTTCAGCGACAGAGCACCCGTCCAAGGCAAGCTGAAGCGCTTCATGACGACTTCTTCCGCTCATCGTCAGCCATGAAGCGACCGAACGCTCCCCGCGCGAAAAGCAGCGGCTCCTTCGCATTGTATGTGTAGGCCTCGACTGCACCGAGAAAGATCACGTGGTCGCCGCCATAGTAGCGGTTCACGGAGCGACATTGAAAATTGGCGACGCTCTCGGCAAGCACGGGTGCATTGCCGAGGCCAGGTGTCCAGGCGACGCCGGTGAACTTGTCGTCCGACGATTTCGCGAACTTGTTCGCAAGCGCTTGTTGCGAGGCGCCTAGAACGTTGACGGTAAAATGGCTGGCGTTCTGGAAAATGGTCAGGCTGGAGGAATAGACGACGAGGCTCCACAGCACCAGCGGCGGATTCAGCGAGACAGAGGCGAACGAATTGCAAGTCAGCCCGTAGGGCTTGCCGTCGGGCGCTGCCGCGGTGATGATCGTCACGCCGGTTGCATAGGTCCCGAGCGCGTTCCGAAAGTCGCGCGGATCGATCTGCGAGCTGTCGCTCGCGAACTCGTTGGCGGGATCGGGCGCGCGGGGCTGCTTCGGCAGATCATTCATCGACCGACCTCACAGCGTGAGATTTTCGGAGGGCAGGCCCAGCGCCACCCGTCCGTAGTTGGTTCCGGCCGCGTCGAAATTGAATGCCAGATGCGAATTGATCGCGTGCGCATCGCGGAACTGTCGCTGCAACACACCGCTCGTGAACAGACCGCGCGCACCACTGGCTGCGAACAGCATCGAGACCGCATCCGTGCACAAGTTCACTGAATACGATCCGTCGCGCCGATATCTGGTCTTGGTCGCCATGTCAGGGATATGGCCGCGCCGCGCGTCATCCATGGCATCCAGGCAGGCCGAACGCATGATCAGGCGTGCGGCATCGATTTTGGCGGAAGCCTCCGCGATCTTGATCTGCGTGCTCTGAAAATCGCTAAGCTTGGCGCGGTTGTAAGTCGAAATGCGATGCCGCGCGACCTCAGTATAATCGTCGAGACACGCCTGTGCATTCCCCAGCGCCACGCCGGAGAGGACGTATGGGAAGAGCGAGAACACGGGCAGTGCGTAAAGCGGATTCGGATTGACGGAGCTTCCCGGCGTCGGGCCACCTGAGAGATCCCCGACCCCGACGGTCATGTGGTCGGCCACGAAGGCCTCCCTCACCTCCACGTCGCAAGACCCCGTCCCGCGCAGTCCGGCGACATTCCAGGTGTCCAGCACCTTGTAATCGCCCTTCGGCAGCAGGAAGATTCGATATTCGATACCATCCGCCTCGTCGTCGGAGTAGACCACGCTTGCCAGCATGTTCCATTCGCAAGAGGCAACGCCGGACGAGAACGGCCAGCTGCCGTGCAGCCGGTATCCGCCCTCGACCCGCGTGGCGCGTCCGGCCGGAAAAATGAAGGAGGATGCGATCAGCGTATCCGGATCACGGCCCCAAATGAGATCCTGTGCCTTCTGCTCGAACATGCCGAGCATCCAGTGATGGCTCGCCAGGTTGGCGAGATTCCAGGCAACCGACGCATCTGCCTTTCCGAGCAGCTCAGCGCAATCGACGAGGGCGACATAGTCAAGCTCGGCGCCGCCGACCCGTGATGGCTGGAGCATCCGGAACAAGCCGGAATCGTGGAGATCTCTTTCGGTTTCCGGCGGGAGACGCCGCAGTTCCTCCGTCTGCGCCGCTCGCTCGCGCAGCTGCGGCAGAAGCGCCCGGGCCTTCGCGATCAGTGATGCATAGGCCCCTCCACCGGCTTGCGAACCGGTGGGTTGGATCATGCTCGGCTCCTTGCCAGGCGCCATTGGTGTCCCTCGCTGTTACGCATTTATGCGGCGGGACCTTCGCCAAATCAAGCCGAGGAAGCGACTCACGCCGAGGTTGGAGGCTTGACCGCGCCAAACGCGCCCCTCTCGGCAAATTCCGCGATCCGGCTTTCGTCGTAGCCGAGCGTATCATGCAGGACTTGCCCGGTATGCTCGCCCAACAGAGGTGCCGCAACGGGATCGATCGCGCCGGTCAGGCTCATTGTGATTGGCGGCTCGATATTCGGCACCCATTCCGCCGTCGGGTGCGGAATCCGATTCAGGCGATGGCGCTCGCGAGCCTCGGGCGCATTGAACCCCTCCTCGACCGTCCGAAGATAACCGACCGGAATATTGGCCCGCTTCATCTTGGCCATCCAGTTCTCCAGAGTATCGCTTGCGAAGACCTCCGCGATGGCCGCGCGCAACAGCTCCTTGTTCTCCGAACGCGCTTTGCGCGTCGCAAATTGCGGGTCGGTGATGAGATCAGGCCGATTCAGCACGTCGACCACGAGCCGACGGTAGAGCCGGTCGTTGGCGCAGGCCATGTAGAGCGGCCCGTCGGAGGCTTCGTAGACGCCGACCGTGGGAGACCCACTGGGCGAATTGCCGAACCGGCCGGGGTTTTCGCCGTTGATGAGATAGGCCATGCCGTAGAAGCCTGTCATGCCCATCGCAACGTCGAACAGGGCGACTTCGACATGCTGGCCCCGCCCGAGCCGGTCGCGCGCCAGCAGCGCGAGCAGGATCGCATTGCAGGCAGACATGCCCGTCGCCATGTCAACGATGGGCGGACCGGTACGAACCGCAGGGCCGTCGGCAAATCCGTTGAGCGACATGAAGCCGCTTTCCGCCTGGGTGATGGGATCGAAGCCGGGCCGCGAGGCAAACGGTCCGGTGCGTCCGTAGGCGGAGATCGAGCAATAGACCAGCCGTGGGTTCAGCGGCGCGACCGACTGATAGTCGAGTCCGAACTTCTTCATGACCCCGCTCGAAAAGTTCTCCACGACCACATCTGCCTTGCGGATCAAATCCAGCGCGATCTCTCGAGCCTCCGGAATGGCAAGGTCGAGCGCAATACCGCGCTTGTTGCGGTTCAGGCTGAGATAGGCGGCGCTTTCACCACCGATTTCGGCGTGCTCATAGGCACGCGTGTCGTCGCCTCCATCGGGATTCTCGATCTTGATGACGTGTGCACCGAAATCGGCGAGCGTCTGTGTGCAGGCCGGTCCGGCGACCACCCGCGTAAAATCGACGACCAACAGACCATCGAGCGCAGCCGGACCTGCCGTCCCTCGCGGTGAACGTTCCGGCAATTGGGGCTTGGTGGGCATCGATAGAGCGCTCCCTTACATCGGCTTATGGCCGCCGATTTGCAGCAAGAGCAAAGCTTAAAGCCCGGCGCCGCCGACTTCGCAAGTGCCTCGCCTGCATCGCTTCAATACGCAAAAGGGGCCCGGCAGCGCTCGAGCTGCCAGGCCCTGGACATGCCCATGCGCATGAAGCCGGCGCGGCATCTCGCCCGCATCCCGGGGCTGTTGCAGGCACGCTCCCTGCGATGTAAACCTGCTCAGCGGATGCGCTTTCTCCAGTAGAGGGTGTGCGCTCAGGCCCATGGCGTCTTCGGCGCGAAGAGCCGATAACCAGCCTGGATGAAGTTGTTGGCAGATACCGGTTTGTCCGTTGTGTCGGAGACGATGCTGTCCCAACCCATGCGGCTTCCCCTTGCCTCGACCGCACGCATCATCTGCGCTGAAGGCCGCATCCCCCAATGCCGTTGCAGCACGCCGACCCTGGAGAAATAACCACCATTGCTCACGTGCGTCGATGGAACGATGCCGGCGAAAGCGACTGCAACATCCCCATGATAGGCCAGCCACCACGCTCCAATCTCGAATTGAGGCATGGTGGCTGAATTGAGGAACGTCAACCGATGCAGTTCACACAACGAATCGACGATGTCGTCATCGGACGCATCGACAATACGAATTCTGTAGATGGATCGAAACCGTCCGCAAGGATTGACGTAACCGCAAGTGCAGCATCGCCGTCGTCGTGAAGGCTCACTTGCCGAGCACGACCTTGACGCCAAGCCAGACGGCCCCCATCAGGCCGGTGGCGATCATCGTGATCACGGCCTTGAGAGTGTAGCTCTGGGCCTGCTCCACGCTCCTCCGCCACCTTCGCAAATGTTGGAGATCGGCCCTCAGCTCCCTTCGATCGTCATCTTCGATGCCGAATGAGGCCAGCACCGAAGCCACCGCCTTCAACACGATCGCGTTGATGTTTTCTTGCTGGAGCCTGTGATGTTCAGCCAGCGCTTCGGCCACAATGGCCTTGATCTCGTTTTCCGGCATCTTCATCGCTTGATTATCCTCGCGACGTTCTCGAAACCGCGCTTGGCGAAGTAGAACGAGACCACAAGATTGGCCGTGATCGCCGCAAATCCGGCCAGGGCATCGGTCGAGCCCAATCCGAGAACCTTGTCCCAGACCAGGAGCTTTGCGAAATAGAGCGCGACGCAATAACCCATCAGCTTGTCCGGCTCGTAACGGCGAGTGTTATCAGATAAGCGGTCATCATCTCTCCCGTGAAGAAAATGCGCGGCGGATCGCAGCATCGCGGCGCGATCGTTTCGGGCGCGAACCCTCTCTCCATCCCGGAGACCGCAGCGGCGCGGGCGAATGGCCCGGCGCCGCGGACCGGCACGTTAGCGCGTGCCGGCCAGCAATGGTTCGGACGACGGCGCGCCGATTGGCGCCCCAGGTCTGACGAGTGCGTGGCCGCAATGCGCCGCCGCCGTCCGATTCCGCGATCGAGAACGAAAAAACCCGCGGCGGATCTCTCCGCGCGGGTCAACCAAACTCGTCTCGATGATGTCATTCTGCCGGTGTTTTGCCCGACGTGTCAAACGAACTTGCAGGCTGCGCGAAAGTTAACCGATCAGGGGGATCGGCCCATGACATCCAACTCGATTCCACAAGAGACATCGCGCAACCTGGCCGGAGCCGGCCCGCGCAGCGAACAGAAGCCACGCGGCGAGGAGGCGCGCGACGAGCGAGGTATCGTCAAAGATAGCGGCGAGAACGAAGATACGGGCCGCGACCTCGCGCATGGCGAGGGCGGCGCCATGGACCTCCCCGCCAAGCCCGGCGATTTGTCGAAGGACGACTAGGCTTGCAGGAACTTCCCCGGCGAGCGGCGCGTTTATCTCTCTTGCGGAAGGAACATTCGTGACATGAGCCACACCGTCCTGGTTGTCGACGACGATCCCGCTGTCCTCGGCGTGATCGTGGACATGCTGGAGGATCTCGGCTGCGAGGTGATCAGCGCCCACGACGGCGCGCATGCGCTCGAGCGGCTCGAGCAGAATCCGGACATCTCCATCCTCATCACCGACATCAACATGCCAGGCATGGACGGCCACGAGCTCGCCGAGCTGGCGAGGCGGGCGCGTCCGGAGCTGAAGATGCTGCAATTGTCCGGGCGCGAGCCGCGGCGCGGCGGCCTGCCGATGATCCGCAAGCCCTTCTCCTTCGAGGAGCTCGCCGACGTGATGCAGCGAACCACCGGCATCTGCTGAGACATCGCGCCAAAAAGAAAACCCGCAGCGGATCACTTCCGCGCGGGCTCGGCCGAACTCTTTCGATGATGCCATTCTGCCGGTGTTTTGCCCGACGTGTCAACGCGGCCGGCACGGAAGCCGAAAGCCCCTCCTCCCAGCTCGATATGTGGTGCGCGAGGGACTTGCTTCAAGCCCCCGGCGATCGCGTAAGACCCCTCGACCCGAACAACCGGTCGAGGGGTCACGCCATGCCTGTCTTGCTTCCGACGTCCCGGTCGCGCCGCCGACCGCGTGCAGAACGCGCGATCACCGGCCATGAGGTCGTCATCGCCGGCGGCGGCCCGGCCGGCCTGATGCTGGCGGCCGAGCTCGCGCTCGCGCATGTCGACGTCGCGATCGTCGAGCGGCGCCCCGATCAGGCGATCGTCGAGACGCGCGCCGGCGGACTGCACGCCCGCACGATCGAGATCCTCGATCAGCGCGGCGTCGCCGAGCGTTTCCTGCGCGAAGGGCAGATCACCCAGCTCGCCGGCTTCGCCTGGACCAGGCTCGACATCGGCGACCTCCCCACCCGCCATCCTTACGGGCTTGCGCTGCGGCAGAGCCACATCGAGCGCATCCTCGCCGGCTGGGTCGCGGAGCTCGCGGTGCCGGTCTATCGGAGCCGCGAGGTGACGGGCTTCGCGCAGGACGAGACCGGCGTCGACGTCGCCCTGTCCTGCGGCGAGCGCTTGCGCGCCGATTATCTCGTCGGCTGCGACGGCGGCCGCAGCGCGGTGCGCAAGGCGGCCGGCATCGACTTCACCGGCTTCCCGCCGACGCTCAGCAATCTGATGGCCGAGGTCGAGATGCACGATGAGCCGGTGCTCGGCCTGCGCCACGACGCGCTCGGCTTCCACGGCCTCAGCAGGACGGAGCATGGACGCATTCTCGTCGTCGTGACGGAAGCGACGCTGGCGCGCGGGGGCGAGCCCACCTTGCGCGATCTCGGCGCGGCCCTCGCCGCCGTGTACGGCACGGACTTCGGCGTGCGAAATCCCGCCTGGATCTCCCGCTTCACCGATGCGGCGCGGCAGGCCGAGTCCTATCGCAAGGGCCGCGTGCTGCTCGCCGGCGATGCCGCGCACGTCCATCATTCCGTCGGCGGCCAGGGCCTCAACCTCGGTGTGCAGGACGCGGTCAATCTCGGCTGGAAGCTGGCGCAGGTCGTCAGGGGCATCTCGCCGGACGGCCTGCTTGAGAGCTACCATGCCGAGCGCCATCCCGTCGCCGCGCGCGTCTTGAAGCACACCATGGCGCAGATCGCCCTGCTCCGCCGCGGCGACGACGGCCGCAAGGCCGCGCGCGAGATCGTGTCCGACCTGCTCGCCATGGACGAGCCGCGACGACGCTTCGGCGCGATGATGAGCGGGCTCGACATCGCCTACGATCTCGGCGAAGGCCACGCTTTGCTCGGCCGCCGCATGCCCGATCTCGATCTCGTGGTGGACGGACGCAAGCAGCGGCTGTTCACGCTTCTGCACGGCGCGCGCGGCCTGCTGCTCAATTTCGGCGAGGTGCGCGGCATCGACATCACGCCCTGGGCTGATCGCATCGTCGCAGTCGATGCCGAACACGACGGCGCATGGCAGCTTCCGGCGATCGGAGCGGTCCCCCCGCCGGGCGCCGTGCTGGTGCGGCCAGACGGGCATGTGGCCTGGGTAGGCGATGAAAACAGCTGCGGGCTTGCGGAGGCGTTGACGACGTGGTTCGGAGCTGCCGATGCGTAGTGCACGGAAGTCATGGCTCCCTCCAAAGAACGAAAGCCCGCGACATCTCGCGGGCTTGGTTTCGAACCTTTTTCGAAATGCCAGTCTGCCAGTGTTTTGCCCGACGCGTCAAACCGATCTCGAACTCAAACGGCAGCCTCTTCATTCCGGCCCAAACGAAAACCGTATCCAGCGCGAGAACCACTCCTCGGTGTCATTGCGCGGATTGCCCGCGCCATCCACTCCGAAGATCGGCGGTTGAATGAGGTAGCTGGGCTCGTGCGCGAATGCTTCTGTCGGCCTGCTCATCTGGGCTGGCCGGCTATCGGCGACCGGCACGCTCCAGCTACCAGACTGTTCGCTGAATTCGGTAGATGGCAGAAATGGGACAGGCGCACTCCCGGACGAGAACACGCTGCTTGCAGCCGACGCGTTGGCCCGGGTGAGACGCCGGACGTTTTCAGGCGCGACTGATCCTGCGTGAGGCCGAGGTGGGCCTTCTGGCAAATCTCTGGCAGGCATGGTGCCGCCCGACGTGCTAACCCAGTTGCCGAAGCGATCAGCAAAAGTACTAGCCGGCACTTCTGGATCAACCGACCAAGCTCCGCCCAGCCGCGGCCAGATTGTCGACGATGATGCCGAAGAGCCGCTGGTGCCGGCAGCGTTGCCGGCGCTGAGTCCATCGCCCACGGCGTTGTGTGCAGGCGCTCCTGCTGAGAGAACTCCTCCACTGGGAATGGCATCGCCCATCGTCGCGGCGGCATCGGTTTCCTGAGCGTTGACGGCGCGCGCAAGCGCCAAGGTGCCCCCAATGGTAAGCAGCCAAGCGGGAATAAGGGGAGCCGCTGCGCCGACCGCCGCCGCTCCGGCCAACCAAGGAAGTGCATTGCGCAACACTGGTGTGCCGCCTGCTAATGGATTCTCATGGTATGGATCCGGCGTTCCGGAGTGCGGATCGGATCGGAGGACCAGCGGATCCGCCGGGGCGGCCGTAGTAGGCGGCAATTGACCCAGCCGCTGTTCATTGGGATCTGGCGTGGGAGAGGGTGGCAGCGCACGTGTGAAGCGGGGATCACTTCCCGTGAACCCTTCTTGTTCGTCCAAACCGGCTAGCGAAGGTGAACTGTAGCCAGGCAGTTGCGGAGAGTCTCTCGGGTCGAGTGGAATCGAGCCGGGTATGCGAAGAATGCCCGAAGAGGGATCCGACGCTTCGAACTTGGACCAAGGTGTTCCGTCCCGATCGCGATTCCCAGATGTCAGATTAACGTCGGGATTGCGGGCAATCACCTCATTCAACGCTTTCTGCCTCTCTGGGTTGTCCAGGTACGGCAACCATTTGATTAGATGGTTTAAACCAGCGTTGGCGCCTCTTTGCTCAAGATCCCTGATAGCCCTGAGTTGGTCCGGGTACTGAGCAAGGTAGGCTTTGTGGTCTTTCAAGACCCTCCTAATTTCGGCGTCAGCCTCCGCTGGCGTCCTACCGATCGGCAAGTTTGTATAGAGATCGCCGTTGACGAAGCCGACGCGCAGTGCATCGATGAGGATCCCTATCTCCGCAACTCGCTCGCTCGGACTATCGATCGTCTCGATCTGATCAAGTGCTTCGCAGACTGATTTGCTGTAGGTAGCAAGATGTCTCCCGGGATGAGGAGACACATTCAATTGGGCGGCAAGCTTTTGATCTGCTGGCAAGTAGATACGATTTGCGGGAGAGTCGAAATCGAACGTTTCTTTGGCTATATCGCGAAATGCCTTATGGTCTCTACATTGTTTGGGAATAATATGATGATCAAAGAGAATAGAATACATGCACCCTCACAAAGAGGTTCATTGGATTGTGGGCTGATTGAATGGATGAGGGCGCGCGAGCGCGGACGCTGCGGCGAGTGCCGCGCGCCTGTCAAAAGGCCTGAAATGTTTGTGACGTGCTACCGGAGCACGTTAGCCACTAAAATCAGATCATCGGCTTGGTGCGCTGACGGAACACCAGGATACTTGACCATCCAACGGACCGCACGCCCGTCAGCGCGGTCTGCAATCGTTCGAAGATTTGTCAGTGTGCAGATAGCAATCAGTCTAGCGGGCCCAAATGTCTGCTGATTGAAACTGATCTGCCTTGATCCTCCCCCCCGAAGAGCGGTTCCAGCCTTTGCCTATCATGGCAACAAGGCCGCGCGAGCGAAACTGACGGCATTTTCGGGTAGCATCGGGGCCGACTCATAATTTCAGAACGTCGTGAAACCAAATCCTTTTTAGGCCCGCAGACGTGCAGGCATCTTTGAAGTCTTGATCGCATATGACAGCCGAATCAGCGAAAGCCATGCGGAAGATATGAGCGTTGCCGATTGCGGCATCTCTGAAGACTAGTTTGTCACCCGTGAAGATCTCGTAGTACTTCTTGCCGTGGTCGAGATAGCGGACATCGTTTCGTATTCCGATGCGCAGGCTTGATTGCGATTCGTCCAGCGCGTCTAGAACTCGGGCAACATCGCAAAGCCAATATTTGGGTCCATCATAGATGCCTTGCGGCGTTCGCACATCGCACGGCACAAATACGAAAGCTTCGGGGTCGAGCCTCTCGAACACTGCCTTGGCCCGATCCGAGATGAGCCACCATTGATAACAGAGCTCGAGGTCGTACGGCAGGCGACCTTTCTTCTTGTTGAACACATAAGGCACATGCGGGTTAGAAGCGGGCAGACGATATACTCGGTGAGGAGGAAGGACACTCTCGTCCTCCACCCAATAGCCCCGCCTACCTCCGCCTTTTGGGCGCATCCTATAGAACCGATGCCTTCGTACTCTAGGTCGCTTCGCACCCGCAATTGCTTCCTGATTACTCATGACCAACCTCGCTAAGGCATCGCCTGCCCCTCACGGACCACCATGAACCGCGCCTAATAACAAGCCCTCAGCATAACGCGGAAAAATTCCATACGAATGTTCTCTTCTATGCCGCTGCGGCATGAAAGCAAAGCTTCGCCGGCTCTGATCGACCACATCCATATGAGTTGAATTCAAGATCGGCAGCAGTGGCGCAGCAGCTCAACTTCGCGCATCGATAAACCCGATGCCCTTCATGCCCGCTTCTTGCGGAAGGGAGCCCACCATTAGTCCCTCCTCGTTCAACTTCATGCAAATCGCGTGCGGACGGAGTCCGCCTCCGCGGAATCAGTACAGCAAAACACCGCCATCCCTCCAAAGAGATCAGAGTTCTTGTAGCGAACCGCAATCCGCTCGCTCGCACTTGCACCGATCGTATCGCCATCCTTCACCACCTTTCCATGCTCGATCAGATACACGGAAAGTCCTGCTACTTTGTCGAACAACGCAGGAAGCGCGAGCTTACTCGACACAAATTCGATCTCGCGGTCAACAAATGCCGACAATCCCATCGTAATGACCCCGACCTTTGCACCTGACCGGAACGGAAGGATGTCGACCCAAAGTCTAAAGGGATAATCTGGATATGGTGCGAGCGACCAGCGTGACGCCTCGATCCATACATCCGCCGGCCGCGCCACCCGGCCAGCCCACACCACACCACAACATTCCGGCACGGCCTCAATCAACGCGCCGATGGCCGCGGTCGTAAGGCGCGCGGCGGTCAACGGCCGCTCGCTTTTTCCGATCAGCGAGACGATCATGTGACCTTGATGGCGCTTTGCCACAGCCTCGCTCTCTGGCCAGGTTCGCGCAGCGCGCGCCCACAGCTCCGGCTCCTGCGGAATAGGTGCAGGCATCGACATGACCGCAAAAAGCTTGTCGCCGCAGCGAATGAGCGGCGCATTCGTCTGAGACGGTTGCTTCTCTTCATTGTTCGCCGTCTCCGTTGCCAACTCCGGATGTCGGGCGCGAAGGACCTTGGCAACCGCCGACATGTCCGGCGTCACTGGCTTGTTCAATAGGACCAAAGCGAGAAGCGAGTTTCTCATGAACGACCCCGCAGAAAATCGAGGGCGAGCCGCTACTTCGACTCTTCACCTGTAGGTTGTAATATAGATTACTAGAACAAAACAGGAACAATGTCAACAGGCGTGACCACCCTCCTAGCCCAGCACCGAGTGAGTTTGGCCTCCCGTGAATGAAACTGGCGGCACGAACTGTGCGTGCTGAGCAGACCGCGCGAGGCGCCAGATCGCGCGCGAATGCCGCGAGTTGTTGAAGCAGCCGCTTCCCGATGCGTTTTGGGACGGAAGACGATGGAGGTGCCTCCGAAGGGGGAGGATAGCCGGTGACAGCTTGCGTGCGATGTTCTCGCGTTACGCCGGATTGAAGCAGAACGTCCAGCGACTGTCGGAAGCCGCCGAACTCATTGCTTGCAATCGCCTCGCTGCCGAAGCGCATGTATTCGGCCTGCTCGTGCTCGACAGGCAACGGCCGATCGACGCGCATTGCGGTGCTCTCTTTTGCTGTGCAGGTGGCTTTCCTGCGGCGGCGCAAAATGAGTAAGCCGCTCAACATCCTCAATCTCAGCGCGGCAAAAAAATCGCCGCGCCTTTGCCAAATGATATGACTCTGCGCCCGCAAGAAGCGTAAGGTGGACCCGTCACCGCAAGCGAATTGCATTGGTCGGTGATGAGAACGCGAATTTCGCTCCCGCCCTTTCGAACAAGGGAGATGCGCCATGCTGACACGGCGACGTTTCAAACAAACAAAGACCCTCACCGAACGCCTCGCGGATGAAGCCGCGCGCTGCCGCGACGAAGCGCGCGCGCTTGCGCCGGGCCACCGGCGCGAGATGCTGCTGCGCCAGGCGCGGCAGGACGAGACCGCCATGCAGATCGAGGCCTGGCTGCGCTCGCCCGGCCTGAGGGCCCCGACATGACCCGGCAATATCGCGCTTATCTCGTCGGCGAGGACGGCGTCTTCCGCTCGGCCGAAGCATTCGAGGCCCCGTCCGATTCCTCCGCCCTCACCTTCGCGCAGCGGTTCACGCGGCACGGCAAGGTGGAAGTCTGGCAGCTCGGCCGCAAGGTTGCCGTGCTGGAGCCCGAGCAGTCCCTGCCGCCCTTGCGGCAGCCGTCCCGATCGGCCCCGGCGCGTCAATGACCGCGTGAGGACGGTCGCGACTTGAGATCTTCGATCTGGAAGCAGAACTTCACCTGCATGACGGGACCGCAGGCATCGCGCACCTCGATCGCCATCTCGTGCCGGGCGCCGGTGAGCTGCGCCGACAGCATCTCATCACGCGCCACGTCGGCGGCGGACTTGGCAGCTTCGGCCTGAACCGCGCGCGGCCCGGATAATTCCAGCCCCTCCTCGTCCAGCGCAATTCCGTTGTCGTCGCGAAGATCGAAGTAGTACCGGGGCATGGCCGCATCCTTTGCCGTAAATAGGTCGAGGAACGAGCAAAGGTTTCTGGCGCGACCAAAGATTTCTGCCGGTGATCAGGAGTTCCGGGAACGCCGCGGGGCCGCTCCGCTCCGACGGCACGGCGGCCGGCTTGCGCAGCGCCTCTCATTCCTCCGCGAGCTTGCGCTCGATATAGGCGTCCACCGTCTCGGCGAACGAGCGCTGCACGCCGACAGCCACATCGTGCTGGTCGAGCGCATCGCGCTGGAGCACGCGCAGGCCGCGTCCGCGCATGCTGGCCGGCGCCGTGTTCAGGAACTGGTCGATGGCGCCCTCGGCGAGCGGGATGGCCTTGGGATCGCCCCTGGCGATCAGGAGCCTGAGCAGGCTCTGGCATTCGGCCAAGCCGGGCATGGCGTCTCTCACCTCTGCTGGGATTTCGGCTTCGGCCGCTTGACCGGCTGGGTGTGGGTGCCGAACAGCGCCAGCAGGAACGCGACTTCTTCCTTCGAACCGATCTGGATCATGATCGTCTCTCCTTTCGATCCGTTGGTCGGGCTCCGGCCCGGCCGAGTTCAGGACGATATGGTTTCGTCCCTGTTTCAGACGTGTTTCATCGGGCGTCCACCCCGGGGCACCGCCGGCTTGTGTGCACAAATGAACATCGGGCGAAGCCGCCGGGCAGCCTGGGCGGAAGGCTTCTTTGTTCCTTAACGAGCTGTGCCGTACCCTCGCCGCATCGGGGACGCTGGGCTGGAGACGGACGTGAAGTGCGCGGGATGCGGGGACGGGACGGAGTTGCCGTTCCAATTCAGGATGGCGTTCCAGCCGATCGTCGACGTCGCCGAACACCGGGTCTGGGGCTATGAGGCCCTGGTGCGCGGGCCGAACGGCGAAAGCGCGCACAGCGTTCTGAGCCAGCTCACCGACGATCAGCTCTACCGTTTCGACCAGGCCGCCCGCGTCATGGCGATCGAAACCGCCGGACGCCTGTTCGACGATCCGCAGGCGCGCCTCTCCATCAACTTCATGCCGAATGCCGTGTACGAGCCGCGCGCGTGCATTCAGCAATCGCTCGCGGCGGCGCGGCGCGCGAACTTTCCCGCGACCAACCTGATGTTCGAGTTCACCGAGAACGAGCGGATGAGCGATCCCAGGCATGTCGAGAACATCATCGGCGCCTACAAGGCGCTGGGGTTCTGGACCGCGCTCGACGATTTCGGCGCCGGCTATGCCGGGCTCTGCCTGCTGGCGCGGCTGCAGCCGGACCTGATCAAGATCGACATGGAGCTGCTGCGCGGCATCGATGCCAGCCATCCGAGGCAGGTGATCGTGTCCGCGCTGGCCGCGATCGCCCGCGAGCTGGACATCACCCTCCTCGCCGAGGGCGTGGAGACCGAGGCCGAGCTCACAGCCCTGCGGGCGGCCGGCATCCGGCTGTTCCAGGGGTACTATTTCGCCAGGCCCGGCTTCATGTCGCTGCCGCGCGTCGCGGGTTTTCAGCCGCTCGAGGTGTCGGTCGCCGGTTGAGAAGGACGGCAAGCATTCGTTCACCCTTCCGACAGACTGATGAACGGGGGTCCGCGCCGACCTTCACGCCGCATTCATGATCCCGGTCCTAAACCGCCGGCCGGAGAAACGGCAGGCAGGTCGGACGATGTCCTTTGACCCGATGGCCGCAGCGGTCGATTGGCTTGATGCCTACCGCGCCGGCGACATCGAGAGCATCCTTGGAATGTATGCGGACCACGCGGCGATCCACTGCGCCTGCGGCGGCTCGAAGATGAGCTCGGACCCGGATGGACGGCGCGCCTATTGGGTTCATCGTCTGCGGAATTATCCTGCGACCGGCCTCGACAACCTCCAGCCGTTGGAAGACGCGGTGGTGATCTCGTACGTCGCGCGTGGCGGCATCGTCAGCGCAAGCCTGACGTTCGATCCGTGCGGGCAGATCGCCGCGCACGTCTGCGGTCCCTCGCACTAGGCTCGCTCACTTGCCGCGCTTCTGCGTGACGAGGCGCAGCGCAATGCCGTGCTGCCAGGCTCGCACCCGCACCGCCGCCTCGCTCCGATTGAGCTCAGCGGCAATCTCGTCGGGCCGCCGTCCGGCTTCCGCCATGGCTTTCAACCGCTCGTGTTCGTCCGCCGTCCACTTCTTCAACAAGGGATAGCGCGATTGCATGGTGGGAGCTGCCTCAAACGCCGTTCAAAACGGATAGCACAATCGGCTCCGACAGAGGAAGTTCCCGGATCCGGCCGAGGCGGCGAACGGACATGGCCCCTGCATGAGCGACTGGGCTTCCAACGGCAAAGCCCGCGCGGACCGGTCCGCGCGGGCTGCCGTCGACGCGCCGGCGCGATGAGGCCTTCGCGCTTCTTCTCCTTAGTTCGAGGTGCAGACCTTGACGGTCTTCATGCCGGCCTCGGCCTCGGACCTGGTCTTGTAAACGGTGTCGCCGCTCACGACCGTGGTTTCCGTGGTCGTCGGCTTCGACTCGGTGATGGTGCACTTCTTGGTCTTGACGTCCTGCACCACGTAGAACGATTGCGCGAACGCGGGAGCTGCAACCGACGTCAGCACGGCGGCAGCAATGATCGCTTTGATGTTCATCGTGTCCTCCTCCAGCAGCCCGTCATCCGGGCTTGTCTCGTACAAACATCACAAATTGCCACTTGTTCCCGAATGGGTCCGAACCAATTCCGGCGGGCGGCGTTGGTGCGCAGAACAGGAGGCTTCGATGCTGGACGTACGGCTTGTGACAACTTCTCTGGCGACGCTGGCTGCGCTGATGACCGTGGCTGTGGCTGAGCCTGTCAAGGACAAGGCGGCACCTGTCGCTCAAGGCGCGGCCGAAGCGCGTCCCATTCGCGTGATCCTGCCGGCGCCCTGGGAGCCTGCAACGGGCCAGCGCGAAGCAGTGCAGTCTGCGAAGTAGAATGACTGTGGGCTGGTCCTCGCGTGTACGACGAGCGGCGGCTGCGCTCGCTCGACGCTGTCGCGGCCAAAGCGCCGCAGCAGACTCGTCCGGAGCCCACGCAACCAATTCGAATCTCGCATGTTGACGCCGGCACAATCACTTGCAGGAGAAAAAAACATGTTACGTTCAGCTGTACTGGCTGCAACCTTGCTGCTGCTCGCCGTGGCGCCCGCGGGCGCGCAGTCGCAGCCGGCGCAAAGCGGCCCTGGAAACAACGCCGTCAACAGCGCCGACCAGAACAACTCCAACGCACCGGTCGCCGGCCGCAACAGCTTCACCGAAGGCCAGGCGAAGTCGCGCATCGAGGCGGCGGGCTATTCCAACGTCTCCGGCCTGCAGAAGGACAACGAGGGCGTCTGGCGCGGCAAGGCCGACAAGGCCGGCACCAAGGCCGACGTCAGCGTCGACTTCCAGGGCAACGTGAACCCCGCCAAGTAAAGGAAATCCAGATATGACGACCACCATCTCTCGCCTCTACGACAATTATTCCGATGCCGAGCGGGCCGTAGCCCGGCTCGAGAGCGCCGGCGTGCCGCACTCCGACATCAGCCTCGTCGCCAACAATTCGGACAATTGGTACGGCTCGTCGTCCGGCAAGGTCGACCGTGATCGCGACGGCACCGACGATCGCGTCGAAGGCGCCGGGACAGGTGCCGGCATCGGTGCCGGCCTCGGCGGCACGGCAGGTCTGCTCGCCGGGCTCGGCCTCCTGGCGATCCCGGGCCTCGGCCCGGTCGTCGCGGCAGGCTGGCTCGCCGCGACCGCTGCGGGCGCTGCTGCCGGCGCGGCCACCGGCGGCATCATCGGCGCGCTGACGGAAGCCGGCGTCTCCAAGGAAGATGCATCGCGATATGCCGAGGGCGTCCGCCGCGGCGGGACGCTGGTCTCTGCAAGAGTGCCCGACCAGGACCGCGCACGCCTCGATGCGCTTCTGCACGAAAAGTCAGTGAACCTCGGGGAGCGCAGCGCGACGTGGCAGAAGGCCGGCTGGACCGACTTCGACGCCGCAAGCCCGCCGCTGTCGCCGGAAGATATCGGCCGCGAGCGCGAGCTGTACGGCGCGGGCTCGCGGCGATAAGCCATCACAGCCGACAAGACAAAGGCCCCGCGTGAGCGGGGCCTTTCGATTGTCCAGCGCCGGTGATCCCGGTGCCGGCTTGCCCATGCTGCCATCCTGCCGGTGTTTTGCCCGACGCGTCAACTTTATCTCGAATGCAGCACAGCGGATTCGGCGAAACGAAATCTCTTCGCTCCATGCTGGGACATGTCGGACTAACGAGGGACTAGCCGGAGAGATCGTCGATGTACTACGTCGCCGCTGCATTGCTGGGACTGTCGGGACTGTTCTACTCCGCGGGCCGTCACGAGCTCGGCCAGTTCGGCGCAGACGTCTGCCGCTATGGCAGCACGTTCTGCGACAACCCGGTGCTCGTCTTCGCGGGCGCCGCGCTCGCCGCCGCCTGGGGCATGTTCGTCAGCGTGAAGTAGACCGGCCGCGCCGCCTCATCCCGCACGCAATTTGCCGCTTGCGACAAGCCTCCGAAGGACGCGGGATGATTGTTGCGATGATGGCAATCTACCCCTGTTTTGCCCGACGGCACAAACGAATTTAGAATAATCAGAATTCTTGGGCCGGCGGCAGGGAACGTTTGTTCCTTCGCTGACATTTGCTATGAAAGCATCTGCCCTTCGAGGTTCTTTCATGCGCGACGGCGCCCTCACCCCGACGAAATCCGCGCCGACGCTGCTGCAAAGGCTGGGTCCGGGCCTTGTCACCGGCGCCGCCGACGACGATCCGTCGGGCATCGCCACCTATTCGCAGGCGGGCGCGCAATTCGGCTACGGTCTGCTGTGGACCGTGTTCCTGACCACGCCGTTCATGATCGCAATCCAGCTCGTCAGCGCGCGGATCGGCCGGGTCACCGGCAAGGGGCTCGCCGCCAACGTCATGCAGCTCGCGCCGCGCTGGGCCGTCCTGGCACTGATCGCCATGCTCGTGACAGCAAACACGTTCAACATCGCCGCCGACATTGCCGCGATGGCCGAGGCGCTCTCGCTCGTCATCGGCGGCCTCAACCACGAGCACGCGCTGATTTTCGCCGCCGGCTCGACCCTGCTCCAGGTGTTTTTGCCCTACCGCCGCTATTCGCCGGTGCTGAAATTTCTCACTTTGGCGCTGTTCGCCTACGTCGCGACCGCCTTCACCGTCGAAATACCCTGGAGCACGGCGCTGCTGGCCGCGGTGTGGCCGAAGGCGAATGTTAGCGCCGACTATTTGATGATGGTGGTCGCCGTGCTCGGCACCACCATCAGCCCCTATCTGTTTTTCTGGCAGGCCTCGCAGGAGGTCGAGGAGATGAACCAGGGCAAGCGCGACAAGCCGCTCCGCGACCTCAAGCGCGGCGGCCTGCGCGAGCTCGACCGTATCAAGATGGACACCGTCTGCGGCATGCTGCTGTCCAACGGCATTGCCTTCTTCATCATCCTGACGACGGCATCGGTCCTCCACGCCGCCGGCGTCACCAGGATCAATTCGGCGACGGAAGCGGCCGAAGCGCTGCGGCCGCTCGCCGGCGATTTCACCTTCGCCCTGTTCGCGCTCGGCATCATCGGCACCGGCCTGCTTGCCATCCCGGTGCTGGCGGGCTCGGCCGCCTACGGCGTTGCGGAGATCTTCGGCTGGCGGGCCACGCTGGAAGCGAAGCCGGACGAAGCGGCCGGCTTCTACACCATCATCGCCGCGGCAACCCTGATCGGGTTCGGCCTCGGCTTCACGGGGATCGACTCGATCCACATGCTGGTGTGGAGCGCGGTGCTCAACGGCATCGTCGCCGTCCCCATCATGGCCATGATGATGCTGATCGTCTCGAGCAGCAACATCATGGGCCGATTCAGGGCCCGCTCATGGTTGATCGGGCTCGGCTGGCTTGGCACCGCGCTGATGGGGCTGGCAGTCCTCGCCCTGCTCGGCTCGTCCCTGATTGGCTGACGAGCCCGGCGAGCGCGGAAACGCGCTGCCCAGCTCTCCTTCGCTACACCCTTCCCGGCAGTCCTCGCTTGCCCTAAACAATGCGGCCAGGGCCCGGCATGAGATCGGGCCACAAGAAGCCGCCGGGCGACAGGGAGCGACATGACCGGATCATCAAAAGCAACGAACATCGAGATTCTGGCCTGCGACGCCGGCTGGAGAAACTATCACTTCGTCAAGCTGACGACCGAAGACGGCATCGTCGGCTGGAGCGAGTTCGACGAGGGCTTCGGCTCGCCCGGCGTCGGCGCCGCGATCCAGCGCCTCTCTGCCCGGGTGATCGGTCAGAACGTCTTCCAGCACGAGCGCATCTTTGCCGAACTGTTCGCGGCGACGCGTCCCGCCGCGGGCGGCGTGGTGGCGCAGGCGCTCGGTGCGATCGAGAATGCGTTGCTGGACGCCAAGGCGAAATCGCTCGGCGTCCCCTGCTACGAGCTGCTCGGCGGCAAGATCCGCGACCGTGTCAGGGTGTACTGGTCGCATTGCGCCACTTGGCGGATCAATCACCCCTCCTGGTACAAGCCGCCGATCGAAAGTCTCGACGGCGTCAAGGCCATGGGGCGCGAGGTGCGCGAGAAGAAGTTCACCGCGCTCAAGACCAACATCTTCTCCTATGACGAGGGCAGGCCGACCGGCTGGCGTCCCGGCTTCGGCTCACCGTTCGCGCCCGAGATCAACGTCGACCGCAAGATCCTGCGCGACCTGCACATGCATCTGGAGGCGATCCGCGACGGTGCCGGCCCCGATGTCGACATCCTGCTGGACTGCAACTTCAACGCCAAGACCGAAGGCTATCTGAAGATCCTGCGCACCATTGCCGATATCGACATGTTCTGGGTCGAGATCGACAGCTTCAATCCGGAGGCACTCGGCTATATCCGCAGGCAGAGCCCGCATCCGATCTCGTCGTGCGAGACGCTGCTCTCCTTGCGCGAATTCCTGCCCTATTTTCACGCGCAGGCCATGGACGTCGCGATCATCGACACACCGTGGAACGGCGTCTGGCAATCCATGAAGATCGCTGCCGCCGCCGAGGCGTTCGAGGTCAACGTCGCCCCGCATAATTTCTACGGCCATCTCTGCTCGATGATGAACGCGCATTTCTGTGCGGCAGTGCCGAACCTGCGCATCATGGAGATCGACATCGATCGTCTGTCCTGGGATCGCGAGTTGTTCACGCACGAGCCTGATATCAGGGACGGCCATCTGATCGTCACGGACCGGCCCGGCTGGGGCACCGAGCCCAACGAGGAAGCCTTGCGCGCGCATCCGCCGAAGACGAGCGGCGGGCTGCTGAATTACGGCCGCAAGAGCTGAGACGCTACGGCGTCACGGGATTGACGGTCGGGGACGTCTTGGGCCCCGGCCGCGCCGGTTCGACCGACGACTTCGGATTGGTCGGAAGCACCTTCGCGCCCGCGGCCCGGGCCGCTTCGCCCGTGGTCGCATACATTGCCACATGGGCCGGCTGCGTCTTGGCGCGGCTCCACGGCCCGTGGTCGACGATCAGCATTGCCGCAATCGTCACGCCCGCCACGATCAGCGCGATCACGCCGGGATGACGGAGGGCGGCAGAGATGGAGCTGGCGAAGCGATTGGTCATCGAAGAGTCCGCTATTTCCTATCCCAGATTAATTCAATAGCGGCCGGCGGGTTCCGCACTCTCGGCTGGTTCCCTGGCAGCGCGCGACCGCCGGTCGCGCTCGCGCACTGCTCAGCGTCAGCCAATGAGGCTGCAAGATGTCAAATCAGCAGATCATGGGGCGCAGATGGAATGCCGGGATGCGAACCATGATGACCGTCGCGGGCCCCGTGCTCGTCCAGCGCATGCGGCATCACTTCATCTTCCTGACTGAGCGCAGCGTGCGGTTTATGAACCTCGTCAGGCTCTGCGAGGGTGATGAGCGTGGAAGAAGCTGCCCCGTCGTCGAAGCGGAACACCTGATCGATGCCGCCGAGCGCGGGCGCGGATTCTGATGCCGCTACACCGGAATGTGCATCGCGCTGCGAATTGCTCTGGTCCGTGCTGTTGGTTGCGATGCTCGCGCCTGCATCCGCTCCTTTGGCCGAGCTTGAATGGCTCGGATTGCCGTGTTCGGCGCCGCTGGGTTCTGCCGTCTTCACGGCTCCCGGCGAACCGTCTTGAGGATGCCCATTGTCGTTCCCAATGCCGCCGCCGGATTTGGGCTTGGCTTCGGCGATCTCCAACGCCCCCGCCTTTGCAGACTCCGGCTCTGCCGCGTGCTGTGAATGGCCGTGCTCCATGTCGCCAGCATTTGCGTCGCCTTTGCCCGCTTCCGATCCTTTTGCAGAAGCCGAGCGGCCCGAATGACCGTGCTCGGCCTCGCCGGACTCTGCCGTCTTCGCTGCTCCTGGCGGACTGTCCGGAGCCTGGGATTGGTGCTCATGGTCATTCCCGGTGCCGTTGCCGGGTTTCAACTTGACCTCGGCCATCTCCGCAGCCCCCGCCTTTGCAGACCCCGGCTCCGCAGGATGCTGTGAGTGCCCGTGCTCCGTGTCACCACCACCTGTCCCGCTCTTGCTTGCTTCCGCTCCTTTGGCGGAAGCCGAGTGGCCCGAATGACCGTGCTCGATGCCGCCGGACTCTGCCGTCTTCTCTGCTCCTCGGGGACTGTCTAGAGCCTGGGAATAGTGTTCATGGTCGTTGCCGACACCTTTGCCGGGTTTGGACTTGGCTTCGGTGATGCCTGCGTCCGCCGCCTTTGCAGACGACGGCTCCGCACCGTGCTGTGAGTGGCCGCGGCCCGCCTTGTCATCCGGTGCGACGCTCGGTTCGGCGGCCTCAGCCGCTTTCGACCCTTTTGCAGAATTTGCATGGCCTGAATTGCCGTGCTCGGCGCCTGGTCCTTTTGTCTTCGCTGCCTTTGGCGGATCGTCTGGGGCTTGCGAATGCGGCTCATTGCCATGACCGACACCGTTGCCGGGTTTTGAATCCGCCTGCGCCATCTCTGCCTTTGTCGAACCTGGCGCTGCAGTATGCTCAGGGTTGCCGCCGCCGATGCCGGCGCCCGTGCCGAAGCCCGGTTGGGCCGTGTCGTTCTGCTTCGTCGACGGAACGCCGGCGTTCGAATTCATCGGCTCATTCTTCGCGGAGAAATTCTCCGCGGCCGGGGTCGCCGCGCTATGACCAGGCGGGGTTGATGATCCGTATGCCGACACACCGGAAGGACCGGTGCTCTCCTCCGTTGCATCCGCCGAGCCGCTCGTTGCGGCGCCGGACTTTGCCGCTGTCCCCGAGCCGATCCGAACGGCTGCGAATTGGAAGCTGAAGCCGTCATCGGCCAAAGCGCTCCAAACGTCGGCCGTCGCGAGCGAATCCTCGCTCGCGTCGCCGCTGCTCGCACTCACAGCGGTCTCATCGGTTGAGGCCGGCATCAGCGCTTGTTCGAGTTGCTCCAAGGTGGCTGCATGGACGCCGCCCTCTGTTTGCTGAGCGAAGTCCGCCTCGGCAACGGCCACGATTCCCTGCAGATGGACCTCCACGAGGCTGCGATCCCCGACATCGAGCACACGATCGGTCGGATTCACATAGACGATCGTCTCGTTGCGTTCGGAATCGTAGACCCAGGCGAGGGTATGTGGCGGAATGGATTTCGGCGCCGCCGTCAGATGCAGCCAGGCCAGCGCTCCGAATGCTGCGAGATTGAGCCTGCCGGGGCCGGACGTGGAATCCAGCACCAGCTCGGTGGCGTTGGACTTGGACTCGATCGGGGAATGATTGACAACGTGTTCAACGTTGCCTGCCATCGGTTGATCGCGGCCAAATCCGGCCGGGCCTGCATCGTGATCGGAGTCCAACAAGCCGACAGGTTCTTGAACATTGTGACCAGGGACATCCGGGCCCGCTTGGCCCTGAACGCTGTCCTGCGCGATGTCGCTTGCAATGGTCACGGAACCGGAATGCCGACCGGCATCATGGGGAAGATGATCCGACGCGGAGTTGCCCCCGTGATTGCCCTCGACATGGGTGATCGCGGCCAGGCTTGTGGTCGCATTCTCTCCGCCGATGGCCAGAAGGGTGTCTATGGACCCTTGATCCAGCTCATGCGCCTTGGCTTGATCGGGATCCTGCAGCGCGAAGATCAGCGCGCCGGCGACAGCGGCGAAGGCGCCATATCCGCCTTGCGGCGACATCGGACTGGAGGCGAATGGCGGGAATTGGTGTTTCGGAGCCGGCTCATCGCCAGCCGGCGTATCGTTGATTCCTCGCAGCAAGAGTCCAGGAAGATTGGGTGAGATCGATCCGACAGGATCGACATCCTTCCACGGTTTCGAGACGATGAATTGCTCGGCTGCGCGCAGTGCTTCCATCGCCGCCGCCGGGTTCGCGACCTGGTTCGCCCTCGCAGAAAAGTCCTTATCGCTGAACGCCGGCGTCGCGTCGGATTGCGAGAGGATGAGACGCTGGAGAATGGCCTTCTTCCAAACCTCATACAAGGCGTGCTCGCCCGCGTGGTGGCTATCGGCCTGGGAGATGCCGTTCGCTTCCGAGGCCTTGAGCTCATCCGCAATTGCGAACGCCAGGAAGGCCAATGCGAGCGCGCCGAGGCCCGACGTGCGTTGCAGCAATGCGATGGTCGCGAGCACGGTTCGGTTGGTGATCTCGAGCTTCTGGAAAATGTTGTAGAGGTGGACCTTGACCGTCCCTTGTGAAACGTTCAGCTCGCGCGCGATCTCCTTGTTCGACATTCCCTCCGACACGAGCCGCGCAATTTGACGTTCTCGATCCGTCAACAGCGTCAGCATCTTTTCGATTTTGCCGTCCTCGGCGGCATTCTCGACCGGCGAGAGATCCCGCTGCTGCAGCGACACACCGCTCTTTGCCATCAACCTCAGGGAGCGCAGCATGGTGACCGGGGCGGCATACTTGGAAATTGCGCTACAGGTGCCGGCAGCGATCGCCGCGGTCAGACCGGCGTCGGACTCCGTAAAGAACACCAGCCGCGTGGAGAGCTTCTCGGCTCCTGCAATCGCCAGGATTTCATTTGCGGTCAGATCCGGCAGGGCATCGCCAATCAACGCGACGTCGGGTGCCAATTTTCGAATGGCTTCGAGACAGCTCGCGCCATCGCTGGACGATGCGACAACGTCAAAATCCTGCTGCGTCCCGAGTACCGACTTCAAACCCTGCAGGACCATCGGTTGCCGATCGACGATCACAAGCCGGATGGGGTTGAGTATCCCTTGCCTGGCGGACGCGTCCAACATCGACTTTGCCTCGACCCGGTCCTCTATGTCCTTCGGCATATGGCCGTGGCCGGGTGGGATACTAAAATAAAATCAATCGATTTGGTTCCCACCTGACTCAGTTTGGACGGTACAAAGTGACAAATATGTCGTTTGACCCGATGGCCGTTGCGGTCGATTGGCTTGACGCCTACCGCGCGGGTGATCTCGAGACCATCATGGAACTTCATGCCGACGATGCCGTGGTGCACTGCGGCTGCTCCGGCGCCCAAACCATCACCGGCCGGGAGGCCCTTCGTGCCTATTGGATCGATCGTCTCCAGAACTTTCCGGCGGGTACCTTGGACGACCTCAATCCCTCCGATAACGGGACGGTTATCTCCTACGTCACCAGCACGGGCGTCATGAGCGCGCTTTTGGCGTTTGACGCCGTCGGCAGGATCAAGCTGCTGGACTGCAGTCCCCTGCAATAAGGCGGTGCCATCCGAGTCTGCAGGAGGAGCGCGCCGGCGTTGCGGTGCAAGGCTGGCATTGCCCATTGTTCATTGATCGAACATCTCGTCCGCAGCCGTCGGTGCGTTTTGAAGCTGATTGCGGGGTGGAGACTCTCGGGGTTGAGCCGCAAGCTTGGGCTCCCCGGTGTGGCAGCCACTAGCTCCCGAACATGATGCGCAAGGCGATCACGATGACCGCCGAGATGAGAAACGAAATCGCGAGCAGCGTCCAACTCGGCCTTGTGCTTCCGCGAGCCACGCGTGCAACGAGCATTTTCATGTTCATCAACATTCATCGCTGGGAAGTCGATGCAGGTAGGCTATCCCGAAGCTGGCGAGTTCCTCGGCATCGCTTTCGCGCTCTTCCCCTCTCCTGTGCAGGTGGCGTTCCAGCAGGCATCGCCGGCTGTCGAACGCGTCGACATCAGGATGCTGCGCCCGGTACACTGTCCAGGCGGTCTCCGCGGCGTTCTTCAAGACGGCATCGTCGACCACGCTTGCTCTCCGAAGGCCGGATCCATCCGTGCCAACTCTAAGGCGCTCCAGAAGGTTTCCTGTTTTTCCCGATTCTGGTGACGGAACGCGCCGACGAGACCAAGCATGATGGGCCAACGCTTGCTCGCTGGAACGACGGAGGTGCGCTCCCTCTCCCGCTTGCGCAGAGCTATCGCACATGACCTTTCGGAACTGCCTGAGCGAGCGCCTCGTCCGCCGAGACGACCGCGTCGCGGTCTCCTCGGGATGAGGCTAAGTGGCAACGCGCTCGCTGAAGCTGCTGCCGCGCACGTGGTCCTCATCCTGAGGGCCGCCGGAGGCGGGCGTCTCGAAGGAGGGTTGCACGCGAGCTTCCCGCCGCGTTTCCGCATATGCGATTGCCCTGCCGCTTGCGGGAGAGGGTTGGAGAGAGGGTGCTTCCGATGGGACCGCTCCCCAAGAGGAGACAGCCCTCACCCGGAGCTTCGCGCCGACCTCTCCCGCAGGCGCGAGAGGTGAACCACCCGCGGCATTCGGTTCAACCTGAAGCCATTCCGCTCCAGGGCGTCCGCGTGCGTCGGAGGAGCTGCCGACGTAGCTGCCAACCGCACACTAGCAACCATTGCCTATTTTTCCCGTTATTGCCGGGGCGGAAGCAATGTCATGTGAAAGGGTATCGCGATGAAGAAGATTGCAATGTCGACACTGGTAGCCGGCACTATCGGTCTCAGCTCGGTCGCGGCGACGTCTCCCGCGGAAGCTCATTGGCGAGGCTGGGGACCCGGCATCGCGGGCGGCCTTGTTGCAGGGGCCGTTATCGGCGGGCTCGCCTCCTCCGCGTATGGTTGGGGGCCTGGCTATGGCTACGCTCCAGGCTACTACCGCGCTGGCTACTATGGCGGTCCATACGCTTACGACTACGGATATGATGCACCGTACCGCTGGGGCGGCGGATACACCACGACCACGTATTATACGCAGCCGGTTTCCTACGGCTACCGCTATCGCCGCGTCGTGCGTCCCGCTCACGCCTATTACCGCGGATCCTATCCCGTCGTGCGGCACCGTTGGAATCATCACCACTGGTAAGCGTTTCGCTCATCTCACGAAGGGGCCGCACTCCGAATGAGCGCGGCCTCACTTCACGATCTCCTGGTTTGCCACCCGGTTCCGGGAGGCTCTCGTCGGGTCGGCCGTCGCGCCGAACGTGGGCGCGGCTTGAGCGCTCCCTCGCCGAAGAAGGTTGGCCGAATTTGGCGCGCAGAGAGTGGCAGCTAGTCCACTGTGTATCTGGCGGTGAGCGAATGACCGTGCAAGCTCGCAGAAAACACCACGATGGCCTTCGGCGACAACTCGGTCTGCAGCGTCCCCTTCATCAGGTTGGGGCTGGCGGGAGCAAGCGGAACGGTGATGGTCTTACCGCCATCCTGAACCGTTGCCCGTCCCCGCATGTCCTTGGTCGAGAGCGGAGAACCATCATCGTCACCGACATAAAAGACGATGTCTGTGCCCTTGCGGACAAACTCGATCGGGTGGCCCTGCGATTTGACGACGGGGCCGCCGTTGCTGCCCTTCGTCTGGGCCGTTGCAAGGTTGGGCATTGCGGCGATCACGACCATCATGGCTGCTGGAATACACGTTCTCATGGGTGGGTCCTCGAGCTTGTGCGGATTTCAGTAGGTTTCCGCGGTTGGGAAGGTTGCGGTATGGCCGGCTACCAGCTGCTCCAGCGGCTGCTTGCCGAAGATGAGAAACAGGATCGGGGTCACGACAGTGTCGAGAATTGTGGCGCTGAGCAGACCGCCGAAGATTGTCACGGCTACGGGATGAAGGATTTCCCGGCCGGGCTCGTCAGCCCCGATCAAGAGCGGCGTCAGGGCCAGCCCTGCGCAGAGTGCCGTCATGAGAACGGGACTGAGGCGCTCCATGCTGCCTCGAGTAACCAACCCGGTTCCAAAACGTTCACCTTCATGAACGGCGAGATTGATGTAGTGGGAGATCTTCAAAATGCCGTTGCGCGCCGAGATGCCGGCAAGCGTGATGAAGCCGATCATCGACGCCACCGACAGAGGCTGGCCGGAGACCTTCAGCGCCGCAACGCTGCCGATGAGGGCGAGTGGTATGCCACCCATGATGATCAGCGACAGCGCGGTTGATCGGTATCGGCTGTAAAGGACGAGGAAGATCAGCGTCAGGGACCCCAGGGATAGAATGCCGATGCGCCAGGAGGCTTCCTGCTGCGCCTGAAAGGCGCCTTCGAGCTTGGTCGTGTAGCCTTGCGGCAAGTCGAGTTCTCGAAGCGCATTCTGAATGTCGGCAGCGATGTCGGCGGTGTCGCGGCGCCCGTCTCCGTTGCCATAGACAACGATCCTGCGCTGAGTCCCCTCCCGTTGAATCTGGTTCGGCCCATCTGTCTCGACCACGTCGGCCAGTGCGCTCAGCGGAACGAACTCCGGGCCGGTCGGAATGAGCAGATTTTGCAGTCCCGTTGTGGAACGGTCTTGCTCCGCCAGGCGCATCACGACGTCAAAACGGCGATTGCCGTCGACGATCTGGGAGACCTTTCGGCCATTGGACAAGGTATCGAGCGCCTGCGTAATCGCGGCCGGCGTCAGGCCATGAAGTGCGGCGCGAGCATGATCGACCTGAACCCGCACTTGCGGAATCAGTACCTGCTTCTCGACCTGTAGATCGACCAGACCGGGAACGGCTGAGAGACGCTGGCGCACGGTCTCCGACAGGCGCCGCAATATCTCCATGTCCTGCCCGAAGATCTTGAGCACGATCTGCGCACGGATGCCGGACTGAAGATGATCCAGGCGATGGCTGATCGGCTGTCCGATGGCAACCGACGCCGGCAGTGCGGAAAGGGATTCCCGAACGCTCGCATAAATATCCGCCTTCTGGCGCTTCGACGGAACCAGATCGACATCGATCTCGCTGAAGTGCACGCCTTCGGCGTGCTCATCGAGCTCGGCGCGGCCAGTACGGCGTCCGACCGATCTCACTTCGGGTATCCTTGCGAGCAACTGCTCCGCCAACAGTCCTAGGCGGTTCGATTCCGCGAGCGAAATGCCAGGATTGTATTGCAGCGACAGCACCAGCGTTCCTTCGTTGAAGGGGGGAAGAAAACTGCGGGGCATCTGGCTCGCGGAGTAACCTGCCACGACGACCGCCGCCGCGACGGAGCCCAGCACCAGGCCACGCCGCTCGAAAGCCCATCCGAGGACCCGCCGGTTGGCCTGCTTCAGCTTGGTGACGATCGGGCTCTCGCGGTCACCTGAACGAGTTCGTCCCGAAAGCAGATAGTAGGCTAGGACCGGCGTTACGGTGATCGACGTCAGCAGCGAAGCAAGGATCGAGACCACATAGGCCACGCCAAGCGGCGTGAACAGCCGCCCCTCGATACCCGGAAGGGCGAACAGCGGCACGAAGACGAGAACGATGATCATCGTTGCATAGACGATGCTGGAGCGGACCTCCTGGCTGGCCGCGGAAATCACTTCCAGAGCAGGACGTGGCATGCTCAGCGCGGCGTTTTCCCGCAAGCGCCGCAGAATGTTTTCAACGTCCACCACGGCATCGTCGACCAGTTCGCCGATGGCGATGGCAAGGCCGCCAAGCGTCATGGTGTTGATCGTGAGACCAAAGGCGCGGAACACCAGGATTGTCACGAGGACCGATATTGGAATGGCGGTCAGGGAAACGAGCGCGGCGCGTCCGTTCATCAGGAACACGAACAGGATGACGGCGACGACGACTGCGGCCTCGACGAGAACGCGCTCGACATTGGTTATCGATGTTTCGATGAAGGTGGCCTGCCGGAATTGCACGTTGGTAACGTTGATCCCATCGCGCATGCTGCGTTGCAGCTCCCTGAGCGTGGCTTCAATATTGCCCGTCAGCGCCACGGTATCCGCAGCCGGCTGCTTCATCACGCTGATGATGACGGCAGGCTTGCCGTTGTACCCGGCGTCGCCCCGCTTGGTGCGCGCTGCAAAATCGACCGACGCGACCTGCTTCAGCAGGATCGGCTGCTGGTCGCGGTTGGCAACGACAGTGTTAGCGAGATCTTCGATCCTCCTGGTGATTCCAACGTTGCGGATCAGGTATTCGCGGCCGTGCTGGTCAACAAAGCCACCGCCGCTGTTGGTGCCGAACTTTGCGACCGCCCGCTCGATCTGGTCATGGTCGATGCCGAGCGCCTGCATTGTCGCGACGTTTGGCGTCACGCGGTACTGGCGGACCTCGCCGCCGATGGGTATGACCTGGGCGACGCCGGGAATGGCAAGGAGCTGCGGTCTGACGACGAAGTCGGCGATCTCGCGCACGTCCATGGGCGACGCCGTGCCATCGCTGGTCAGCGCGATCAGCATGATCTCGCCCATGATCGACGTCACCGGCCCCATCTGGGGATTGACCGAAGCAGGCAATTGTTCGCGGATCAGCGCCAGCCGCTCCGAGACGAATTGCCGGGCCCGGTAGACGTCGACACCCCAGTCGAATTCGACGTAGACGACCGACAGACCGACGCCTGAAACCGAGCGTAGCCGGATCACGCCAGGCATGCCGTTCATCGACGTTTCAATCGGAAACGTCACCAGCTGTTCCACCTCCTGGGGCGCCAGTCCCTCGGCCTCAGTCAGGATGTTGACGGTCGGGCGATTGATGTCCGGCAAGACGTCGACAGAAACGCTCGGCAGGACAAACAGGCCGTAGCCAACCAGCACGGCGGCTACAGCCAGCACGAACAAGCGATGACGCAAGCTTGTCTCGACGATGCGCTTGAACATGAGCGATCTACCGGATCTGGTTGATGAGGTCGGTACCGCGAACGACGATGCGTTCACCCTCGTTGAGGCCGGCCGCCACGATCACGCGGGCCGCGTCGACCGGCAGCACGCGGACCGGCTTCGGCTCGAAGCGCTCGGGCCCGGAGTGCAGCCAGACGATGGTCTCGCCATTGCCGCTCCGAACGACGGCTTCGCGCGGGAAGATCAGACCCGCCACGGGAGTGCCGGTCTGGACCATCACGTTGAGCGGTTGGCCGATATTGAGGCCCGTCGGCGGCTCCGGTATCGCAAACTGAACGACGGCTGCATGCTGGCGCAGTGTTCGGCTTGTTCCAACGAAGGTCAGTGCGATCTGCTGCCCGCTCGGGGACATTGCGGTTGCGGCTTCCGGCTGCTTCGAGCCTATATCGTCATAGGCCAATGCCTCGACCCAGAGGCTGCGGGGGTCCGCGATCTGAAACAGGACGTCTTGCGGTTGGATGACTTGCCCCGGCACGACTTTGGCGGACGTGATGATGCCGTCGGTCGGCGCCCGCAGCTCTTCAAAATCGGTGCGGGAATTTCGGACGGTTTCGCGGCGCGCCCGCAGGCCCTCCAACTCGCTCTCGAGGTCGTTGACCTGCCCTTGGGGCACCGCGCCGCGGTCGGCCAGCGGCCTCAGACGCCCCAGCTTGTTTTCCGTCACCGCCATCAGCTGCTCGATCTCGCCGACTTTCTCGAGGATCGTCGTCCGATCCGCGATTGGCAGACTCGGTTCGATCTGAATGAGCAGATCGCCCTTGCGGACAGATTGTCCGATGCGAGGTATGCCGTCACTGCCGGGAACAACGCGCCCCCCGTAGATGCTCTGCACGATGCTGCTGCGGTCGGGAGCGGCCATGACGCGGCCGATCAGCGTAACCGCGGGTCGAATTGTCCGCGGCTCGGCCGCGGCGGTCCGCACATCAAGCAGCCGCTGCGTCGGCTTGGCTGCAAAGACCGTGCCGTCTTGCAGGCGCCGCGGGGCATCGCTCAGTGCGGGAGCTTCCGGCGGATTTGGTCGCGTTGCGTTCGTCGGGCCCTCGCCGAACACGATGGCCGCGAGAATGACGAAGGCTCCTGCCATCACGGCGCAGATGGAGGCAGCCACGCTGCGGCCACGTTGTCGCCAATAGGCAAAGAGCAGACCGAATCCCGCAGCCGCAAGGACAGAGGCGGCGATCGCGGTTCGGCTGGAAAAGAGCGGACCGTGCTCGTGCTTTTGTTCCGTGGGCCGGGCAACGGCGGCACGCACCGGCACGAGCGAGTCCACCAGCAGATCGTTTCCCTTGCTCGCGGTGATCGAGAAGATGACTTCAACTGATCCGGACGGCGTACCACTGGGAATTCCGGCGGAGTAGACCCCCTTCCCCACGTTCTCGGCATTGACCGGCTCGGACTCGCCGAGCGTGATCTGCAAGGCCGCATCTGAAACCGGCTCGTTCGTGGTCGCATCGTCAATGAAGACGGAAAGCTTGCCGTCTTTCAGGATACCGACGACCTCGTACAGCTCGGACCGCGCGGCCACGCGTGGGTAGGCCGACGAAACAACCGCCGGTTTGTCGGCTTCGCCGTGATCGTGTCCCTCATGGCCAAGGGCGCTCGACAAACCAAAGAACAGGCTCGCGACCAAGCCAAGGCCGGCCAGCCCAAGGATACCAAGCCGCCCTTTCGGGCAGCGCCGATTGATCAACATGAAAAAGTCCTTCAGACATGCGAAAAGGCGGCGGCTGAACGGGCCGCCGGAACTACGCGATGCTGAAGGTACTTGGCGGCCGAACGAGCGCCTCTGGGCTCATTCCGACAAGCGCGCGTGCAAGCGGCAGCTCGATGGCACCGAGCACTTCGAACGAGCTGGGCAGGTGAATGAAGTGCGGCGAGGCGATCGAGGTGCCGAACATGTCCCAGGCCACGCCCGGGGCACCACCCTCGTCGTGATCCGGCCCGTCATGAACGTGGCCCTCGGAGTCGTCATCTCCATGGGAATGCACGTGGCCCGCCAGCTGATCATGGAAATGCAGCGACCCGCTCAATGCGACAGAAGGCGCCGGCATGGTGCCAATGGCCGCCTGTACCTGCGAAACCGAAATCAGGCTCACCTGAAGCACGAACGCCCATATCGCCACGAACATGGCTGCTCTGGCGAGTCGACGGAAACGTTGAGCGAAGCCGTGCTGCACAGCAATGAACTAGGCGATCCCGCCTGCGATTTCAATGACCTTGGGCGATCCCAGGGAGAGCTTTACCGCAAGCGTTCCTCGACAAGTCGCTAGAATCTTCGGCGCGGGGCGCGGCGAGTTCCCTCATCCATGCCTTGTCGATCGGGTCACTCGCCCGGCGCGATCGCGTTGCTCGGGGTCGGCCGATCGGTAATCTGTTGGCCGAACAGGCTACCGATCAGCTCGACAGCCGTACGCGCCGTCCGACCACGCTCATCCAGGAAGGGATTCAGCTCGACAATGTCGACCGACCCGACGACGCCGGAATCGTGCAGCAGCTCCATGATGAGGTGCGCCTCGCGATAGGTGGCTCCGCCCGGCACTGTCGTGCCGACGCCCGGCGCTACGCATGGATCGAGAAAATCGACATCGAAGCTGACATGCAGCACACCGTTGCTCGCCTTGACCCGCTCGATGACGCGGCGGATCAAGACGGCGACGCCAAACTCGTCGATCTGCCGCATGTCCACGATCCGGATCCGACGCGAGCGCATCAACTCCTTTTCGAGCTTGTCGATCGAACGCGCGCCGAATAGGTCCAGCTTGTCCGGACCAATCGAGGCGCGCGGTTCGTCGCCGAGCAGGCCCTCGAGGCCGGGCTCGCCGCAGAGGAAGGCGGCCGACATGCCGTGCATGTTTGCGGTGATCGTCGTCTCCGGCGTGTTGTAATCGGCGTGGGCATCGAGCCAGAGCACGAAGAGTTCGCGTCCGCGCTCCTGCCAATGGCGCGCCATCGCATTGACCGACCCCATCGACAGCGTGTGATCGCCACCGAGGAAGATCGGCAGCGCGCCGGTTGTCGCGATCTCATAGCCCCTGCGGCTCAGGGCGCGCGTCCAGCGTTGGATTTCGCGGTAATGATTGGCGTTTTGAGGCGGCTTGTCGGCAAGGTCCCGAAGTTCAGCCACGGACAGATCGCCACAATCGACGACATCGAAATCCAGGCTTTCGAGCAGCGTCGCAAGGCCGGCGGTGCGCAGCGCCGCGGGCCCCATCAAGGTGCCACGCTGAGAAGCCCCCATGTCGATGGGAGCGCCGAGCAAAGCGATGCGCCGGGCTCGATCCGTCATGGTCCGATCGGTCACGGCTGTCTCCTACATCAGCAAGGTTGACCCAGCCTAACAGAGATTCGCACCCGTCGTTTCCCGGGAAGCCCGCGCGTTGGCCGACGTGTCATCGGAACAAAACCATCCCTGCTGAATTGCCCATCCAGGCCGGCACCCGCCGTCGACCACGGCGCCTGTTGCAGATAACCAAAGGTCATCAGACCCGCTGTTCAAAAAAGCGCTCGCGCGGATAGCCAACGGTGTCGGCCTCCATCGTCAGGCCTGGAGGTCACGCCCTTGAGCACGGAGATACCGCAATCCACATCCCAACCCGGCATGGCCGAACGTGCCATCGACACGGCGGCGGACGTTTCCCGCACGATCGGTGAAGTCGCCGGAGGTCTGCACGCCGCCGTAGGTAGTGTTACCTCCGCCGTCGAGGAATCGCGGAAACCTGGCGGGGCGCTTGCGACAGTCGCAGCGATCACCCGCGAGGCGCCGCTTGCCAGTCTGTTCGTCGCGTTCCTCTTCGGCGTCGCAGTCGCGCGCCGGCGCTAGAGCTGATCCTGAGTGTGCAGCGGCTTTTCCAAAGCATCATGCTGAATCAATAACCTAAAGCGCGATGACGATTCTTCCAGATCTCATCGCGCTTTAGCAGCGAGGCCAACCTGCTCAGGCTGCGCTGATGGCCTCGATCTGGACCGCCAGGAATTGCTTTTCAAATGCCTCGGCCGGCATCGGACGGCCGAAGAAATATCCCTGCCCTTCTTCGCATCCCATGCTGACCAGGAAGTCGGCCGTTGCCTTGTTCTCGATACCTTCGGCCACCACCGTGAGACCGAGTTGCTTGCTGAGGCCGATGGTCGAGCCGACGATGGCGGCATCGTCGGAGTTGGCAAGAAGACCGAACACGAACGACCGGTCGATCTTGAGTCCGTCGAGAGGGAACTTCTTGAGATAGCTCAGGCTCGCATAACCGGTGCCGAAATCATCGAACAGGGCGCGGACGCCGAGGTTTTGAATTCTCTTGAACAAGTCGAGCACACGGCGCTCGTCATGAAGCAGGATATCCTCGGTAACTTCGATTTCGAGAAGCGACGGCGTCAGCCCGGTCGTTTCGAGCAGTGCTGCAACTGAGTGCGCGAGATCGCCCGATTGAAGCTGCGAGGGCGAGAGGTTGATCGCGACGCGCACGTTGTTGCCGGACAATTCCCAGGCGCGCGCTTGACGGCAGGCGGTCTCCATCACCCAGTTCGCGATCCGCTCCGACAGCGCAGAGGTGTTAACCACCGGCATGAACTCCGCGGGCGAAACATAGCCGCGCACCGGATGTCGCCAGCGGATGAGCGCTTCGGCCCCGACTAGGCTGCCGTCGATCAGGCGAACCTGCGGCTGGTAGAACAGCTCGAACTCGCCGCGATCCGCGGCAAGCGCCAGCTCGCTCTCCAGCGTCAGCCGATTCTCGAGCTCCTGCCTGATCGCAGTCTCGAAGATGACATGGCTGCCGCGCCGCGTTGCCTTCGCGCGGCTCAGCGCCAGATGGCCGTTGCTCAGAAGATCGTCGGCATTCTGCCCGCCTTCCGGATAGACGGCAACGCCGACGCTGATCCCGACCCGGTGCTGCCGCTTGCCTGCTGAAAGCGGGGCTTGAAACGCCTGCGCGATCCGCTCAGCAAACTCTGCGATCTGTTCGCCGGCTTCCAGGCAATCGATGGCTATGGCGAATTCGTCGCCGCTGAGCCGGGCGACGATCGCTTTGCCGTCGACTTCGCTCCGCAGACGCTCAGCGACCGCGCGCAGCACGAGGTCTCCGGCCGAGTGCCCGAGCATGTTATTGATCTCTTGGAAGCCATCCAGGCCGAGCACGAGCAGTGCGACACCGCAGGACCGCCGCTCCGCCGCACTGATCAGATCGGTGAGGGCCACATGCAGCATGGGCCGGTTGGCAAGACCGGTCAGCGCGTCGTGTTCGGCCAGGTATCTGATACGTTCAGCTTCGCGTTTGCGAACTGAAATGTCGCGTAGGATCACTCCGTATTGAAAGCCGTCCGTTCCCTGCCACCCCGAGAAGCTCGCTTCGACGGGAAAGGTTTCACCGTTCTTACGCCGGCCCTCGAACTCGACGACGACCGCCCCGCCCGGCACCAGAAGCGCCTGGCGCGCATCATCGAGCATTGAAGGTCTTGCGTCGCCGTCCGTTGGTACGGCGCACAGCGTGTCGAACCGGCGGCCGATGATCTCGGCCGGCATGTAGCCGAAGATCGCGCTCGCGCCGGGATTCCAGACCGTTATCCGGTGTTCCCCGTCGGTGCAGACGAGCCCGTCGCCGAGCGACATCGCGATGCGGTGAAAGCGGCTCTCGGCGATGCGTCCAAGCAGACTACGGAAGTCGATTTCGTCCAGCGCAATTGCGGTCAGGTAGACGATGACAGCGATGTGGAGCAGCGATGTGTCGATGACGAGCGGCCATCTCGCCTGCACGAAGGCAGCGGCCAGCTCGACGGTTACGCCGGCTCCGATCAGGATTGCGACCCGACTGCTGAGTGCGAAGCGTCGCCACGAGTAGACCATCAGCAGGCAGACTGCGCCCAGGCCGAGTATCATGCCGATATTTGATGTCCAACGCAGCATCCGGTTCTGAAGGATCGATTCAGCGGCCAGCGCCTGGAGGACCGGTCCGGAGATGATCTTGCCGTTGGGAACACTGAATCGGTCGCCAAGCTCGAGCGCAGTGGCACCGATGACGACCTTCTTGTCTTTCAGCTTGCCCAGAGTGGCGGCATCGCCGCGCAGCACGTCAACATAGGAGACGGCGGGAATGGAGGCCGCGCGAATGCTGAAGTCGATCAGGAAGGGCCGCCGGCGATTGGCGTCCTGGCCCGCCAGCACGACCGCCATCGAGGGCATGAAAGCGTCGCCGATCTTCTCGTCGAACGGATAGCGGCGCACGAGCCCATCGGTTTCCACGGCGACATTGACGACGGCCGGCCACGACTGGTTGCTGAACGACTTCAGCGGGCGGTTGACGTGAGCCGGGCCACCATTCTGCGTCGGCTGCTTGAAGGACGGAAGAATCGTCGAGCCCCCAACCTCCCGAAGCGCGCGTGCGAAAGCCTCGTCGGAGGCCGAATCGGACGGCGTGCTGAAATCGACATCGAAGGCAATGTCCTGCGCTCCCGCCGCCTCGAGTCTGCGCAGCAGCTCCGCGTGCAGCCGGCGCGGCCAGGGCCAGACCCCGATCTGATCGATCGACGGCGCGTCGATGGCCACGACCACGATCTTGCCGCTGGCATCACGCGATTGCCAGGCGAACCGAAGGTCGGTGAGCGCATTGCGAAGCGAACCATGCCATCCCGTGGACAGCACGATCGCGAGCGCGATCACAACCAGAATATGCGGCCGATAGCGTTTCACTCGACCCTCCCGCGCACCCGCTTCCTACGGGTGCGCCCCCGTCATCCCCTGACAATCGCCTCAGCGTCGGTTGTGACCATAGGCGTTGCCATGGCCGCTATTGCCGCCGTTGCCGCTATTGCCCCTGCCGTTGCCCGTGGCCCCATTGTTGCCATGGCCGCTGTTGCCGCCGTTGCCGCTGTTGCCGTTATTCCCGCCGTTACCGTTGTTGCCGTTGTTGCCGTTGTTGCCGTTGCCACCGCCGTTTCCGTTGTTGGCCCGCGGAGCATCGCTCGATGCACCGGCTGTCGTCGCGGCGATCGTCGCATTTGTGTTGCCGACACCGCTGGCTGCCGCGCTGTTGGATGCGGCCGGATTGGTCTTGCCGTCGCTCCACACCGTCGGATTGTCGGTGCTGGCATTCGCGTTGCGCACCTGTCCGGGCACACCGCCGCCATGAGCGAGGCCGCGCGTGACCTTGTGGACGTTCAGCTTGACCTCGCCGAGCGAGTTCGAAATACGCACCACGCCCGGCTTGGGGGCATGCCCCTCGGACGCCTGTCCCGACGCCTTGGGTGCACCAGCCGCCTTCGTGCTCTTGTCGACTGGACCGAGAGCGTGGATTGCATGGCCGTTCGCGGCATTGCGCGGTGCCGACAGGCCCGATTTCGGCACGGGCACCCGCTCGATGGTCGGGGCGCGCGGCTTGCCTTGCTCGATCGGACTGAACGTGCCTGCGCCGCTCAGACTGAGACCAGGCTTGCCGTGCTCGAAGACGGTGGCAGCCTGCCCCGGCATGACCTGGGCAATCTGTCCCGTCCTGAAGTCGGAGACTTGGACTTGGCCGCGGAGCACGCCGACCTTGGTGCTGCCCGCCGCCACGGTGACGCTGAACCTCGTGCCCTTGACCACGGCTGCGAGGTAGGGCGTCTCGACCTCGAAATGCTTGACGTTGCGCTTTTGGACCTCGAGCAGGATCGAACCTGCCTGCTGGATGATAGTGGTGGAAAGACCCTCCTTCTGCTCGGCTGGAAGGCCAACCACCGAGTTGGGAGAAATCAGCATCGTTTCCTCGCCGCGGACCAGCAGCACGCGCCCGTTACGCCCGGTGCGAATGGTATCGCCAGGCTTCAGCGCCTCCTCCTGCTTCAGCGACACCTGCTGCGCGCCGCTGGTGGCGACCCAGACCTCGCCCGAGGCCTTGCTCACCGACCAAGCTCCGCCGTCCGCGGCGGACGCACCGGAAACCGTCGCGAGGATCAGCGCCGCCGCGAAGGCGCACCGCATTCCAACTCTGCCCAACATCGCGATCCCTCAGTCCGCAGTACAGCCAAGCCTGAGGAGTATCGGAAATCACTCAAGAGAGAATTAGCAGGTGTCGGCCAGCCGCGCGGGCGCCTTAACCAATCATTGACCATAAAAAACTATTAAAAATCATGCGGCTAACGAACCCTTACCGAGCTTTCGGGAAATCTCCGTTAAACTACGGAGTCTGGATCGCGGTGCGGGGTGTGACATGGCACCTGCTTAGCGTTCTCGGGCTGTTAGCACCAATTTTCGCAGGGGCCCTGCAAGCATCCGCACAACAGGCGAACCAGCCGGGCTTCGATCCGCGCCAGCCTGAGAAGTACTTTGATAACCAGACCGAGCAGGAATCCCTCGGCCGGCCACCGGTCCGGTTGCCGAGCGTCGGACAGCCCACTCCGGGCGGGGATGCCAAGCCGCAATTTGTGCTGCGCGGCATCGACGTCATTGGCGCTCACGCCATCTCCCGCGATCGCATCGCCGCGGTCTATCAGACCTACCTTGCCAAGAAGGTCTCTCAGGCCAATCTCGCTGCGATTGCCGGCGCGATCAGCGAACTGTACCGCGAGGCCGGATTCCACTTAAGTCGCGCAATCGTGCCGCCGCAGGATATCGCCGACGGCCGGGTCCGGATCCAAATTATCGAAGGCGCCATTGTGCAAGCCGAGCTGAAAGGCGATGGCGCCGAACAGTTCGGCGTCAGGCCGATGCTCGGGCCGATTCTGGCCGAACAACCCTCGCGCCTTGCAACGCTCGAACGCCAACTGTTCCTGATCAACGGCAGACCGGGCGTCCGGATCACCGATACCGCGCTGGAGGAGATCGGCGGCACGACGGGCCGCTTCCGCCTGATCGTCTATTTGAAGACCTGGCACGTCTTCTCCTCCTTTGGCCTCGACAATCTCGGATCATCGTCGGTCGGCCCCTGGCAAACCTACGCGACCGGCGCGTTCAATTCCTACCTCACGCCCGGCGACACCCTTTCGGTCAACCTGTCGACCATTGCCAACGATCCGCGCGAGCTCGGCTTCGCGCGGATGTCCTACGACGCGCCGGTCGGTGTCGATGGTTTGCGCCTCGGCGCATCGGTGCTGTACAGCGCGGTGAGGCCCGGCGACGCCCGACGCCTCGACAGCGACATCACCACGACCGAAGCATTCGAGCTGCGTGCCAGCACCGTTCCGCTGCAGTCGCAATCGTCCACGCTCACGCTGACAGCCGCGATGACCTTCAGCAATGTGTCCGAGCATGACCTTTACGGGCCGTGGTACAACGACCACATCAGGACGGCGAGCCTGACCGCCGACTATAGGCTTCAAGACGGCTTCGGCGGCACCAATTTCGCGACGGCGAGCTTCCGGCAAGGCCTGGACATCTTTGGCGCATCACATTTCGACGACGATCTGCTATCGCGCGCTGGCGCCTCGTCGAACTTCTCGGTGCTGAGCTTGTGGTTCACGCGCCACCAGACACTCAACGATGCCTGGTCGATCAAGGTCTCGGCTGCGAGCCAAACCGCGTCACGGCCATTATTCACTTCGCAGCAGTTCTATCTTGGCGGCGCGGCTTTCGGCCGAGGCTATGGCGCAGCCGAGATCAGCGGCGACAACGGTCTTGCCGGCACGATCGAGCTGCGCTTCGATCAGAAGCTCAATTTCCGCTACTGGACCGGCTATCAGCTCTATGCCTTCGGCGACGCGGGCGCCGTCTGGAACCACGGCTACCGCCTGAGCGATGGCCTGTCGCTCACATCTGCCGGAGCCGGTGTGCGCTTCTTCCTCCCTGACGATCTCCATGCCGACTTAGGCGTGGCTGTCCCCTTGAGCTACCGGGCACCTGACAACGAGCGTCGCAGCCCACGCTTCCTTTTCACGCTGTCGAGCGCATTCCGGCTCTGCCCCGAACGCGGCAAGGCCGGCTGCCTTTAGCCGCCCTGTCGCAGAACGGCGCCATGGCAGGGCGACCGCTTTCGCGGCCCTGCTCAGAACTTGCGTAACTGCCGGTCGAAGATCGTGAGCAAGTCACCGATTTGAATGATCATGAACCGGCGAATGTTAGCGGAGAAGCTTTGCGGCAGATCAAGGCGGCTCCCAAGCGGCACGCTAGAAGAACAACATGGCCTCGGAGAGACAAGTGTCGCACTATACCGCAAGCCTTGATACGAAGAGCCTTGGCCTGGCCGCGGCAAGAGTGCCCGCATTCGTACGGCATCTCTATCGTTCGACCCGCAAGCTGTTCCGGTCGGTCATCGCCCGCATTGACCTCTCGCAGTTTCCAGGATCATGCTGCGGTTGAGCGCGGCAGACGCGAGCGAACGTAGAAAGATTGCCCATGTCCCGGCACGTAAGAAGGATTTGCCTCCTGATTGGCGTAGTCTCTGGCGTCGGTACGTCCGCCCTGGCCGCTGACGCCGATCACGGCGCCGACCTTGCCAGGCGCTGGTGCGCGAGCTGTCATGTCGTGGCGAACGGGCAGACCCAGGCGAGCGCCGATGTTCCCTCCTTTCCGTCCGTTGCGCGCAGGCAGGACTTCAGTCCGGAAAGGCTCGCCTTCTTCCTGCTCGATCCGCACCCGAAGATGCCGAACTTTCCCTTGAGCCGAGCCGAAGCCGCGGATATTGCGGCCTACATCGCATCGCTGCGATAGAGCGTGATCCGGATCCGAAGCTCACGTTGGCACGAAGCGTGGAGCGCTTTTCGGAAGAGACCGTGCTCAAAGCCGCAGACGACTCCCACCGATCTCCTTGCGGTCTAGCGGTCACCGGACGAAAGCGATCCGCTACAAGTGCAAATCCCTGCCGGAGGACCGGCAGGGATCAGCAGAAGGGATGACGGACGGCGAATGGAGTCGTTCGGTGGCCCATCATGGACCTGCGTGAGTATCGAAGCGCGGATCTTAACATCGCACAAGATCAAGTTGTGGGCACGCCGTACACACAGCGAGAGTCAAGACTTGTCCTTGCCTGGTTGCATGAGACTGCCCGTCATTTGGCGCATGTGATCTCCCGCGCTCGTGAACTGACTGCGCAGGAAATCGGACTGGATACGCATCGCTTCCTGCAAATCGGTGGCATGTACAAGCTTGCGCGCATGCTCAAAGGCCGACTTCATGTTCTGCTCGGTAAAAGCGAGCGCCTGCTTCGATACCTCCGTCCCCGCGCCCGGAACGGATGACATTGATTTGCTGGCGGCTTCAAAAAACATGCCGAAGGCCTTTTCCGCCTGGTCGATCGTCTTCTCTGCCAAGTCGCGCAGCTCGGCCGGAACTTCGAGTTTCGGTTCGATCATGGTCGCACTCTCCCTTTTTCGAACTGGATACCACATTTGCCGGACCACCTTCCAGCGGCCAGCCGAGGGGGATGACACCCGCTGACGGGTGTATGAGGAAAATGGATGGATGCAGCCTGGGTCCGGCGCGCGGCCAGACTTTAGGACAAGGGGTGCTCAGGAAGAGCTTCCTCGGTGGCCAGATCTTCGACCAGCTTGATCACTTCGAAACGCTGTCGAGGCGCGAGCTTCAGAAACGCGCGGAGCAGGCGCAGGCTCTCGACGGTGCCGCTTGCAGGCACGCCGAGCTTGAGATGCAGCTCGGCGGCGAAATTGAGGTCTTTCATCTCGCACCTATGACAAGCATCGGCCCTCGCGATCCACTCAAGAACCGAACGTCGCAACAGAACCTGTCGCGACGAACTCTCGGCCGGGGGCGCCCGCCAGGCTGGCACGCTGAACTGCACCCAAGCGACAGAATTGGTTGTAATTATGCCAAGGAACAACTCCTCCAGCAAGCCCGGCTCGGGTACGATGCTTCTTCTGCACCGAACCACGGCGATTCCGGATAACAGGAATATCGACGGCCGTCACCCACCTGCGTCAAGAAGCTGCATCGAACACGTATACAGTCTTGAGCGCCGTTGGCGCTGCGCTTCGCTTTTGTTTCCTATGTGAATGGACATTTGCGGACACCAACAGACGCTTGGCAGCGTATACACGTAGCTGTTGAGTGACGTGCGGAGGTTGTATCGTCGATGGCAGGACCGCGTGATCTTCACGCCCATCGGCCTCCGGTGAGTGGCCGCGATACCCTCAGCGAGCCTCATCGGGCCCGATTTGCTTTCCATCCGTGAACCGCCGTTCAGAAACAAACGACAAAGCGATTGCAGAACGGACACGCAGATCACGGCGCCCCCGCTGGAGAAATCTGGAGCGTACACCATCAAAGGACAAAGGCATGCTTTCTCGCTGCGATCTCATCAAGGGCGCTGCAGTCGCGCTTCTCACCCTCTCGGTACAAGGCGCATGGGCCCAGGAGACAAAGATGAACCTCTTCAAGATCGTTACCGTCAAGGACGAAATTGTCGTCGGATTGTCGGCGGAGGAGCTTCAGGCGCTTGGCGGCAACGATGCGAGCGCCGTTGCACGCGCGCTGGCACAGAAAGGCGACCTCACGGTTTGGCAATACAATGTGCGTCGAGGCCCGAACGGCGAACTGCAGCAGGCGCCGACCGCCAAGATCGGTCTTTTGGCCAACGCGTCGCTTCGCGTCGAGCCCTACACCACGCCGTACAGGATACTGCCTCATCCGTAAGCAGGGTCGGTCACGTCGGCGGCCGAGACCGCCGGCGTGCCGCAATCATCTCCGCCGGTCCGGACGCAGCGTCCCAGCTTCCGTCGCAAAGCCGTAGATCAGCGCCAGCCGATCCAGGCATTCGCGAAAGCGGCGCCCAAAATAGTCGTTCCAGCGCTGCGTACGGACGGCACGACGCTGCCCGATCTGATCCATGGTCAGACCCAGCACCAGCACATCGTGCACCAGCGCGGCGCCGTCAGTCCCGAGCTCGCGCTCGACCCGGTTCAGCCGCAGCACCGCCTTTCGCTGGCTCTCGGTGACCGGCTCGCGCGTGCTGGTGCCATCGACATATTCGCGGGTCGTGTCCACCGCCTGAGGCCCCCGCTCAGCCCGCTCCCAATCGTTCTGAAAGGCGCGCCCGCCGCGGTATTGCGCTTCGTCGATCTGGTGGTGCGCATGCAGCCGGCCGAGCGGATCGCTGCGGATCGACCGCATAGCCAGGATCTTCTCGCCTGAATCGAGCGCGAGCGGATTGTCGACCTCCACCTCCGCCAGCTCGGCATTGAACGGCACCTCCCTCGACCGCCGGTCGTAGATCTGCGCCAGTTTGTAAGACTTGTTGCGTCGGGCACGTGCCACTGGGCTACTCCTTGCAAAATTGACGATCGAACGAAGGCGGCACTCTCAAGGGACGCCGACCAGCCTCAGCACGACCCGCCCGGCGACACGGGCGGACGGCGTGCCAGAGCGACGCGTCAAGCGAGCATGCGGTGCGCAATAGCTGGACGCCGGCTGGCGGGGGTGGCCACAGAAGGCAATCTCCTCGCCGTCCTTGTCGCCGCCATAGGGGTAGTGGCAGTCGGCCGGCTCGAGTTCGACGAGCGGTATCAGGCGCGGCTGGACGCCGACACAGCGCAGCTTCACCCGTTGGGCGGGCTTCATTGCCGATTTCGGCGGCAGATTCAGGTTCGGCAAGGCTACGCGCCGTGGCGCAAGCGGGCTGGCCTCGCCCGGCCACGATGGCGCGATCGACGGGCTTGTCATCCATTCCGGCAGGACGAGCCCGAGCCGCTTGGCGCGGCCGACCACCGCGCTGCGCGTGTAAGCCGTTCCGAATCGTGCGTTTAGCTGTCTCCCGATCTCCGCATAAGACATGCCTTTGAGAAAATAGTCGCGAAGCGCGTCGGAGTGCTCCGACGGCCAATGGCCCGGTTCCATGCTGCTGTCCTGTGATGCGCCGCCTCCGATCGAACGACGGAAGGCGGAGCATACATTCCGGTATTCCGAATAGAGAGTCAAGCGACAATTCTGATATTCATAATTGCATCAATTCCGAATTTCGGATTACAAGAGGCCAGGTGCGCAATCGAGGGAATCACCATGTTGGACGTTGCTATGATCGAGCGGGGCCTGGAGAAAACGGGCAAGAGCAAGGGCGGCCTGGCGGCGGCCATGGGCGTGCGCCCCGGGGCGGTCTCGGAGATTCTCGGCGGCGAGCGCTTGGTAAAAGCCTCGGAGATCATTCCGATCATGGAATATCTCGAGCTCAATCTTGCGCCGATCATGGGCCGGGTCGGAGCCGGCGCGGTGATCGAGCCGGACTATGAACAGGTCCCCCCGGAAGGTCTCGGCGACGTCACGTTGCCCTTCCCGATCATGGAAGAGACGATCGCATTCGAGATCGTGGGCGATTCGATGCTGCCAAAATACGAAAGCGGCGACGTGATCGTGGTCTACAAGGATCAGCGCCATCCGTTGTCGAGCTTCTACGGTGAAGAGGCGGTGGTTCGGCTCAAGACCGGCGAGCGCTATCTGAAAACCATCGAGCGGGGAAAATCACCCTCTGTCGTCAACCTCACGAGCTTCAATGCCAAGCCGATCGTCGGGGTCAAGCTCGACTGGGTCGGGGAGATCTGCCTGTCCATGCCCAAGGGGCAACTCGAACGACTGCGCGCGAAATCGGCGCGGCCCCGCAAGAAGGGCAAGTGATGGAGCTGCAGCCGGCCATTTCGCATTTTCAGAAATGACCATTGACAAAATTCCGGTTTCCGACAATACTCTGCCGCGCTACGACCACGGGGCGCGGCAGGATCGTTTCATGCAATACTTCGTCGTGATGATCGACTATGGGCGGCGGGGCCGCGAGGCGGTCGTCGATCCGGAGATCACGAGGCGCGAAGTCATCTCGCGCATCGCCTCGGGCGAATACCAGAACATCTCGTTCATCCACGAGATCCTGGAGAATGCGGTCGAGGACGTGACCGAGGCCATGCTAACTGAGGCCGCCCTGCCCCAGATCCCGCCTGAGGATATAGACCTCCAGGCAATCGACCTTGATCACACCCGCGATCTGCGCAAGCACGAACGGTCATGACGCAGGCCAGGTAGCCTGCGTCACCGCCCGGTCGGGGATTACACCAACAGAACTGTCGATCCCGTGGTTTTGCGTGCCGCCAGGTCGGCGTGCGCCTTTGCGGCCTCCTTCAACGGATAGGTCTGGTGCACCTCGATCTTGACCGCACCGGACTTGACGACATCGAACAGTTCGTTCGCCATCGCGACCAGGCTTTCGCGTTTGGCGGCGTAGGTGAACAGCGTCGGACGCGTGACGTAAAGCGAGCCCTTCTGCGCCAGCAGGCCAAGATTGAGCGGCTCGACCACGCCGGACGATTGACCGAACAGCGCCGCGACGCCGAGGGGCGCGAGGCAATCCAGCGATTTCAGGAACGTGTCCTTGCCCACGGAATCGTAAACCACCGGCACCTTCTTGCCGCCGGTGATTTCGTCAACCCGCTTAACGAAATCCTCTCGTGTATAGATGATCACATGGTCGCAACCATGCGCCTTGGCCAGCTTGGCCTTCTCATCGCTGCTGACCGTGCCGATCACGGTCGCGCCGAGATGCTTGGCCCATTGGCTCAGGATCAGACCAACACCACCGGCCGCGGCATGAAGCAGAATGGTATCGCCCGCCTTCACCCTATAGGTCTGCCGGATCAGATATTGCGTCGTCAGCCCCTTGAGCATCATCGCCGCCGCGGTCTTGTCGTCGACGCCGTCAGGCAATTTCAACAGCCGGTCGGCGGGGATCAGCCGCGCCTCGGAGTAAGCTCCGAGCGGCGAGGCGCCATAAGCGACACGGTCGCCCGGCTTCAGATCGGTAACATCCGGGCCGACCTCCTCCACGATACCGGCTGCCTCGCTACCGAGCCCGCTCGGCAGTTGCGCCGGATACAAGCCCGAACGGTTATAGATATCGACGAAATTGAGACCGACAGCGGTGTGGCGGATGCGGGCTTCGCCGGGTCCAGGCTTGCCGACGCTGACCTCCTCCCAGACCAGAACTTCCGGCCCACCGGTCTTGTGAAATCGAATGGCATGCGTCATGGGCGTTGCTCCCTTATCGTTGAGGTGAAGGTCCGAACACGGAATTGGCCAGCGAAACAGGCATTTGGCCCACCCTGGACAGTACAGAGCCGTAACCAGAATGTCACAGCGAACGGCAAACATTAGCCGTTCCACCTGTGTTCGAAAGAGTTGATGAGGGCTCCGGGCTAGCCGGCAGTAGCTTCGCGTGGGGTTTGGTGGGTCGCCTGCGAAGGAGAGCGGAGATGCCAGCTTACGTTCAGCATCATCAGGATGTCGAGGTCCCGCCCGTGAATTGCCCCGCCTGCATGGGGTTCCTGCCGATGTATGTGCGCGAGGTCGAGCCGCATTGGGGTCTCGCCAGAATCGACTTCGTTTATGAATGCGCCGATTGCGGCGCCGAGGTCAGGCAGACAATCCGCAAACCGGAGCAGCTGCGGCACTGATTTCGCGAACGGCGAGCTGCCTAACTATTTGCGCGGAACGGAAAAAATGCCGCTCACGCGCATCTGATGTCTCCCAAACGAGGCTTGTTCTTTGCCGGGAACGCAGGCAGAACAAGCCTCACTTGGACCCTTGGGAGCGCCCATTCGTGGCTGATCAGAAGCCCTCGACGTCGATCGAGGCAGTGGAAAGCGGCCTCGCCGCGCAAGGTTACATCGCGAGCCGGCAGATCGCGACGGCCGTCTATTTGTCGCAGCAGATCGAGAAGCCGATCCTGGTCGAGGGGCCTGCCGGCGTCGGCAAGACCGAGCTCGCCAAGGCGATCGCTGCCTGGCGCGGCATGAAGATGATCCGCCTGCAATGCTACGAGGGCCTCGACGAGGCCAAGGCGCTCTATGAGTGGAAGTACGCCAAGCAGCTTCTCTATACGCAGATCCTGAAGGACAAGCTCGGTGAGGTTCTCGGCGGCGCGCAGACGTTGCACGCCGCGCTCGACCAGCTGCACGATTTCGGCGACGTGTTCTTCTCCAAGGAGTTTGTCGAGCCACGTCCCCTGCTCCAGGCGCTGGAGCAGCCGGGCGGCTGCGTGCTGCTGATCGACGAGATCGACAAGTCAGACGCTGAGTTCGAATCGCTGCTGCTGGAGATCCTGTCCGACTTCCAGGTCACCATTCCCGAGCTTGGAACCGTTTCGGCCATCACGCCGCCAACCGTGATCCTCACCTCCAACAGCGAGCGCGACCTCGGGGACGCGTTGAAGCGCCGCTGCCTGCATCTGCATATAGGCTTTCCCGAGCAGCGGCTGGAGGAGCGGATCGTCGAAAGCCGCGTGCCCGGCATCTCGCAGGCGCTGCGACGGCAGATGGTCGGCTTCATCCACGAGATCCGCTCGCTCGATCTGAAGAAGCTGCCCTCGGTCAGCGAGACCATCGACTGGGCGCGCGTGCTGGTGCTGCTCCAGGCTTCCGAACTCGATTCCGAGATCGTCAAGGACACGCTCAACGTGCTCCTGAAATACGAAGCCGACATCGAGGCTGCAACGCCGCAAGTGACGACCTTCATTGCCAAGGCGGCACGGTCCAACGTCTTCGGTTGACGCCGATGCGCGAGAACCTCCATCGTTTCTTTCGGGCGGCACGGGGCGCCGGCGTTCACGTCTCGCCTGCGGAAAGCATCGATGCGATGCGAGCAGTCGCGCAGGTCGGCCTCTCCGACCGCGCAATCCTGCGCGACGCGCTGCTCCTGACACTCGCCAAGTCACAGGACGAGAAGCTCGCTCTCGGCGATTGCTTTGATCTCTTCTTCAGTCAGCCGGAGCCGAGGCAGGACCAGCCCGAGGCGGACAACGACGACACTTCGCCCGATGCGGATCAGTCGCCCCCCTCCGACGCTCCCGGCGATGCTGGCGAAGGTCAGCCTTCCCAGGGTTTGGGCCCGCTCGCCCAGATGCTGCTTTCGCAGGACCGCAATGCGATCGCAGCCGCCATCGCCAGCGCCTCCGGTGCGGCCTCCCTGTCCGACATCCGCTATTCCACTCAGCGCGGCATCTTCTCAAGCCGCATACTCGACGCGATGGGCCTTCAGCGCCTGCGCGACGACCTCGACGAGCTGACCGCGACCAATCCGGCCCTGGCCGAGCGCCTGCGCGCCGCACTCGACGGCTTGCGCGAAGCCGTGCGCGATACGGTCTCCCAGGGGCTTGCACTCTACGCCCGCGAGGAGGCCGAGAACCTCCGCAATGAGATCCTGCGCAACGCGCCGCTTGCTCGCATCGAGCGGCGCCAGGTCGCCGAGATGCGCGCACTCATTCGCCAGATCGCGCGCCGGCTGCGAGAGCGCTACTCGAAGCCACGCAAGCGCCAGCGCCGCGGCCATCTCGACGTGCGCCGCACGCTCCGCCGCAATGCGGCCTGGGGCGGCATTCCCTTCCTCACGGCATGGAAGCGCAAGCATCGTGACCGACCGAAGATCGTCGCGCTATGCGACGTCTCCGGGTCGGTCGCTCAAGTCTCAGACTTCTTCCTGCTGCTGATCCACTCATTGCACGAGGTGGTCGACGACGTCCGCTCCTTCGCCTTCTCCTCCCATCTGATCGAGGTCAGTGAAATCCTGGAATCGAAGTCGCCGGAGGAGGCGATGTCCGAGATCATGTCCAAGGTCGGTTTTGGCTCGTCAGATTACGGCTCTTCGCTGGTCGATTTCGAGAAGGAGTTCATGAGCACGCTGACGCCTCGGACCACCGTGATCGTGCTCGGCGACGCCCGCAGCAACAATCTCGACCCGCGTGCCGACATTTTGCGCCGCATCTCCGAGCGCTCCAAGCGGCTGGTCTGGCTCAATCCCGAGGGGCGGCTCGCCTGGGGCTTTGGCGATTCCGAGATGCCGCGCTACGCGACCTTTTGCAGCGTCGTGCGCCAATGCGCCACCGCACAGCAGCTCGAGCGCGCCGTGTCCGATATCGTAGCGACGTATCAGTAAGCAAAAACCAGCGGTGTCAGGCCGCGTTCCGCTCGGCCTGCGCGAGATTGCACTCCCGGAAGTGATAGGCGATTTCATCGAGCGCACGCTGCTCCCATTCCTGGGCCTGTGCGAGCCAGAATACACGACGTTCGGAGTCGAGCGCCGCGCGCTCACGGCATAGAAATTCCTGACTGCGAATTTCAACCAGCTTGTTCATGCACTCCACTCCTCCTGTGAAGCCAATCGCCTGCAAATGAGTGTAACAGAGTCCTGCACGGCTCGCCGCGTCATTTCTATGCATATCGCGGCGAAGGGACAGCGATGCTTCCCGTGCACTGCGGCAATTCGCACCGCAACATCAAGCTTCGATCATCGATATTTGATTGGCGCTTTCGACGATCTGCTCATGCAACGCTTGGACAGCAACGGACTGCCGCAATTAGTGAAGAGACGTTCTAAACAGTTCACCGAATTCCGGACTCATTGTCGTCGCATGGTCTTCATGCAGCTCCGCTAACAGGGGCGCGCGACTGGGCTATCGTTTGAGGCACAATGAGCAACGACGTCGATTTCGATCTTACCCCGGACCAATGGGACGCTCTGCGCACGCTCCGCAACGCCACGTCGAGTGGTCGCCTCTCGAAGGCCTACCTGATCGAAAGCCTCGTGAAGCTTGGTCTCGTGGACGTCAATGACGGCGTACCGTCGATGACGCCGACGGGACGCAAGGTGCTCGTGCGCGGGTCATGCCGGCTGCTGGATCTCGCGGCATAGCGGCGCGCAACAGGACCGGATCGCTCAATCCCACCGGAGGAGCGGCGTCCCGTACGCCCGCCTCCAGACCGACAGAAAGCGCGGGAACCAGGAATGGGCCACGGCGCCCTTATAGGCCCAGGTGCGGTACTTCAGCCCCTGTTCGGAAATCAGCTCCTGATAGCCGCCGTGGACCTCGGTCGCAGTCCGAATGTCCTTCAATATTCCTTGTGCGCAGGCGCGGTAGGTATCGCGCCCCGTGAACTCGTCATAATCCAGCATGCGATCTGCGAACTCGACGTTGAACGTCGGCCAGGAGGAGCGCCCCTGATAGGCAGGTGCGGCAATCTTGTGGATCATCTTGTTCCTGGGATTGTCGGCCGACACCAGGAAATGAAACGTGCTGGGGATACGAAACCGCGGTTCCGCGATGATCAGATCCGCCGTGGCAGCGAACAGCGCCCGCTCGCTCGCATCGCTCATGGTCCAGAATCCGCGATGCACACCGACGAAATCCAGTGCGACTGATGACGCCGGCGAGGTCGTCCGGTCTTCCAGGGAATGCCTGATGTAGCCGTCCTTGCCAAACAGGCGGAGCAGGTCCCTCTTGTACTGCACAAGGTCTCGCCCGAGCAGCCGCTTCAGCTCGTTCTCACCGACGATCCCGAGCTGCACGCCCCACACGAAGGTCGTGTAGACAGAAGCATTGGTTACGAAGCGCTTGCGCTCGGCGCGGGTGTCTGTCGCAGCGGAACGGGGTGCGTTGACATCGCAAAGCAAAGACCTGGTTCCGCCATCATCGAACGGTTCGAGCTCGCTTGCGAGCTGCAGAATGGCTCGCTTCAGGTCGGCGCCATACTCCGCCAGCAACAAGCGGCCGGCATGCGCGCATTGCGACATCGCGAGATAGGACGGTTTCCTCTCCTCGGCAGAGATCATCTGCTGGAGGCCGGCGAGAATGCCGAGCAGCGTGTCGGACGGGCGCGAGAAATAATTCACCCCGAGGTACCGGCCGCGTCCCGCGGGGACGATGGTCGTCGTGACGACGCCGGCACGAACCGCGTCCAGCAACAAGCGGACGCTCTTGTCGAGCAGCCGAGCGCGCCGGACAGCATCCTGCGCATCCAAGATGGTTTCGGGATCGAGGACATCAGGATAGAACCACGCGAAGTCGCGGGGATAATAGGCGGAGGCGTGTGGTGCGCCCGTGACGAGGAAAGCCTCGGTCAGCGAAAAGGCACTCTCCATCGAGTGCCGATAGAGGTCCCCGATGGCAGTGAACGAATGATCCGATCTTCTCAGGAACCGATCACCGAGAAAATTGACCGCCTGGAGGGCGTTGGCGAGAACGGTCGCAGCCGCACCCTGGTAGAATCGGCTTCTGCGGTTTGAGGGCAACGGGGTATCGCTATTCATATCCTGGCCGGGTCAACTCCGATGGTGCGGGCACCATCCAAAGCCTGCCTGATTCGTATTTCTTCACGATGACCTGGCTGCTTCGGCTGGGGCTTCTTCAGCCTGCCGTCGACCTTCCTGCGGCCTGAAATTCTCGATCACCCGCAACAGCACCCGCGCGCCCGCGTCGGCATCGGCGAGTTCGACATGTTCATCCGGGTGATGGCTGATGCCACCGCGGCAGCGGACGAAGATCATGCCGACATCGGCAATGTCGATCATCGCCATGCCGTCGTGCCCTGCTCCGCTCGGCAGCTCGAAGACGGAAAAGCCTTCGGCCTCGATCGCCTGCGCGATCTGCTGCTGGAGCCAAGGCGCGCACGGTGCAGTGCGGTTCTCGTGAGTGACATCGAGTTGAAGCGCCAGCCGCCGGCGCTTGGCGATAGCCTCGATCTGGCGGACGATTTCGGTGACCGCGCGCTTACGATGCCCGTCGGTCGGCGCCCGCATGTCTATGGTGAACGACACCTGGCCCGGAATGACGTTGGTCGCACCGGGCTTCGCCTGGATGTGGCCGACGGTGCCGACAAGGCCGCCCTCGTCGGTGCGGCAAAACTGCTCGATCGCGCCGATGCATTCGGCCGCACCGGCGAGCGCGTCTCGGCGCAGCGGCATTGGGACGGTGCCGGCGTGACCGGCCATCCCGGTCAGCCGCGCGGCAAGGCGCGTGGCGCCGGCAATCGCTGTAACCACGCCAACGGGCAGGTTCTGTGCTTCCAGCACCGGCCCCTGCTCGATGTGCAACTCGATATAGGCCAGCAGTTCGCCCCGCGTCCGTGCCGCTGCGCCGATACGGTCGGGATCGAGCCCGAACTGCACGAGCGCATCGCGCATTGAAACGCCATCGCGGTCGCGCGTGTTCAGCACATTCTCGTCGAAGGTCCCGGCCACCGCACGGCTTCCGAGCAAGGTCGAGGCGAAACGCACCCCCTCCTCGTCGGCAAACCCGACCACCTCGATCGCAAACGGCAGGCGCTTGCCGCGGCGGTTGAGGTCGGCGACGCAAGAGATCGCCGTGATCACACCCAGCGGCCCATCCCATTTGCCCGCATCGCGCACGGTATCGTAGTGCGAGCCGAGCATCAGGCATGGCGCACCCGGCTGGTCGCCTTCGTAGCGGCCACAGACGTTGCCGATCCCATCGAGGCGCGCGCTCATGCCTGCTTCGCGCATCCAGCTCAGGATGAGGTCCGCTGCCTCGCGCAGCTCCGTGGTGAGGTAGATGCGGGTGAGGCTGCCGCCCTCCTCCGAGATTGCGGCCAGATCGTTGATCCGGCGAACGATCACCTCGCCGAGCGATGCACTTTGAACGGCACTGACGGCCCCCATCTCAACAAGCCTTCTCTTCTCTGACCGCCGCCGCTGTCCTGGCGACAATCGGACCGGGTTCCCTGCAGCAAATCACGCCCGGCGCTTGCCCCAACCAAGGCGTGATTAGCATGAATGTGACCACACGCCATGCGACCTCGCGCGGATGCGCCCGGGAGCCGCCGGGAAGTGCCCGATCCCTAGGCAGAACCGCAGCCGATTGATTGCGGGGGCGGCGATCACCTCATGACGGCCAGATACTCGGGATGAATTTCCATGTGAAAGACATCGAAGACAGGCTTCCGGGGCAACTAGCACGCTTCTTGCATTTCCCGGATCACCTGCTCCTCCCGGAGGAGGTTCGGAGGGGGTGGCCAGAAGCACCCGGCACTTGTGGCTGCCCCCTCTTTCCACTTTTGCCTGGCTTACCCCGCCCGCATGGCGCGCGGCGGAACTGAAGCTGCGCTCGATCCCACCGACGGCGTCGTGCCGACGAGCCTATTTTTCTAGCTGCCGCGATAGGTCGAATAGCTCCACGGCGTGACCAGCAGCGGCACGTGATACTGGCCTTCCGGCTCGCTGACGGCAAAGCGCAGCGGGATCTCATCGAGGAACGGCGGATCGGACTGTGGCACGTTTCGCTCGGCGTAATATCTGGCGACGCTGAAGCGGAGTTCGTAACGGCCGATCGGCAGCGGACGGCCGCCGATCAGCGGCTGGTCGGTGCGGCCGTCGGCATTTGTCACCGCGCGCGCGATGACGCGGTTCTCGCCGAGGGTCGCGAGCTCGACGAGCTCAACCGGGATGCCCGGTGCCGGCTTGCCAATCTGATTGTCCAGCACAAGCGTCGAGAGCCGGCCGTGCACCTTCAGCTTGTCGTCCGCAATGACGAGCTGATCCAGGCGCAGCGCCGCGATGCGGCCGATTTCCTCGATGGCACGTCGCGTCTCGGTCTTCGCGATATTGAGCAGCCGCGTCTCGCAGTCGCGCAGCACCGAATCCCTGGTGTGACGGCGCAAGCAGACGATATAGGGAAAGCCGAACTTCACGCGGTAAGCGTTGTTGGCGCGCCCGAACGCCGCGTATTCGGGCTCCGACAGCCGGTCGAGCCCGGCTCTGTTCTGCTCGTCGGCCGTTTCCGCCGTAAGGCCGGCGGCAGGTTGCGTCTTGCTCGCGAGATCGGGATGGGCGCGGATCAACGACAGCTGAACGTCGGGCTCGGCGCTCTGGATCGCCGCAATCAGCGCGGCGTGGAGTTGATTGATGCCTGTGAAGGGCCGCTTTGCCGCAAGCTGCCCGGCGAGCCACGGCGAACATTCGACGACGCCGGCAAGCGCCGCAACGAAGTCGTCCCTGCTGGCGCCATTGAGATCGGCGAGCGAGATCTGTGACATCTCACCCGATCTCGAATGCGTCGGCGGCCAGATGGGCGTGCTTGTCGTGCCAGTGCTGCGCGATCTGCAATCGGGTCGGCACCCAGACGCGCTCGTGCTTGCCGATATAGTCCAGGAAGCGGATCAGGCCCGCCGCGCGGCCGGGCCGGCCGGCGAGGCGGCAGTGCAGGCCGACCGACATCATCTTCGGTGCGGTCTGCCCTTCCGCATAAAGCACGTCGAATGCGTCCTTCAGGTAGGTGAAGAACTGTTCGCCTTCGGCAAACCCTTGCGGGTTGATGAAGCGCATGTCGTTGGCATCTAACGTGTAGGGAATGAAGAGCTGCTTGCCGCCCGGTCCCCTTACCCAATAGGGCAGATCATCGGCATAGGAGTCGCAGAGATAGAGGAAGCCGCCTTCCTCCATCAGCAGCCGGTTGGTGTTGATCGAGGAGCGCCCCGTGTACCAGCCGAGCGGCCGCGATCCTGTTGCCTCGGTGTGGACGCGGATCGCCTCCGTAATCTCGGCGCGCTCCTGCGCCTCGGTCATGTCCTTGTGCTCGATCCATTTCAGGCTGTGGCTCGCGATGTCCCAGCCCGATTCCTTCATCGCTGCGACGATCTCGGGATTGCGCTTGAGCGCGGTGGCGACGCCGAACACGGTCGTCGGCCACTTCCGCTCGTTGAACATCCGCCACAACCGCCAGAAGCCGGCGCGCGAGCCATATTCGAACATCGATTCGATATTGGCGTGGCGCTGGCCCGGCCAGGGCTGCGCGCCGAGGACGTCGGACAAAAAGGCTTCCGAGGCTCGGTCCCCATGCAAAATGTTGTTCTCGCCGCCCTCCTCGAAATTGACGACGAACTGCACTGCGACCCGCGCGTTGCCGGGCCACTGCGGATGCGGCGGGTTGCGGCCATAACCGCGGAGATCGCGCGGGTAGCGGGGCTCAGTCACTCAGACTTCCTCGAAGCGAATCGGCTGCGCGCCCTTCCACAGCACGCTCTTGCCCAGCGTCGCCAGATTCTCGAGCCCGGAGGTCAGGGTGATGAAGTGGTTACCCGCGAGCTGGCCCATCTTGCTCGCGAAATGAACGCCGCCATAGGCGAGCAGGATCTCGGTCTCGCTGATACCGCCGGGGTAGAGGATGATCTGACCGGGCGCGGGGTAGCTGGTGTGGTTCTCATAGCCGACCCCGAAATCCAGGTCGCCGAGCGGCATCCATACGCCCTCGCCGCTCCAGCGCACATGGATGATGTGGCTTTCGAACGGCAGCGCGTTGCGGAAAGCGGCGACGGTTTTGGGCGCCAGCTCCTCCTCGAAGCGGGCATCGAAGGTGAAGTCGCCGGCACGGATAACGAGTTTGCTCATCTCATCTCTCTGGATCAGGGCCAGCGGCCCCACGGCTCACTTCCAAGCAAAAAGCATTCCCGACAGTTTCGCGCAAGTGGCGCGGCAGCGTCTCGCATGTCCTGGGCATCGGCCGGCTTGCGATCCGGCATGCCCGCTCGCCGGAAAGCTCGATGACCCATTGAACCGGATTGCGAGTGGCAAGTCCACGGGCGCTCCCGTTTTCCCAATGCTCCAATCGTCGCCATCATTCCCCGCGAAGGCGGAGAATGCAGTACGCCGCGGCTGCTCGGCCAATCACTCGGACCTCCGGAATACTGGATCGCCCGTCTTCGCGGGCGATGACAGCGAACGTGAGATGGCAAGACACGCCTGCCCGATCTCGCGGCGTGTTTCGCCCGAGCTTTGCTTGATCTCTCCGCCCTCTCGTCCAAGAGGGCGCAGGGAAGGCCGGGTGCCGGCGGCACCCGCGGTCTGCTGCGCAAAAAGGTGCACGCAGGAAACCGCACAGCAGCATACAGGTGAAGCCCAACACACGGCCTTCCCTGGAGTTCCTTCTGGCCTCCCTCGCCCCAGCGAAATTCACCGGCGCCGCGCCGGTTGACGCGACTGCCGCATTCGCCAACGCTTGACCGTAGCAACGACGGTCAGGACCACACGGTTTTGCCGTACGCGCGGTTCGCTTGACCCCACCGGCTCCGACGGCCTTGTGCACGTTGCCATCGAGYACCGGCGGGACGAACCTGTCAGCGCCGCTCGTCCGCACGCGGTCGC